>JABABJ010000029.1 GCA_014238275.1 Leptospirales bacterium | reverse complement strand
TTTGCTAGTGCCTTTGTCTTTAAGCAAGATATAGGAGCTTGGGATACCTCCAGTGTGACTAATATGAGTGCTATGTTTCGTTTAGCCTCTGTCTTTAAGCACGATATAGGTGCTTGGGATACCTCTAGTGTGACTGATATGAGTTATATGTTTGAGGAAGCCTCTGTCTTTAAGCAAGATATAGGTGCTTGGGATACCTCCGATGTGACTACTATGCAGGCTATGTTTTTTGAAGCCTTTGTCTTTGACCAAGATATAGGTGCTTGGGATACCGCTATGGTGACTAATATGCGGGATATGTTTAATGGAGCCTCTGTCTTTGACCGCGACCTAAGTGGCTGGAATACCGCTATGGTGACTGATATGGTTGCTATGTTTCGTAGAGCCTCTGTCTTTGACCGAGATCTAAGTAGCTGGAATGTCTGTGCTGTAACAGATCCTGCGAATTCTGTGGACTTCTTTACCGGAGCTAGCAGTTTCCAAGACACAGCCAAGCATCCAAATTTCGGCGACTCTACTAACTGTCCTACTCTGTAGTGCTAGCTAGGGGGAAACGTGCTGTTGTGATTAGAAGATCGTGGCGGGACGTAGATGACTCTAATTTTTAGAGTCAAGAAAATTTTAATAGACAGAAAAAGTCCATCTCAAACCTTGCACGAAAGTTCTATTGCTATGCCTACTTACAGTTATAAATGCAAAGACTGCCCTCACACGTTTGAGTCTCTTCAGTCCATGAAAGATGAGCCTCACACTGTCTGCCCCGAATGCAAGGGAAGTGTGATTCGACTGATTGGAGCAGGGGCTGGAATTGTATTTAAAGGATCTGGATTTTATGTAACAGATTATCGAAAAGAGAATCAGAAACAGAGTAACGAAGGCTCTGAAAAAAAGGTCCAAGAAGGAAAGTCACAAGAAGGAAAGTCCCCAAAAGAAGCTTCTCCTCCCAAAAAGGAAGTCTCATCCTCCACAGCAGCCTCTGCGAAAGGAAATTCATCCTAAGAAGTTTAATGACTGTGAGAAGGAAGAGATAAAATGTCATATCAGAATTATCGAAAAACGAACTCTAAAACACTTTCCCAAAAAACTTCAAAGAAAACTTCAAAGAAGAAATCAAAGAAAAACTTAAAGAAGACTTCAGAGAAATCCTTACAAAAAAAGACCCCACTCAAAAATGCTTCTAAAAAAGCATCGAAAGCTTTTTCCCAAAAGCTCAGTTCTCAAAAAACCAGTTCCAAGAAAACCTCAACAAAAAAAATTTCAGCAAAGACCTCCAATGCATCAAAACAAGCTATCAAGGATAGTCTTAATAAAAATCTCAAGAAACCTTCCTTGATTCAATCGAAAACTAACCCTCCCCTTCTGATTGTTACAGGAGAACGTTCTGGTGATCTTTTAGGAGGAGAGTTAGTTTCTGCACTAAGAGTCAGGGGATTTGATCATTTCATAGGGACAGGAGGTGATTCCATGCAGAAACAGAAGGTTCATCTCTTAGAAAGAGTAGAAAATATGCAAATCATGGGCTTGCAAAAAGCTCTTCTCTCTTTTCGACAAATTAAACTTCTTCGCGATAAAGTCCTATCGAATGCTATTTCACATGGAGTAAAGGCAGCTGTTCTCATTGATTATTCTGGATTCAATCTTTATCTTGCTCCTCTTTTGAAAAAGCAAGGAATCAAGATTATTTATCTAGGGAGTCCTCAAGTATGGGCGTGGAACTACAGGAGAGTCTACAAAATCAAAAAAACTGCAGACTTAATGCTCACTCTCCTACCTTTTGAAAAAGGTATTTACGATCGGGTTGGAGTCCCAGCTTTTTGGATTGGTCATCCTTTGGTTAGAAGAATCAAACAAAGACTTTCAAAAGAAAAAAAAATTACCGTACACTCTCCCAAGCTATTCAACTATACAATAGGAGTTCTTCCAGGAAGTAGAGACTTTGAGATTCAATACCTTCTCCCAGACATGCTTGCCGGTATTAAGCTTTTTTCCAAAAAAACGAAATCTTTACGAATTAGAGTCATCATTGCTACTGCTGACTCTAAGATGGAAAAGTTCATCCAAAAGTGTATGAAAAAGCATCCAAGTCTTTCTATAGAGCACTATCAGGAAAGAACCCTTCGTGTTATGGAACAAAGTAATTCCATCATTACAGCCGCAGGGACTGCTTCTTTAGAAGCAGCTTGTATGAATAGACCAATGTTGATTCTCTATCGAATTCATTGGTTCGATTCGATTATTTTTCCCTTTCTTTGGCGAATTAGCTATATTGGTCTTCCAAATCTCTTGGCTCGACGTCAAGCTGCTCCTGAACTGTTTCAGTATGAGGTTACTCCAGAAAATATTGCTTTTGGACTCAAACGTATCTGCACAGACAAACAATACAGGAATGTCGTTTCCACAGAGCTTCTTTTCATAAAGAAAAATCTCGCTCAGGGGAACCCCTCTGCCAAGGCTGCAAGCTATATAACAGATCTCATCCATGGAAATGGATGACCACAAAGATGATCACAAAGATGATCACATGAAAATTTGACAGATTATCCTATACTTTAAGAAAAAACTTGACTTATGATGGGACTAGATAATCATGCTGACATAAAAGGGAAAGTTTCTTTAGAAAAAAAAGCATTATGAAACAATCACTCTCTCCTCCCACATTCAAGCCGATGGGGCTGAAAATGTCCTACATATTGAACATCTTTATCATGGCTGCTTTGATCCTCTCAGCATTGTTGATTTGCAAACACAGTGGAATATGCAAAGGCTCAATGGGATGTAGCATCGACGGGGTAGATGGATGTGCTGAACTTGCTAACAGCGGATATTCTGAAATCTTTGGAATACAGATTGCAAAGATTGGATTTTCTTATTATGCTCTTCTTTTATCCATAGGGCTAGCTCTTCTTTGGTCTAACAAAGTCTGGCATAGGAAGATATCCCTTCTTGTAAGTCTAACTGTAATCGGATTCATATTTGATCTTTTTCTCGCCTATCGCAACTATTTCGTTTTGATTACTCCCTGCAGGCTATGTAGTCTTACATATCTATGCCAATTTGGGATTCTTGTATCCTCACTGTGGATCTATTTTTCACCGGACTTGCTTCGTCAAGGAAAGATACAGGAAGGATCACAAACCAAGGGTTTTCTTCCCATTCTAAAGGAGCTAGGAAGAGCTCTTTGGCCATCTGCTCTCCTTTCCCTAGCTTTGATCATTCTCATGGCTGTAACTATTACTCTCTTCTCTCCCCCAAAAGATAAGGGTGAGGGGCATGACCATTCTTCTCATGATTCGCATTCCCATGATTCAAGTTCAAGCATGGATCCTCTGAGAATTTCGCTGCTTCCTAAGGCTAATGTTTCCTCTATGCTTCGCGAGCTCAATTCTCTTAGCAAGACTCCCGTCTCAGCCCAAGGTATGATAGCTGGAGAACAAAACTCTACAAGTGCTTATATTATCGTTCATAAATGGCTCGATTTTGGATGTCCCCACTGCTACAAAGGAACACAACTTCTGGACGAAGCAAATGAGAGATGGCCAGGGAGGATTCGTACATACTATCGTCACTTCCCTTTGGACGGAAACTGTAACCCTGCAGTTGAGAGGAAACGAGAGCAACCTTCAACATGCTGGGGAGCTCAAGCCGCTATATGTACGGAAGGGAAGCCTTATTTCTTGGACTTTTTCCATAAGATTTATGAGCTTCAGAATACTCGAACCCCTATCAGTCCTCAAGTCCTAGAAGAGATTGCAAAGAAAACAGGAGCTGATTGGAATCAGGTGAAAAACTGTATGTCTTCTGCTTCCACTGCATCAAGACTTAAGAGAGATATTCGAGACGCAATCCAGATCAAGATCAATGCAACTCCCTCCTTTGTTGTAAACGATCATAAAATACCGGGGGGGGCTCCTCCTAGAGAATGGTTTTTTAAGGTGTTGGATGCCTTAGTCTTGGATCAAGAAGGAGATAGAGCTATCAAAGACTTGATACGTCGAAGAACCAAAAGAGAATAAGTCAATTTAAATGAGTCAATCTAAATGAGTCAATCTATGGAAGCAAATAAGCTACAATCATCCTAATAACCAACTACTCTGGGTTATACCCGCAATGAATTTTCCTTTGTTAAGATGCAAAAACTTCCTCCTTCAGAAAACATCTCTTTTGACGGAAGCGAACAGTGTCATGCTATCCTTGTAAGCAGATGGAATGAATCCATTACTTCACAACTCTTAGAGAGCTGTGTTTCCTCACTTGCTTTCATGGGAGTGAAGCAAGATTCCATTCATATCTTTTATGTCCCTGGTGCTTTTGAGCTGGGTCCTGCTTCTATTCAAGTAGCAAAAAGCAGTTTTCATTATGATGCAATCATCTGTTTAGGCTGCGTCATCAAGGGAGAGACCCCTCACTTTGACTATGTAGCTACTGAAGCAGCTCGTCTCATTGCTCAATCTTCTTATGACAGTGGACTACCTGTAATTTTTGGTGTACTTACAGTGGATCATATGGAGCAGGCTGTTTCTCGATCCCAAAATAAAGAAGGTGGGAAAGGACGAGAATCTGCTAAAAGTGCAGTGGAAATGGTAAATTTATATAAAGAGCTTGCCAGAAAGAATGGCTGTGAAAATTAAGAAATATCCTGATTCTCATGCAAGAGAGATAGCCATGCAGGCACTCTACCAGATGAAAGTCGTGAAGACTTCTTTACAAGAAGCAAATCAGCTCTCATGGCTGAACACATCTCCCTCTGAAGAAATTCGAGAGCATTGTCTCTCTCTCATCTCAGGGGTTCTCGAAAACTATGACAAAAGTATTGAATTAATTCAAAAATGCTCGCACAAGGATCTAAGCCAGATTTCTACCCTACTTCTATGTATATTACAAATTGGAATTTGTGAACTGAAAGAAGGCAAATGGAATTATTCTATGCTTATGGATGATCTCTTGGAATTAGCTCGAAAATATGCAGGTGAAGATGCTGTTTCCATTACAAACGGTATTTTGGATGCTGCGTGCAAGCATCTGAAGCAAGAGGAAGAAAAGAACTGTTCTGACTGAATGGAAATAAGAAGATGAACGAAGACAACGAAATCCAAACCAATAGATTCCGTTTCCCTGAAGAATCTCCCTCAACACAAAGAACTCTTATGCAAGAAGAGCTTGAACAGCTTTCTATGTATAAGAAAGGTCGCCAAAGGAAGTTTCAGAACTTCCTTCTCTTAGGAATACTTTTTTTATTCCTATTTGGGCTGGGAGTAAGTGGTTACTATTTATGGAAAACTGGTTTGATTTCTTTTGGGAAGAAGCAACCAAAAAATTCTCCTGAACAACTCTATGCGGCAGATCGTCTTCTTCCTGAAACACGCTATTATATACCTGATACGAATCTCAATACACTTCTAAGAAAGGCTATTTCTCATTATCGAGCTAGTGAGAACCGCCAAGCAATTGTGGATTTTGAGAGTATCATTAACGGAAGCTATCCAAATAGCCAAAAAGCAACAGCCCTCATTTATATGGGAGTAATAGCTCTGGAAAGGAATCGATATGAACTAGCTCGAAATCAGTTTTTACGTGCCCTTCGCTATGACCCTAAAGCCATCGGAGCAGTTGTCAATCTTGCTGTCCTAGAACATAAACTGAAGAACCAAACTGCTGCTAGAGAATATGCCTTCCGTGCACGTAAAATGTCTCCAGAGGATCCTCGAGTCCTTCTTCTTTTGGGAAATATACTTCTCGCAAACAATGAAACCGATAAGGCAATTGACTCATACCAAAAGGCTGTGAGTGGAATCCCAGAAGATATTTTAAGCTACTACAATCTTGGACTTGCTCACCTCCGTAAAGGAAACCTAGAATCCTCCTTGCAAAATTTTAAAAGAGTCATTTCCCATGCAGAAAGAAACTCATCCCCTTCACTGGAAAACAGGAGTCTCCAAGCTCGTTCTTACGCACAAATAGGGCAAATTTATTTTGAAAAAGGAAAAATGGATGAAGCAGCAGACCATCTTCACAAAGCAATACGTTTTGCACCAGAAAAATCAAAATACCTTTATAACTTAGGGATTATATATCTCCACAGACAAGAGCTTGAACAGGCTCTTGCCTATTTTCAGAAAGCTCTTGCGGCTTCTGAAAAAAGTCCTCAAGTCTACCGTTCTCTTGCACTTGCCTTCGAAAAAATCAATCGTGAAGATCTTGCAATAAATTCCCTCCAAAAAGCACTTCTCATCAATCCTGGAGATATTGAATCTCTATTCCGATTGGGAGATATACACCATAAGAATGGCGATCTTTTAGAGGCTGCAGATTCCTTTCGGAAAATCACGAATCTCACTCAAGCGAATCTTCAAACAGAGGAAGCCTTGATTAAACTTGCATCTGTATATTTAGATATGGAACGCCGCAACTCAGCTTTGGATGTATTGGAAAGAGCAGTTCAGCTCCGTCCAGAAAGTACAATGGCCTATCTAATGCTTGGGAGAGTATACGAAAAATCTGGCAGGAGAGATTTAGCAATAGCTTCTTGGAAAAAAGCATTGAGCCTTGCTCCTCATGGACATTTAAGAAAAAAAATTCTCGAAAGAAAAGAAGAACGAAAGATACGACTCTCGCTTGCTCATGCCTATAGAAAAGAAGGAGCTTTTGATTTAGCTCTTAGGCAATATCAATTCATAAGAGAGCGAAACCAAGAAGCTCCTACTCAAAACGAGGATCCTAAACTGGATTGGGAGCTGGCACAAACCTATCAAGAAAGTGGAAATCATTCTAACACAGCCATACTACTCAGAAAAATTATCAAAAGTCCTTATGCAAAACCAGAACTCCGGAAAGAAGCTCTAATTGAGCTGGCTTATCTTCACTTGAAATCTAATCTAAAGGATGATGATAACTACGAGTCCATAGCTCAAGCTCTATCTTATGCAAATCAGGCAAAGCGTCTCTTTCCAGAAGATTTTGGAGTAAAACTCCTAGAAGCAGAAGCTCTCCTCAAAACAAAACTTAGAGCAAATCGAGAAAAATCGCTAGAAATTCTCAAGATGATCATCTATTCCAAAGTAGAAGCATCCCTTCTCTCTAAGGCATACAATCTCATGGGTCTTGCTTATAAAGAAAATGGAGAATTGGAACGGGCATTAAAGTCCTTTAATTATGCCCTCCAGATCAATTCAAAAAACCAAGAAGCACTCCAAAATCAAAGAGAGGCATCTCATTCTTACGAAAAAAATCTTTGACTAGCTTTCTTTTAAGGAAGAAACTATATTAGTTTTGCAAGTAGTTTATCTGTCCATTGATGTCTTTCAGCTTGTTTTTCTTCTTCGGTTTTCACTGCAATTTTCTCATCAGGTTCTACTCGGAATAAAGGCTGTCCTTTTTTGATGACCGTTCCCTGCTCTCCTTCGATTAAAACTGAGACAACTGTTCCTGAAAATTCAGCTTGAATCTTATTAAACATCTTCATCACTTCAATGATATAAATTGCATCCCCCGTCTTAAAATGCTTTCCTGGATATAAATAAGGATCAGAATCAGGGGTCTCTTTGAGATACAACATTCCTCCTGTTTGTGCCACAATTGTATCAGCTGAATGAACAGGTGGAGGAGAAAGTATTCGAAAGCAATCTTTTTGCATCTTTGGGTCCAGAAAGATTTTAGGTATTACAGGAAGAAGTCGAGAATCAACTTGAAAAGAAAGAATATCGGATTTCTTTACTGCGTTCAAGAGTAATTCCAGAAGAGGGACTCCAAACTTCCAGCCACAGTGTGTCTGAAGACATTTTTCTAGCATCTTAGGTGTAAGCCTCTTAAACAAAGTATTTTTGTAATCTTTGGAGGAGTTCACTTCATCAAGCCTTGCTAAGTCATTCAATTCGCTTTGAAGACGAGCGTCATTGTCTTTTGTTTCGATAGTGATACCAAGATGATCCTTGAGATCAGAATAAAACTTAAGTCCACTTTCTAAAAGAAGATGATCATGATCCCATATCTTATGAACTGCTTGTGCATCAGGACGCTCTTCTAAATGAAGATAGTGATATAAATCAGAAAGAAAAGAAAGATGATTTTGCTTCCAAAGAATTTTCCCTTTATCAAAATTGTAAGCAGATTCATAACGTGACATCAAAAATCCTGCGGCAAGATGAGGTTTTGCTCTCAAGATCAAAAGGGGACGAAGAATGAGTGTCTTTTGCGAATCAAAAACCTCTATCCCTTCATAGCCAAATTCATCTAATACTTTCTTACGGCACTTATTCCAAGCATACTCAAAATCAATGGAATCAAGCTCGCGAGTCAGGTTTCCTATAGCACAAATATAAGGGATAACAAAATCCGTTCTCGGTTTAAGCATTGGATGAAGACTCAAACAAAAATTTAATATACCATAGTGAAAGTCTTTGTTAGTCTGAAGTTCCATACCACGAATTTCCATACATCGAAGTATCTCTGACAGCCTCATCAAACTGCTCTCTCGACAAGAATCCCCTGTCGCTATCAAAGCAATATTAGAATCATAGGCTCCTGCCAAATGGTAACGAATAAATTCTCCTGTGTCTGGATTTCTAATACAAATACCCTGCTCATCACGTAGCTCCCTATCTGAAGGTGGTGACCAGTACTCTACAATTCCTCCTGCTGAAGGCTCAAGAATATCATTTTGAGAATTTAAACGAACCTCAACTCCAGAGCAATAACGAGGCATCCTCTCAGGGCAAGGAAGTTTCGTCTTGAAAACAGCCACAAGAACCATCGCTTCAATGAGAGAATGAACGATGAAAGAATCATTTTGATCCTCTGGATTGGTAAATCGAAGAGAATAGACCATTTCAGTCACACGATGCTCAACTTGAATCCTTGTATTCATCTCCATAAAATAAAAAGAATCTTCTGATACAATGGTTTCAAACGTAGATAAGGAATCTAAAGCAACTGCCTTTCCGAAACGTTCTGCCTGTTCCTCCATTTCTGCGAGTAGTTTTCTATCCTGTTCTAAGACAGCAGAAATATCATCTTGATTCTTATCTTTGCAATTTTGAATCTCTTTTGCTAAAAGCTCATCTGTCAGAGAAATCTCTACTAGCTTTTGCTCATGCATCTGAATACTGCAGTCTCTTCCTCCCAAGGAAATACACCATTCTCCATTCCCAAAAAGCTGTATCTCATTATGCCTTGTCTTTTCGATGTTCAATTCTATTAAGAAGTTTTTGTTATCTGTATCTCCTGTTACTTTAGATTCCGAAAGAATTTCCCACACAGCATCAGGTATTTCATCTGCTTGAGAAATGATTCGTTGCCCTTTTCCTCCTCCTCCTCCTATATACTTGAGGCGAAGTCTCTGGTTAGGATTGGCTCTTAAGATCTTCTCTCCTTCTTCTCTTGCACAACTCTGGAT
The DNA here is from genome assembly GCA_014238275.1 of Leptospirales bacterium. GTDB lineage: Bacteria > Spirochaetota > Leptospiria > Leptospirales > Leptonemataceae > JABABJ01. The sequence continues at coordinate 13,226 of JABABJ010000029.1, read as the reverse complement.
CTCATCTATATGAATGAGAGGTTTCCCTTCTCGATAAGAAGATTGCAGAAGAGCCTCTGCATATTCTTCCTCTGTTAGAGAGTGCTCATTCAAAATCTCTGATTTCAAGCCGTGTTTGATAGCTACTTTGCTTAGGCCTTCTCTGCTTCCATTTGCTTTTTTCAAAAGTGTCAATGTACTAATGTTATCTAAACCTGGGGTCACAGAAATCTTCAACTCTCTAGCAAGCTTCTTTGCTGTATCTTTTGTACCTGCAAGCCTATGAACCATCGAAGAAGGACCAATAAACTGAATCCCTTTTTTTTGGACATCCTCGACAAAACCAGCATCTTCAGCCATAAAACCATAACCTGCAAATAAATACTGATAATCGTATTGGATACAGATCTGAATGATTTGAGCAATCCGTTCTTTGCGTTCTTTCTGTGTACTACCCGTATAATCTGAAACTCTATGTATATTCTCTGGATTCGAAATGATTCGCAACTCAGGAGCAAGAGTGTGTGCATAATGAACAGAATCCTTAGTAGAAAGAAGGATACCGTAATCAGCTCCCATTCTCTTTAGAGTTTCCATCGCTTCTAGGCGAACAGGTCCCCTGCAAACAATCAGAACCTTGATTCCATTTACCTGAAAGGACTGTTGAAAAACAGAAGGTGAAGTCTCAGCACAAGTCATTGAGAGTATATTTATCGCGGTATATTGATTGAAGAGAGCTCAAAAACTGACTAACAAGGTTTCCGACTTCCAAGATGCAGAGGCTAGGCTAGGAAAGCAACTATTTTTTTAAGCTAAGAGTATCAAGCCTAGTAAGTCGGGTTTATATGTCTATTCTTTATCTTTTACCTCTATTTGGATATTTCCTTTCCCAAGGAGGACACGAAGATTTGCTCCAATAGAAACATCCTCAGAAGAACGAACGATCTTTCCATTTTTCTGATAAACAATGGAATACCCTCTCTTCAATGTGGCAAGGGGGCTAAGGCTTTTCAGACGCTCTTCAGATAAGTGAAATCGTTTGCTCCATCGAGAAAGGTTATCTTTAAATAAAGCAGAAAGATTGGAAAATCGCTCCCATTTCCTGAGAGCTTCTTGATAGAAACTAAGATGAAGCTGTTCTAAATTTTTCTCTAAATAGTCAAGGGTCTGATTCCAATTCGTCAATATCAAAAGAGGTTCTGAAAAAATTGAAGAAAGCAAAAGCTGATTGAGCCTTTTGCTTTCTTCCTGAATCTTGATTTTAAGAGCTACCTGATGACGTATAGAATTTTCCTGTATTCTTTCTATCCAGTTTTTTGTTAGAGGAATTACTTTTTCTATAGCAGCACTTGGAGTAACATCATATGCATCTGCCACTAAATCAGTAAGAGGGTGATCAATCTCATGACCAACTGCTGAAAGGATTGGTACTCTGGATGAAGCAACAGCTCGAACTACTTTCTCATCGTTGAATGCAAGAAGATCTTCAAAAGAACCTCCTCCTCTGCCTAAGATGATTAGATCGATTTTGTATTCAGGTTGATTTAAGATCTGTAAGGAGCGGACAATGGAGTCTGGAGAACCTTCACCTTGGACATTACAAGGTGCAAGAGTGATATTAAGATTTGGATATCTTCTCCATGCTGTTTGTAGCATATCTTTAACCACCGCTCCTGTCGGAGAAGTTGCAATTCCAAGCGTAAGAGGAAGAAAAGGAAATGGCTTTTTTTTAGACTTGTCAAAAAGTTTCTCTTGATAAAGACGTTTTTTTAATTCTTCGATCTTAATCCGAAGCTCTCCTTCTCCTGTAAGCATGATTTTTTGAACATTAAAGTTGTATTCTCCTTTGCGCACATATACATTAACATTTCCATAAACTAAGACCTTTGTTCCATTCCTTAGATTACATTTCTGATAATTCAAATTCACCATCTTAAAAAATGTACATCTAATTTGAGATCCATCGTCTTTTAGAGAAAAATAAATATGACCGCTTGAATGATTATGTAAATTGAGTATCTCTCCTTCCACCCATAGAGAACGAAACTCTGGATTAGAATGAAGCTGGCTTCGAATCATCTCATTGAGTGAGCTAACTGTTTGTATATGAGCCTTAGGCCCCATACTAGTATAAGAATATTTCTCCTCATTAGACATAATAGGACACCCTTACTTAAATAACCGATCATATATAGCAACAAACTTCTATATATCTTTTGAGCCCTAAAGAACACGTCAATAAGTTTGAGACAATCGAATATACAGCTTTACCACAACAGGTTCTAAATCTTGAAGTATAACAGATAAAAGCCGAAAAGAAGGATCCTCAGCAACAATGAGAATTTTCTCACCTTTTTTCTGGTCTTGAATGACTTGCCAACTGATCCAAGGAAGTATTTTCTGATAATAACGATGAATTTCTTTGATAGATTTGTTCCTTTCTAAAATAACAAAGCCTTGATCTGCATCTAGGAAATAACCTGAGGAATAGAGCCCCGTCCATTTAATTTTATCATCTTTCTGAAAAAGACGTTCGGGAAATACAGAAGGAACACTTGATGAACGAGAGCTCAACTCCAAATTACCTTGACTAAGATTTCTTTCCTGTTTTGCAAAGCAAAAATTAAAAGAGAAAAATACAGGAAAAAATAAAAAAAAACGGAAAAAATACATTAGCGAATTAGTTTTACTAATAAACTTAGCTTCTCTGCAGATGAAATAAATTCAGGAATTTTATTAGAATAAATCAAAATGGTATTTTTATTGATATGCTCTTGTACTATATGCTTCCCATTAATCCGTCCCAAAAGAAGATCCATCTGTTCAGCTTGAGCCGTTTGAACCAGAACACATTCACTCATAACTTTCACAACGGGAATAGAGCTTGCCCAATCCTTGATAGAGAATAAGAAATTCTGACTAAGAGGATTACGACTTGTCTGTTCCAAAAGTTTCACTAGAGTATCAGAATCTTCGTGATAAAGAATAGCTCTTTGAAATGACTGCTTTGTGATTTGCAGGGTATAAACATTATCAAAAGACTTTAGTTCAGTAAAACTCTTTAGAGTCGTAAGTCCTGGTATGGAAATTTTCTCAGGTATTACAATTAAGCTCATATCTGCATTGAGTATCACACTTCCCTTTGTATTTTCGAGACGGAAATCTCTCTGATTCAGAGAAGAATCACCAACTTCAGAAATCTCTAGCTCTCGATTCATAGTATCCATTTGTATTAATCCAAAAGTCTGAAGCCAGAAAAGAACACTCGTGAGCTCTCGATTGAGTTCCATCAGTTTTTTCTGAAAATCAGCAATCTCAAAACTTCCGTTTAGGATAATCCTTTTTCGGATGACTGAAGCCATGATGATAAAGTGCATGATTTTTTTCTTATTCTGGATGAACTCTAAACATTCGTCCCAAAGCTCAACAAGAGGAAAGGAAAGGTTCATCAATTCAAAGACCTCTTCATATGGTACTCTTCTATTACGAGCTCCTAAAACAGCTGGTATAACTTGGTTGATAAGATCTCTACAATCTGTAGTAAGAATTTTTTCATAATCATTCCGCAAAACAATATCTTCTCTTTTCACTCTGACTATATCCAAAAGACGCATGACAGGGAGAAGAAGATCGATTTGATAAGTTTGGCTTTTTTCGATGAAAAGACTGAGCTCAAGATTGAGAAGTGTTGCTTCTGTTTCACGAAGATCGATTTGCTTGATCTTTCCAGACTTCGCAAGGCTGATACCTTTCCCGCTAATATAGGAAATCATTTTTTTAATGTTGAGATAAAAATCAAGATCATTCTTGACAATTTTAGATCCTTTATTTTTACTCTTTCTCTTGGAAGCAATGGTAAGTGGATTCTCCTGCAAACAAGTAAAAACATCTTGTGGCATGATCATAATTCGAATAAATTTTTTGTCAATATAATAGTCATCCACAACAATCCCTGAGGAATGAAGTCTTCGAACAATAGACTCCCAGTCTCCCTTTTCCATACGAACGATCTTCCTGACTCGCCCCATTTCAAGGATCCCTCCCTGAAGAAAACATGCCTGAATTACAATCTGCTCTGTTCTCCCTAAAGAAGCAATAATTCGAGTAATATTTTCAGGCTTCTGGATAAGCAAAGTTGTCTTCGCATCAAAGGAGCCATTCATTCCAGACTTTCTACCAAGTATCTTTTTCCATTCCGCTGCAATTGGCTTCCCCATGAGAAATGACTGAAGGTCAACTTGGATCTTATGATTGTCCTCGTTCGTATCAGTTGTTACTAGATTCCCACTTTCTGGATAACAATGATAGCGGTCTAAGTTATTCGTTAGTCTAGCACGGTCTTTACATTGATACACAAGATAATATCGCTTGAGGACTCCTAGTTCCATTTCAGCGTTGAGCGGAGGGAGAGAAATTTTACGTGCAATTTCTCCAAGAGTCATCATATTTGATTTGATCTGTAAGAGGGAGGCATAAATCGTTGTCTGTGTGTTGCTCAACTTTTCCAAAATGCCTTTGACATAAAAGCTGTCTTGCATATTATGGATGAGTCTGTTCATGAGGGCTCGCTTTCCCATGCTTGTGTCAGACATGCTCCAAAGCTGAGCAATCCGCTTGAGTCCATTTGGACTAAGTTTTGAAAGCTCCTGACGGAGCATATCTTTATCTTCTATCATGACAACTACAAGAATACATCCAAATCAAATCACAGAAGTCAAATTTGGAAAACTCTACTTATTTGTAAAGCTCTTTTTGTTCTAGAAACAGAAAATCACTCTATTGTAAGGAGAAGAACAAAATATGAAAAAATTGAAAACACGCCTTCTCGTCGTAAGTGTTTTTTCCGGCTTAGGATTCATGACTATTGCTGTTCGGACATTCTATCTTTCCTTTCCAGCAAACCGCACGAAACAAAAGAATACCATCGTCAGGGGTAATATTCTCGATCGTCATGGATTCACTCTTGCAATGACAGAAGAAGCAAGCACAATAGCACTTGCTCCCCAAGAAGTTTATGATCATGAGCAGACAGCAGAAATACTCTCCAGCTTTTTGGAGATGAAAGCAGAAAATATCTTAAAGCGGATTTACGAGCAAAAAAATCGACGATATTTCTATGTCAAGAGAAAAGTAGACAACCTCAAGGCAGATCAGCTGATGGATCTCAAACTTCCAGGTATCTATCGAGAAAGGGAATATAGAAGGAATTATCCAGGGAATACTCTTGCAAGCAATCTCATAGGTTTTGTAGGTCCCAATCAATCGAAGGCATTAGCAGGAATCGAACGGAATTGGAACAGTATTTTAACAAAATCTTCATCAACTAGGCAACATACAGGAAATTCCCTTCAGCTTACCATTGACTCTCTCATCCAGCACCACTTAGAGCAAGAGCTAGGGAAATCCTTTGAGCAATCAAGGAGCAAACGAGCTGTAGGAATCGTGATGGATATTCATACAGGGGCTATTTTAGCTATGGCAAGTTTTCCAAATTTTAATCCAAATCAATATCATGAAAGTACTCCTTTTCAGAGAGGGAATTGGGTCATTCGTCTGAACTACGAGCCAGGCTCTACGATAAAAATATTTATGGCAGCAATTCTCTTGGCAGAGAAGGCTGTTTTGCCTCATGAGAAATTTCTATGCGATGGACAAATTCACTTTTATGATTCGATGGTAAGATGCCGTAGTAGAGGAAAGGTGGTTCGTCATGGGAAGCTCACTCTTTCAGAAATCATCGAAAAATCTTGTAACGTAGGTATCATTAAGGCAGTACAAAGAATTCCTCCAAAGCGCATTTTTTACTATATGCAAAAAATTGGATTGGGACAAAAAACAGGTATTTTCCCTTCAGGTTCAGGAGAGACAAAGGGCTACTTTCCAGACATTCAGTATTGGGTTCCTTCGACTTCGTACTATATTCCCATCGGTCAGGGATTCAGCATCACTCCAATTCAACTCTTACGTGCAGGCACTTCCTTAGTCAATCAAGGAAAGCTTCTTCGACCATATACAGCTTGGCGAATCCACTCATCACAGACCAATCAAATCCTACATGAACAAAAAGCTATATGGAAAAAAAGTCCCTTCGATGAAAGTATACATCGAAAGGTCCGAAAAATGATGGAAAACACAGTGAAATATGGAACTGGGAAAGCAGCTTCATCAGCGGGTATTAGTGTTCTTGGGAAGACAGGGACGGGCGAAAAATCTAGTGCTCACGGTTATCTTGATAAGTACATTGTCTCGTTTTTAGGATTTTTCCCAGCTCAAAAACCACGATATTCTGCACTCATTCTATTCGATGAACCGGAAAGCGAACATAGTGGGGGCTCTCTTGCAGCACCTGTATTTGGCAGGGTGGTTCGTTCCATCCTCCCCTTTTTAGAGTCCAAAGAACGTCCTATAGAATTAGCAAAACTTCCCCCCCTACCTGTCCACTCTTGGAAGGCTCAGAAAGATGTTTTATATGACCTTCGAAGTCTTACTGCCGGAGATGCAGTACAAATCATCCAAGGATTTTATGGTCTCAAAGTAGAGCTCAAAGGAAGCGGCTATGTCTACCGACAAATACCTCCCCCAGGGACTCCTATCAAGAAAATCAAAAAAGTCATTCTCTATCTTAGCAGTCTTCAGTAGACAATCTTCAGTAGACAACCTTCAGTGAAAAAGCTAGTCCTTCGTTTCACTTAGATAGATCGCTGTAAAGCTTCGTATAGCTTTCGTGAGAGTCTCGCTTTCTTTATCATCTAGTTTTTGAGAGCTTTGGATAGACTTCAAGATGGAAGAATATTTTGTACGAACGTGATCTATCAGCTTTATCTCAAAATCACGAACTTTTACAATAGGTATACTATCCATTAATCCCCTTGTGACAGCAAAGATGGAAATCACCTGCTCTTCTACTTCCCACGGAGATGACTCATCCTGCTTGAGGATCTCAAGAAGTCTGTAACCTCGATCCAATTGTGCTTGGGTCGAAGCATCCAAATCGGTTCCCAGCTGTGCAAATGCCTCCAGCTCACGAAATTGGGCTAAATCAAGCTTCATACGCCCAGCAACTGACTTCATAGCCTTGATTTGAGCTGCTCCCCCCACTCTACTGACAGAAATCCCTACATCAACAGCTGGTCTTTGTCCAGACGCAAAAAGATTCGGTTGAAGATAGATTTGTCCATCTGTAATGGAAATGACATTGGTAGGAATATAAGCACTCACCTCTCCCTCTTGGGTTTCAATAATAGGAAGAGCAGTCAAGCTCCCCGCTCCGTTCTTATCACTAAGCTTAACCGCCCTCTCTAAAAGACGGCTATGCAGATAGAAGACATCACCTGGGAAGGCTTCACGCCCCGGGGGACGTCTGAGCAGAAGAGACATTTGCCTATAGGCATTCGCCTGCTTAGTCAAATCATCATATACACACAAGGATGACTTTTTTTGGTCATACATAAAGTACTCAGCGATAGCAGTTGCAGAATAGGGAGCAAGGTATTGAAGAGGAGCTGGAGAAGCAGCCGATGCCAAAACAATCACAGTATAATCCATGACTCCGAGCTTCCGAAGTTTAGCTTCTAAGGCAGAAACACCTGAAGACTTCTGTCCAACAGCCGCATATACACACATTACTCCTTTTCCCTTTTGGTTGATGATTGTATCAATTGCTACAGAGGTTTTTCCAGTACCCCTATCCCCAATGATTAACTCTCGTTGCCCTCGACCAATAGGAATCATGGAATCAATTGCCTTGATTCCAGTCTGAAGAGGCTCATGTACAGGCTTCCGTTCGGCAATTCCAGGGGCAAGGAGCTCCACTGGGCGAGAGTGAGGTGAATCAATCGGACCCTTTCCATCAAGAGGATGCCCCATAGGATCAATAATTCTCCCTAAGAGAGCCTCTCCGACAGGTATCTCTAAGATACGACCAAGACGCTTTATCTGAAAGCCCTCTTTCAGGCTTAGATAGTCACCTAGGACAACCACTCCAACTGAATTTTCTTCTAAGTTGAAGGCAAGCCCAAGAACTCCATTCTCGAATTCCACCATCTCATTGTACATAACGTTTTCAAGCCCATATACTCTCGCTATCCCATCTCCAACAGAGAGAACCTCTCCAACCTCTGCCATATCCAATCGGGCGTCAAAGCTTTGGATTTCCTTTTTGAGTACGCTTGTAATTTCGTCCGTTTTAATTTTCATAAAATTTCTCCTCGAATTTTTCTCCTGATTTTTTCCCTCGGATTCCTCGTTGAGATAAAGAAGAACGAATCCTTTCTAGGCAGCTCTGTACGCTACTATCTAGCCTAAGATCTTCAGATGTGAGAATTAGCCCACCCATAAGCTCAGGGCTCACCTTCTTTTCCAAAATGATCTCGCACCCCAGATATTTTCTCAAAGATTCCTTCAGATTCTCCTCCTCGTTTTGGGTCAATTCCCTTGCACTTCTTACGCAAACCTCCCTTCTCTTCAAGCGAGAATTGATCTCTTTATGGAAGAGCCTACATATCATAGGAAGCTCGACAAACCTGTCCCTTTTGGAAAGTACTAAAAAGAAGTGAAAAAGCAAGTGATGAACCTTTCCCTTGAGAGAAGAAATGATTGCATTCTTTTTATCATCCCATGAAACGACAGGAGAGGAAAAAAACTTCCATACCTTTTCTTCCTTTTGGAATGAAGCAAGGCAGGATTGAAGCTGATCATCTATTTCCAATAAAGACAGGGTAGACCCCGCATGAGATTCTCTACTAGCAAGATCTGCTAGGGCATCTGCATAAACATAAGCCACCTTTGCTTCCGTTTGACTCATTTTTTCCTAACGCTAACCTTTGAGAGCTCTAATTCAAGCTTCCGAGCTTCCCTACATCTCGAATGGTATCTTGAATCAATCTTTGGTGATCTTCAGGGCTAAGAGAACGCTGAAGGATTTGCGATGCAGCAGCTATCGACAAATCCACAATGTAATCCTGAACTTGGGCGATGGAAGCACGCTTTGCCAGCTGAATCTCCTTTTTGCTTTGCTCTAAAAAGGAAGTAGCCTCTTCTTTTGCCTCTTGAATAATCAAATCTCTCTGCTCAATAGCCTCCTCCTTACTTTGTTGGAGGATCTTCTCTCCTTCCTGCTTCAACTCATCTAACTGAGCAAGATACTCAGTTAGTTTTTTCTCAGCAGTCTCCCTAAGGGAAGAAGCCTTCGATAAATCCGAAGAAATCCGACCTTCCCTCTTCTCCAATGCTCGAGAGATTGGCTCCCATGCAAATCGATGAAGCAGGAAAAGAACTATTCCAAAAACCAAGAATGTCCAGAGCATTAGCCCTGGATCAGCCTCCAGAAGTGAAATACTTCCCCCTTTTGCTAAAAACTGAATCAAGATCTTCTGCCCCTACAATCAGTTCTCAGAGCGATCTTGAATCGTTTCTGTTTTCTGTGAATGGTGAGCTTCAGAAGCAGCGAACTTCTCCAGCAAATCCTTGCTGAGATTTCCCCCTGCCAAAAACATAATCACCAAAGCAAAAAGCCCTGCTCCTTCAATCAAAGCAGCTGCAATGATCATTGAAGTTTGGATTGAGCCAACGGCTTCCGGTTGGCGACTGATCCCCTCGACGGCACTCCCGCCAATACGACCAATTCCAAGCCCTACTCCAAGAAGGACAAGTCCTGCTCCAAGACCAATCCCAATAAACGCAATTCCTATCATTTTTTCCTCCTAATTTTTGATTCCATATATCTTGTCATGAAAAAACTATGAGGAGAGTATTCCTGAAAGCCTTTTTAATGCAAGCTTTTTTTTAAAATCTTGCTTTTTTTCCAAAGTTTTTTATCAAATTTTTTCGTCATAAGAATGCTAGAGACCTCTTTCAATGACGGTGCATAGAAGAGCCGATAAAAAGTGCCGTTAAAAGAGTAAAGATAAATGCCTGTAAAAATGCTACCATGATCTCAAGAAAATAAATTCCAACTACTCCTGAAACTGAGGCAAAAACGATACCAGTTGCCCCTACAGCCGAGCCAAGACCTCCACTCCAGAGAGATGCACTTTGGAAAATGAATCCCAAAAGTGCCAGTATAATCACGTGTCCAGCCGTCATATTGGCAAGGAGACGAATCGTCAGAGCAAATCCTTTCGCAATTGGACTGACCACAAATTCAAGGGGCCAAAGGAGAATATAGAGGGGAAGGGGAACCCCTGAAGGAACAGCTCTCCAAAGATAAGGGAATCCTTGATAGAGAAATCCAGTAACCCAAATCATCAAAGCAGTAATCAAAGCCAATGAAAGAGTCACAGACAGATCTCCTGTTACTGTAATTCCCGGCCAGAGAGCCGCCCAGATAGAGGTTTTATGAGAAGGACTAGAGCTAGCGGTATCAGAGGTCGGAGACCCTCCAATATAGCCAGTAAACTTTTCTAGTCCTTCTCCCAAAGGAGGGAGAAGTCCCGACAAATTTAGAGATAAAATGAAAAAGAAGAGGGTTAGGATCAAACTATAAAACCCTTTATGAGAAACCCCGTGCATATTTTGGTCGACAATATCCTTCCTGCACCACTGAACCAAGACCTCAATGATATGTGAAAACTTTCCACTGATCCGAAAGGGATCGGACGCGATTCTGCGAGCAGCTAGTATTAAAAGAAAAACTAATAAAATCGAGGTGACGATCATCTGAGCACTCCTTCTCGTAATATGGAGAGGGACTCCCCCTTGATAGCGATAATTCTTTCCCTCTGAGTCTACAAAGGTATGACGCCGTACGAACTTTGGATTCGCAAAACCAGAGCTTCCTTCATATATCTTTTTCCCTCCAAGGTTCCATTCAAAAAGAACGGAATCCATGAGATGGTGAACAAGATGAGGGTTCAGATGAAACTTTCCTGAATCATCATGAGCTTCTTCCGATGCCTTTATCTTGGAAGAAAAAACTGCAAGAGTAACACAAAGCAGAAAAATAAAAAGAAAGTTTCGTTGAAAGGTATACATCGAAAAAATATCCTAAAAGACTCTATCACACATGATTAGAAAAGATACTTAAAAAAGCAAGTTGAAAAATTAAAAAAATTCCTATTGTGCAAGCATATAGAATGATTGCATCTGGAGCCTTCTCAGAGCAACATATCTGGAAGGAAAATGCAAGGATTGTGAGTCCAATCACTCGTATAAAATTGGCTCCCAGGTGAAGAGAAGTAGAATGAAGGGGCTTAGAGGGAGATTTCCACAGCCAATAAAGGGCAAGATAAAAAGGAAGATAGCATAGAGTAAAAGAACTAAGTTGAATCAAAATATATTCTAGGATTCCAAGCCTATCTATAGAAACCGCATGAAACGCTACAATGGCTGCTGTAGGAAGAGCTGCTAGTATTACAAGATGCCTTGATATTCTGGCTCCTAGAAATTCTTGTTGTATTCTTGATTGTATTCTTGATTGTATTCTTGATTGTATTCCTTGTTTCATTTCTGGTTTCATTCATGGTTTCATTGAGTTTTTGCAAGGGCTCAAGAAGAAGAATTGTCGGAAATGGTTTTACGGAGACGAGAGTTAAGATCGTTTATATCTTTGCTAAGATTTTGAATCTTTTGAGAATCAGTCCTTCTATTTTGTTTCTGAGAGTCTTTTGTATCCTCTCGTAGCCCTTCCCCTGCTGGAGTGCGAGAGGATACAGAGAGTCTGCTATATCTATAAAGAATCCATGTACCTGCTATCAATCCAAGGAAGATCCCCGCAAGCATCCATCCTCCAGGGCTTCCCTTTCCCCAAGAAGAATGAATATCCAAAGACCATCCCCCCCCCGTAAAAAGAAGAAAAACAGCTACAAATTCAAATCCTGCACTGAGATAGGATAAGGGAGAGGGAGAGCCCTTCTTTTCAGGAATCATTATTTTAGGATTCTTCCCATGCGGCTCCAGCGGACAGAGGCTCTTGGGATTCTATACAATATCATATTATAAAAATAGCCCTGTAAATATTTCAAGGGATTAGCTGACGAGTGGTCAAATTTATTGAAATCGAACTCAGTACAGTAACGGTATTGCTTGCTCGGTGGAAAGTTTGGAAGATCAAAACCAATTTGAGAGTTAGAAGAGGCAAGCCCAGTTTCGCGGTAAATCTTCCAATAATGCGTACAGATTTGGTCTCTCCAATTGGCACTAAAATAGATCATAATTGCTTTCCCATATATATGTTTACGTTGGATGAAGCCAATTTGACGAGAATCTGTGGAATCATCTCGATTATCTCCCATCACAAAATAACGTTCTTTCGGCACAACACAGCCACTGTTATAGATCTCAGGACAAAGCTCATAGGCACTACGAAACTCAGCACTTTCTACTATAAGATGGGAGAGATTCTTGCCTCTTTCTCGATAGACAAGGGAGTTTAGATGCTCATCTGGCATAATAGGAGAGATATATTCAGCTGGAAGCACTCCAAAGTTATCCGAGTTCAGGAGCTCTTTGTTACTACCTGTCAAGGAAAGCTCTTCTAGCTGATAACGAATCCACGGCCCATCATCTTGCACACGGTATTCTAGCAGGCTGAGAAACGGTTCCTGAAGGCTTCTTTCACCTGAACGACAGGAAAAAAGCCTTTTTTCTGTCGTTTCAGGAGGAGCTTTTTGAGGCAAATCCTCTTCAGTAGCACTCGCAGGGGGAGGCTCAGACAACTGCATTAAATCACAAGCTCGAATCTCTCTCAAACGAATTCTATCTCCAGCTATCGCCATGACTCTCTTTACATAATGCTGCTGCTCAGATGGATTGGGAGACTGAAAAGTAATAATATCTCCTCGTTTTGGATTATCGTGCCTCCAAATTTCTCTGCCTATAAAAGGGAGCCGAATCGAATAGCGCATTTTATTTACGAAGAGGTAGTCTCCAATTTTCAGAGTTGGTATCATAGAACCGCTTGGTATATTGTTTGCATCCAAAGTGCAATCTTTGAATGCCAATACTACACAGATTAAAACTGCGAGAGAAAAGGTAAAAGGGAAAAATCCCTCTCTAGTGGGAGAAGAATTAGACGGAGAACTTGGTGTGATTGACATAAGGAGGATAGCAAAGGCTCTAAGACAATTTCAGCCAAGGACAATGTTGATACTCTCAGATGCCTTCCTGTTGTCAACTTTATTTTATAAAACATCCCTTTCACGAGAGGGATGACCGCGCCTCCCTCTCGTGGCTCTCCCCGCGCCCTCGGCGACGCAGACCTCCTGTCTGCGAGCCTCGGGATTATTCCGCCACGTTTTATAAGACCTAAG
>JABABJ010000031.1 GCA_014238275.1 Leptospirales bacterium | reverse complement strand
TTTACTTTCTCATTTTTTACGATTTCTAGGGCATCATGAGTAGCTTGAACCTTTCCTGGAGTATACACTCTATCGTCTCGCAAGTGGAGAATCAAAGGAAGCTCTAATTCCGCGGCAAGCTTCACATGGCTTTGAAAGCTTTCCTTTTGGTCATTATGAGCGGTATCTTCATGAAAATAATCTAGCCCAGTTTCTCCAATACCTATAAATGCAGTGTTAGCTCGATTTTCTCGAATCAAGTCAAAAAGCCTGCCAAGTAAAGCTGACTCTTTGGATACATTACATGGGTGTAGTCCAGCTGTCCAATGGATATAGGTCTCCGAGCGAAGGTGATTGATGGTCTCTGAGAGCTGTTTGTTTCTTTCGGAAGACTCAAGATCTACTGCGATTTGAATTACAGAGCAAACTCCAGCCTGTGCAGCGTTCCGAACAGCCTCCTCCTGAGAAATTCCCTTCTCTTCCATCAGATCCAAATGACAATGAGTATCAATAACGCTCATATAAGACCTCAGTTTCATAGGCTCATGAAAAAGCAAAGACAATTTAAAGCCGTTTCACGAACGGAAGCACTGCAGCCTTTTATAAGCCCTAAGTTGAACCGTCCGTGATGTAACTTAGGTACGCCTTTTCGGACCTTCATGGCTTTGAAAATGAGACAGGCACCATACCCGCCATGATCTTTTAATAACAACAGACCGCCTCATTTTAGCTAATATTCACTAAGTAGATAGCTAATACTTGCTAGTAGACAATATCATTTTTAGTGAATATTAGCTAAGATAGCCTCACCCTCAATTTTTTCTCGCGTATTACGAATTTTAGTAAAAAAATTGCAGCAAATGCGGTTTTTTTTAACCTTTATTTAGTATAGAGTCATCTTTTTATCGGTGATTGCTTAATTTTTTGATTGACCCTAAGGAGGTTTCAATAGTATGAATATAAAAGTAAAGTCTTTCTTTGACAGACAAATTTTCCAGGAGCTGGGGATGAGTACAACACGGACAATAGAGCTTGTAAAAAAGCTAAGTAACGGCAAACCGCTAAACGAGAAAACAGCAACCGAGCTGCTGGACTACATAGCAAACCAGAACGGCAATCTAGCTACTAAGCAAGATGTAGAGAATATAAAAACAGACCTAAAGAACAAGATAGAGCTTGTAAAGAAAGATGTAGAACATGTAAAACAAGATGTAAAAGCTTCTAGAACGGAAGCAAGATGGCTCTATTCCCTTGGCTTTGGGACTATACTAATGCTAATAACCTATCTACACAGCGACACTGGGAAGCGTGTGGATAAAATAGAAACAGATATGCAAGAAATACAAAAAGAACTAACAGAACTAAAGAAGCTGATTATTGAAAGAACAGGGCATAAATAGAGAGTTATAAAACCTCAGTCCAGCCCTCCATAAGGCGGTTTTTGATAACAGTAGGGATTCCCTGTATTCTCAGAAGATATAATGAAAAGCAAAAATTTGCCACCTTTTTGCTTAGTTACATGCCTAGTCCCTCTTTGTATAGTTTCAAAAAAAATTGGCAACTACATATAATAGTCCACTAGCCCGCAGATAGTAGGTTTTTGCGGATTTTTCTAAGGATAGTTAGGCCCCCACCAGCACTTGTATAAAAAGTGCCAGCGACACATCCACAGATAATTTATAAACGCTAGCTCTAAGGGTGCCTTTTATGATACCGATATTAAAAACAAGCATGACTGTTAGTTCTTGAAATGATTAATAATTTCATGCACCATCTCAATTTCTGTTGAATTGTCAATACGCCAGTTGTATCTTTTCTTTGGTTTTGCTTTGACATTGTCCGTAGTGACACAATTATTACAACTGCCAAGGGCTTTTGCAATCTTATCTAATTTACTAGCATATCTTGTTTGTCTATAGTTTTCTCCATGATCCAGTGCATCTTAGTGAATTACACTATTTTTGATCCAGATTTTATAGAATCTCGGTCAGCCCAAGCCTCTTCATGAATATTTTCCCTTTTTTTAGGATGAATCCTATCAAAGATATTCGAAAAATCTATTTGTAAGGCACGTTGTAATTTACCATTTAAGTGTTCTATAAATTTTCGGCTATGAGGTAGACAAATATTCCTTTCTTGGTCAAAAGAATCAAAATAAGCAATTACTCGATTTTGTTTTTGTGATCCTAGCCTCACAACGTGTATATAGTTCCTCACTCCAAGCGTAACACTAAAATCCTTGTCTTCCTTTTCATGAAAGAAGTCATACATATCATTAGGAGAATATAATGAATCCATTTATCATTTTATACAGCTATCTCATATTTTTTAGAAATGGTTACCATTCCAAGTTGTCCTTGAATTTCATATCGTTCAATCTTTGTTAATTTAGAATTTATACGAACATTATCGTCTCCTTTTCTAAATTTGTCTAACATGCTTGCCTTGTTTATGTTAACTTTTCTTTTAAGCCTATGAAAGATTTCATAATATATCAGATCCATTTGATCTGAATAAAAACTTTCCCAAGAAGATCGTTTATCTAAAAACTCTACAGCGAAAAAACTTATCAGGTCTCCCATTCTCGAAACACTCTTGTCGAGAGTAGAAGCATAAGCTACTTGATTTACCTCAAGACATAAGGCATAGAAAAGCCCATCCCCTTCCTTGACCACAGGAACATGAAAGCCAAATTTCTCGTTAGTGCATTGATTCAAAGAAAAAACTAGGTCAAAGAAACAAATAGCCTTGTAATCGTCTTCTTTCGTGCTAAACACTCTATCCGATTTGTTTGGCATTTCTAAAATTTTTTTATCAGTCATCACAGGAGCATGTGTTCAAGACCTCTTTATTTTTGCAACTTTTTTTCTTTTTGTCCTAATTTGGATTTTGCATAGTTTCAAAAAAAAATCACAAAAAATTAAAGAAAATGATTGACCTTCTAACCTTCCACCAAAAGGTGTCTTTATATCGCTTTACTAGCGAGGAGTAAAAAATTTATGTCTATTGTATTACCTGAACTTCCCTATCCGAAAGATGCACTTTCCCCTGTCATTTCAGAGAGAACATTGGAGTTCCACTATGGAAAGCATCATCAAGCTTATCTTACGAATCTAAACAAACTAACTCCCGATGCTGGCCTTGCCGAGGCTTCATTGGAAGATGTGATCCAAAAAACTGCCAATGATTCCTCAAAGGCTGGCATCTTCAACAATGCTGCTCAGGTTTGGAATCATACCTTTTACTGGCATAGCATGAAGCCCGGGGGAGGGGGAGAGCCAAGAGGAAAGATAGGTGATAAAATTCGTGAAAGCTTCGGAAGCTATGATTCTTTTGTTGCAGATTTCAAAGCCGCAGGAATCGGTCAGTTTGGAAGTGGATGGGTATGGCTTGTTCTGGATCAGAATGGAAAGATTTCAATCTTGAAGACTGCAAATGCTGATCTTCCCATGGCACATGGCAAAAAGGCTCTTTTAACAGCTGATGTCTGGGAGCATGCCTATTATTTGGATTTTCAAAACCGTCGCCCAGATTATTTATCTGCTTTCCTAGAACGCTTGGTCAACTGGGAGTTTGCTGAATCTAATCTCTGAAGCTCTGGAAATAGGCTCTTAATAAATAAGAGCCCAAAGACCGATTGGTTTTGCACTCTTATTATGGTGCGGGTGACATTGTAGACGATTGCCCACTTTTTGAGCTTTACGAGCATGGAGGAAGATCATAAGCTTACCGTAAAGGCATCGGAGGCTCTTCGAGATGCTCATCAGGCTGCCATAGACAGAAAGCATCTTGAAATTACTCCAGAGCATCTTCTCTATGCCGTATTTTCTCAAGAAGACGGCATAGGACCAATGCTTGTTGAATATCTTCAGCTTTCTGTGAAAACTGTAAAGGAGTTATTGCAACAAAGCCTTTCATCTCTTCCGTCATCAGTAGATTCTTCTCAAGAGATTCGCCCTTCTCAAGGGCTTGCTGAACTTTTTCGCAAATCAGCTTCTTTTGCAAAGCAACGATCAGATGAGTATATTTCTACGGAACATTTCATTCAGAGCTATCTTCAGGAAAGCAAGAATCCATTGGCGAAAAAACTCATTCAAGAGGGATTGGACCCAAGCCGTACAGAAAATGCCCTAAGTCATCTTCGAAAGACTCATTCCATTGAAAGCGATAATCCAGAGGCTTCTCTCCAGACACTTAAGAAATATACCCAAAACCTAAATGAGCTAGCTCGCAAAAGTAAACTCGATCCTGTGATAGGAAGAGAGGAGGAAATCAGGAGAATCATGCAAGTCCTTAGCAGAAGGTCAAAGAACAATCCAATACTTATCGGTGAGCCCGGCGTTGGGAAAACTGCAATTGTGGAGGGGCTTGCTGGTAAAATTACAGCTCATGAAGTGCCAGAAAGCATTGCAGGAAAGGAAATACACGCTCTGGATCTTGGTTCCATGATAGCAGGAGCGAAATATAGGGGCGAGTTTGAAGACCGTTTCAAAGCACTTTTGCGTGAGGTTCAGGAATCGGACGGATCGATCATTCTTTTTATAGATGAAATCCATACTCTAGTAGGGGCTGGAGCAAGCGAGGGCTCCCTTGATGCTTCTAATATGATCAAACCCCTTTTGGCTAGAGGAGAGCTTCGCTGCATTGGAGCTACTACGCTAAAAGAATATCAAAAATACATCGAAAAGGACGCTGCTTTAGAGCGCCGATTTCAGCCCGTATATGTAGTCGAGCCCTCTGTGGATGAAAGTATATTGATTCTTCGAGGACTCAAGGATCGCTATGAGCTCCATCATGGAATACGAATTACAGATGCTGCTGTGGTAGCTGCAAATAAACTGTCACATCGCTATATAACTGACCGTTTCTTACCAGACAAAGCTGTGGATTTAATGGATGAAGCCTGCTCTAAGGTGCGAATTGATCTGGACTCTCTTCCCGAAGAGCTCGATCAGATCACAAAGAAAATCCAATCCTATAAAATCCAGAGGGAGGCAATCAAAATGGAAGATGACCCTAACTCAAAAGAAAATTTAGATAAACTGGAAAGAAAGCTCGCTGATTTGGAAGAGGATTTAAGCCAGAAAAAGGGTGTCTGGGAGATAGAAAAGGAAGGCGTAGAAAAAGTCAAGAAGATACGTGAAAAAATCGACGAGCTCAAAGGGGAAGAGAAGCGTTTCGAACGGGAAGGTAATTTGAACCGAGTTGCTGAAATACGTTATGGCGAGCTAGCCCAGCTTGCAAAGGAGCAAAAGGCTCTGGAGGGAAAAATCGCCAAGAAAGAAAGACAGTACCTAAAAGAAGAGATCCGAGCCGAAGATATTGCGGGTATAGTCTCTCGATGGACAGGGATCCCAATGTCACGTATGATACAGGGAGAAAAGGAGCGATTAGTCAATATTCTGGATGAGCTGAAAAAGCGTGTTCTTGGTCAAGACGCTCCTCTTGAGGCAGTCAGCTCTGCGATTCAGCGCTCTCGTTCTGGTCTTTCCGATCCTAACCGCCCCATAGGATGCTTTTTATTTCTAGGACCGACAGGAGTAGGAAAAACTGAGACAGCAAAGGCACTTGCTGCCTTCCTTTTTGATGATGAGAATTCCCTTTTGCGTATTGATATGTCAGAGTATATGGAAAAGCATTCTGTTGCTCGTCTGATTGGCTCTCCACCGGGCTATGTAGGCTACGAGGAAGGAGGACAACTAACAGAGGCTATACGAAAAAGACCCTATCAAGTGATTCTTTTGGACGAAGTAGAGAAAGCTCATGAGGATATTTTCCATATATTCCTTCAGATTATGGATGAGGGGAGGCTTACGGATGGAAAGGGGAGAAGGGTAGATTTTAGAAATTCTATTATCATCTTAACCTCAAATCTAGGAAGTAGGGTTTTACTAGAATCAAAGGTAAGCAAACAGGAGCAAGAAAAGCTGATCCAAGAAGAGATCCGTCAATTCTTTCGCCCTGAGTTTCTCAATCGATTAGATGATACAATTATCTATAGCCCGATTCAAATGAAATCCCTCCTCCAAATCACTTCTTCTCAAATCGACTCCCTTTTGGAGCGAGCAAGAGAGCAGGGGCTTGTCATCCAAGCACATAAGAAGGTCATAGAATGGCTTGCAAAAAACGGATATGACCCTCAATTTGGAGCTAGACCTCTCAAACGATTGGTACAGCAAAAGGTAGGGGGTCTTCTCAGCCAAGTGATCTTAAAGGGAGAGTTCCAAAGAAACAAGACCTATCGTTTGGTTTTAGACGAAAATATTCTCAAAATTACTTGAATCCAATATCATTAAATCTCATTTTTTTTGTAAAATGTGAATTTTTTTGTTGACAAGATGAACCCCTTCATTACCTTTGAAGAAGCTGGTCATCTATCTTAGCCTTTTTGGTGGGCTACTGGAAGAGAGGTGATTTGTAGCCAATGCAGGAAGGATTGCTAGAGCACATTATTATGAGCTATTACATCTATTTTGCTAAAATAAAATGTCAAAGCTCAAAAGAGCGTGGAGGAAAAATGAAAAACCAAAAAATAACGGGCAGTGGATTCCCTAAAAATATCCTAAAAATCGTTTATGATGTGCTTTATAGCCCTTTCCAAAGAGTACAGCAAGAAGCAAGAGTTCAATCAATCTCTCAGAGAGGAAACCAGAGTCATTCTTTTCAATGGAAGGGTTTGGCTTCCCTATGCCTCTCTTTAGCCCTGATTGCATTCCTTCCTTCTTGTGCAGCTGTACCAGAAGAGGAAGTTCCTGATATTCAAACTGTTGTGGGAGTCGATGGGACTACGCAAGTCATAGCTAGGAGACAATCCTTTGGCAAATATTACTGAATATTCTCTGTCTTCTCCCGTCTATGGGGTTGCTCATAACAATGGCAACTGGGTCATTGTAGGGGCTGAAGGAAAGGTATATAGCAGTAGCAATCCCTTAAATTCGGGCTCATGGAAGGAATCTTCTGTTGGCTCCGACGTAATACTCAGAGCTGTTGCTTATGGAGACGGTGGATGGACAGTTGCAGGGGATAGAAGTGCCATTTATTATACATCCAGTGCCAATATCAACGAAGGAACATCTTGGAAGAAAGTAAGTGATCCTGGAGAGCCTAGTTCAGATCTATCAACAGCAGGTCGAGGTCTTACCTTAGATGGTGAAGCAAGCTACTCCTTTCACACCCTTGGCTTCGATGGAACGAATTGGCTAGCTGGAGGCAGGACACCTCAGCGTTCTGAAGTGTCAGCAGGGCTAGTAGGCGGAACTGATACTGATTCTCCCATTACGCCCGCTGATGATTCTCGATTGGGAGACATTACTATCCCTACTGCCCAAGGAACTCTTGTGCAAGCCCCCTTTAATGCTGCATATACCTCCTACACGGTGCATAGAGAGGCAGATCAGAATATTACTCTAACTTTCACCAGACCAAGTGGTGTTTCGAGTACGATTGAGGATTGTGTGGCTGTATTATGGACATCTGCCTCTACTGGTGGTTCTCCGGGAGTTCTCCCTTCAACTCAAGTTCTAACCGCCACGCTAAGTGCTGATGGCAACAGTAGCACATGTACACTGGCTGCGAGTTCTGGTAACCTTCCCAACAATGAAGCACATCGTATTTATGTCACAGTGACCTCAGAAAATAAGCTATACAGCACTGAGTATACATTTACTTTACTTGGTTCTGAACTGCATATGGCA
Organism: Leptospirales bacterium; assembly: GCA_014238275.1. Lineage (GTDB taxonomy): Bacteria > Spirochaetota > Leptospiria > Leptospirales > Leptonemataceae > JABABJ01. The sequence goes on along the minus strand of JABABJ010000031.1, from coordinate 12,524 downwards.
ACGGCTAATGTATATACCAGCAGTCTCTCTAGTCTTATTATTGAACTTAATGCAGGTAATCCTGGAGATGTCTGTACTGCTGATACTACTAATGATGTTCCACTCAATAGAGTGGATGATGCTGGAATGGCTCAGACAGGCTTTGACTCAAGTACAGATATTTATCATGTGAGCCTTGCTGCAGGTACGACAGCTGTTAAAATTTGCACAGGAATAGCGGGTAATACTGGTGCCAGTGTGCAAAGACTAGGTACTCCTCCAACGGATGCTATGAATGGCAATTTTGTTATAGATGATTTAGAGGACACATCTACACAGGGAATAGGTATTAGTGTTACCAGTGCAGATGCAAACTTTGCTTCAAGGAGATATATAATCTATATCCTTGGTAGTGCTAGCACAACGACAGCTGCAGATCTTACTCTTACACGTAGAGACAGCAGAGGGGTGACAACTACCTTAATTTACTCAGGTGAGCTTTGGAGTGCAACGGATCCATCCAAGTTGCAAGTTCGAGGGGACAACCGTACCGCAGATGGCTGGATACGAATCCTTCCCGTCTTGTTTGATGACGATACTTCTATTCCTGTCCCTAATCCTGTCCTTGATATGGCTTATCATGGGGAAGATGAACGCTGGTTGATCGCTGGAAATAGAGGCAGTGTATCGGAAAATTTCTATGCAAGTCTAAAATTACCCTACGATTTTTCTTCGGAAGACGACTATGATTACGGGCTTGGTGGTCTGCAAATAAACGAAAGAGGCGGATTGGTGGCTATAGCTGCAACATCTTTGGGAATTGCTCATTCTAATAACACAACTGTTATGCTGGGACAAGGCTACAACGGTACTGCTTTGGGAGGAGGTGTACTCTATAATATACCTGGACCCGATGAATTAAGTCAAAACTCCGCCAGATACTTTGAAGACAACAACAACATTGATATTGGGGTGCGAGAGTATTCGGATGCTGTGCTCAGCGGGGGCAAGTGGATACTAGGAGGAACTCATAAGAATGAAGCGAATCGTGTGTTATTGATCGCTCCCATAAACGAGGACAAACCTGATCTTAGCGGAGATCTTGTCGACTTGAAGGCTCCAGAAGGCGGACTTCCTGAGTTTCCAAATTATCTAAGACTTGAGGCTGGGATTCGAAGATAGCTTTCCCCTAGCGTATAGCTATTTCGATTTTAAGCAGACAAAACGCATCCTGTCAATGTTTTGACAGGGTGTGAGTGCTGCCTCAGTGCATAGTGTGTGCCAATGAGAGTGCTTTTGATAGGAGCAGGGGCTCGTGAGCATGCCCTGTTTTGGAAGATATCTCAGAGCCCAGAGCTCAGTTATTTGCGAGTGTATCCTGGCAATGGGGCTATTGAACCAGAGTCTATTGTACAAGAACCAATTGATTTAGGGAATCTTTCTACTGTAAGGGACTACGTTCAGAAAGATAGAATTGATCTGACGATTGTTGGACCGGAGCTACCCCTCGCGGATGGAATTACTGATATTCTTGCTCCTTTTTGTGCTGTCTTTGGCCCCTCGCAGGATGCAGCTCGACTTGAGACATCGAAACTTTTTGCCAAAAACTTCATGAAGAAGTATTGTATCCCAACGGCAGGATCGGCTCCCTTTACATCTTATGAGACTGCCTGTGAATATATCAAAGATCGCCCTCTACCCATAGTCATCAAGGCAGATGGTCTAGCCGCAGGGAAAGGTGTCTGGATAGCACAAAACTACGAAGAAGCAAAAATAGCCCTTCATTCTGCTCTAAATGAGCAAATCCTTGGAGAAGCAGGGAGAACTGTCCTTATCGAAGATTTTCTTGTCGGCAAAGAGCTTTCTGTTTTTGCACTCTGTGACGGGGAAAAGGCAATCCCTTTCTTACCGGTGCAAGACTATAAACGGGTTGGGGAGGGTGATTCAGGACCAAATACAGGAGGGATGGGAGCCTATCTCCCCGTCCCTTTTGCAGATGAGTCCCTGAGAGAAGAAATTCACCAGAAGATATTAGACCCTGTCATACAAGGGATGCGTCTGGAAGGGACTCCTTTTCGAGGACTCCTTTATGCAGGTCTAATGATCCATGAAACTCAAGCACATGTACTTGAATTTAATGTAAGATTTGGAGACCCTGAAACTCAAGCACTACTTCCTATGTTGAAAAATGATCTCCTTCCCTTACTCTATCAAGCAGCATCTGGAAGACTCAAGAGCTCCTCTCTTGAGTTTCACAAGGGAGCCTGTGTCAATATCGTACTTGCAGCTAAGGGTTATCCTGGCTCATTTTCTAATGATATTTTTTTAAAGAAACTTGACATCACAGAGGGAGACATAATTCTTTGGCATGCTGGTACTCGAAGGGAAGGGGATTCTTTACGGAGCACTGGCGGTCGGGTATGGAATCTAACAGCTCAGGGCTCTGATCTTCAAGAGGCACGAACTAAGGCCTATCGCTTTTTAGCTGGGTTCCCAGCAGAGGGTCTTTTTTATCGTCGTGATATTGCAGAAGGCTATTTGTGATACCATGCCCGTCTAGCTTGAAATTAGCTATTGGATTTGCTATCTCAAAATAAGAATTTTGGGATAGATGCTAAGAAATGAAGCCGATATAGAGTTTGAGTATGTCCGACTTTATGATAAAAGGAATAGAAAGATTATGGTAGTTTCCCTTACAGAGCTATGCTGTCATCTTCCTGTGAATGAAAGGAAGCGTATCCAAAAATTGCTCTGTGTAATTTTTCCTCTTCATTCCCATCCTTCTATCTTGCGAAAAATGATTCAAGAGAGCTATAACCGTATTAATTCTCCCTTGCAATGGATGGAAAAACATTCCATTGAGCCAGCCTTCCAAAAGCTCCTGCTTTCTTTTGGTTTCCTTCATTCTTCCTCTATTAGCCCCTCTGAAACTGAACAGCTCAAGGGGAATCCTTGGTGTGTTTGGCCAGATGAAAATGAAGAACATTGTTTTTTAATTAGTGAAGGGATAGGCTCCCTTGTGCTCGACAAAAAACTAAAGCAAGAAAACTATCTTCTTTTGAGCCTTTTTTCAGGACTTAGCAACCGTGAGACAAAGGCATGGTGGCTCTGGCTTGGACTGGATATGGAAATTTCTTCCGAAGAAGAAAGGACTCGTATCCTCTACCAACATTTAGCATGCTCATCTCCTTCGTTCATGTTTGACTTACCCCAGTCTGAAAAAATTCTAGATCCTCTTCCATTATACTTAGATGAAGTATTTCCTGATGATCTTTTTCTATGCCCTATGGCATGGTTTTATAGAGATATTCTTCCATTCTATAAAGCCTGTCATGAAACAGAAAAAAAGCTTCCTTATCTTTCGTCTCAAACACAGCAAACTGATCTTGCAAAAAAGATTCTTTCTCTTATCAAGTACGGAAAAATCCTTATACAAAAAGAAGCTCCTTGCAAAATACCTCATGAAAGCCATTATGATAAAGACAAGATACCAAAGACACGCTGGAAAATCATACCGACAAAAGAGCAGCACTATCAACTTCCTCATTCAAAAATTCCTTTTATAGAAACGACAACTCACCTACAGCAAAGCCAAGGTGTTCTCTTTTCCTAGATACATTCCTTTCGTCCATCCCTCTACAAAGAAGGAATGCATCTAATTGGTTTTGAAAACAGGAAATGAGATTTTTTGTTGATCCATTTGGAATTTCATATAAGGTTCCAAAGAGAGGAGCCTTCTTCGCTGCTTTTCTAAAATACATGTTTTTCCTTGATGTTTCATCAAAACCTTTAGATTCTCCGGTCTATGAAATCCAAGTGAAGTAACAGGACGCTCTTGACAATATTTGGAATTTAAGAGAAAAACACTTTTTCCAGATTTATGAAGATAAATAATCTGGCACTGTCCTAATGCTGTTAAATCATTCAAAAGATTATCAAGATGATATTGAAAACTAATTAGGTGTATTTTAAGATTTTTTCCCTGAATTTGACCCTTCTGAAAGCTCTCATCCCAATTCAGAAGGGTTTCAATAGTATTTTGATGGTTGTTTAGACTTTTCGTCAAGCGCGAAGGGATCATACTCGTATGAAGTGAATGTAGAAAAGAGCTACATTCATAAATATTAGAAATGATCGCTCTCAAGCTTAGAGGAGAAGCTAATTGGAGAGATTTTTTGTCTGTACAAGAATGATAGAAATCAGCAAACATAAGGGATGCTATTGTCTTCATTGTTATTTGAAAAGCTTCACAAAGCAAAGAAAAAGCCTTGTTGGAAGAAGATTTTTTCTGAGATATTCTAAGAAAATTTTGGTAGCTTTGAATAATAGAAATTGGATAGGGAGCATGAGAGCGTTCAAGAAAGGCTTGGATCCGAGAAGCATCAAAACTTTTCTTTTTTTGAGGGGAATAAAAAATTTGTGTTAAAGTGTCTCCATACAAGCTATAGTTTGCCCAAGTCAAATCATTTTGAGAAGAATTTCTTTGAACAAACTTCCTAGCATCGAACAAAGCCACACTTACAGAATTCTCTTCAAAAATAGACCGATAAAACTCTAGTGCAAAATGACATGTACTTTTATTATCTTGAATATCCCAATTTGTACCTATGTAGCTACAAACTCCTATAGAAAGAAAAGCTCCTGGCAAATCATAAAAATTTTCATTTTTACTAGAAATTCTTTTTGATTTTTCTAAAGATGTCACCTTTTCGCTAGAAAATTTAATACAGCTATTAGAAAAAACTAAAAGAGGGATAGCTCCTGTTCTTTTAATTTCTCGAGCATGAAGGACTTTCCCTCCTGAAAGAAGCCATCCGCTTTCTTCGCTTTGATCGTGATGGAAGGTATGACCTGCGTAGTGTATAATATCAGATTTTTTCACGAGTTGCAAAAGCTCTATTTTATTAATTCTGGAACCACTGATCAATTTAATATCAAGAAAAGCTGTGCTAACTTTTGAATGTAGTGTCTCAAAAAGGTATTCTCCTTCTTGGCGTGCCCATTCTAAATCCTCTGTTGGATCTGCAATAATGAGCATCTTCAGCTTATCTTTCCTCTGATTATTGTCTCTTTCTCGAAATCCTTCAATATTTCTTGCCATATAAAATCTTTCTGCAAGGAAACTGGTTCCATCATGAAGAAGTTCCCATGGTATATTCCTAAGATTGCAACTAACGTTCCAGAGTAAACAAGCCTCCTGAAGTGACTGAATCTTTTTTTGAATCTCTTTAGGGAAAAACTGGGAAAAAAAGACTTCTCCTATATTTTGAATTTTATTTTTCAGATTTATAAAGGGTTGATTTGGATATTCAAAAATACTATTTGCTATCCTGCTACAACGATCCAACTCAGATAGAAATTCAACAATTAGATCATCATCTACTATACTCTGAAGATGAGTGTTTTGGCTAAGAGAATGTCCTTCAATAAGATTGAAGATATTTATATTACCAACTCTATCTATGAGAATACTGAAAGATTGCATAATTCAAAGACATATCTATATATTCTGTTCGGGAGCCTGCTAGCTCATGAAAAATAAGTGCTTGGATACAACATTTTATACTTGACTTTTTTCTTGGATTTTCTTTTTTTGCGTAATTGGATAAGCAACTAGATGAGATAAACTGAGTTAGAAAGTCGCTTCTTAGCTCGGTGTTCGGAAATATCTGATGAGGCAATATTGTTATCATGTGTGCGGACGTGTCCAAGGAGTTGGATTTCGCGAGTTTGTAAGAAGGACAGCTCTTCATCTTGATCTAAAGGGCTATGTTTGCAATCTAAGTGATGGTTCTGTAGAATGTACAGCTGCAGGAGACTTAAGATCCTTACAAGAGTTAGAAAAGGCCATGGCAAAGGGCCCCCCTTATAGCAGAGTAGACTCTGTAAAACGTTTCGAAGATAAAAAACCAATTCCCTCTTCTTTTGACGTAAAATTTTAGCTTTAGATGCGTTTTTTGTCAAAAAAACTTCAATTCAATCTCTGGTTTACGCCAGGGAGGATTTGAACCCCCGACCCACTGCTTAGAAGGCAGTTGCTCTATCCAACTGAGCTACTGGCGCAAATTAAAATATCTCGGGATGACTGGATTTGAACCAGCGACCCTCTGCTCCCAAAGCAGATGCGCTACCCCTGCGCTACATCCCGAGTGTATATGAGCTTTTGAATCAGTATCTATAATGTCCACCAAAAAATCGAAGAAACACTTATTTCTGTAGCTAAGTATAAGCTAACAGTAAACCGTTATTTTTTGAGTTTATACTATATTATAATAGTAGAAAACACTGAATAAGATAAGTATCTCTACCGATTCAGATATAGTTATGATATCTCCTATTATTTCAGATATTCATGCTCGCGAGATTTTAGATTCCAGAGGTAATCCAACCATAGAGGTGGATATAATCTGTGAAGGAGAAATGCTAGGTAGAGCTTCTGTTCCTTCTGGAGCATCTACAGGAGAATATGAAGCGTTAGAATTGAGAGATGGAGATAAAAACCGCTATAACGGAAAAGGTGTTCTTAAATCGATAAAAAATATTCATGATATCATTCGTCCTTCCCTTTTAGGAAAAAATATATTAAATCAGCGTGAGAACGATCTTTCCTTAATAGAACAGGATGGAACTAAGGACAAGAGTAAATTGGGGGCAAATTCTATTTTAGGTGTAAGCCTTGCTTTGGCACATTCGGGAGCAAAATATTGTGGATTACCCTTCTATCGCTATCTAGGAGGGAGTCAATCCTTTCATATGCCTGTTCCTTTGATGAATATTGTCAATGGAGGCCAGCATAGCAATAATAACATTGATTTTCAGGAGTTTATGATAGTCCCTCATGGGTTTACAAGTTTTCAAGAGGCATTGAGAGCAGGGGTAGAAATTTTTCACAGCTTAAAAAAGCTCCTGATTGCTGATGGTCTTTCAACAGCTGTAGGAGATGAAGGAGGGTTTGCTCCCAGTCTATCTTCAAACCGTGTAGTGATTGAAATGATCCTTCGTGCAGTGGAAAATGCAGACTATCGTCCTGATGAACAGGTATCTCTTGCTATTGATGTTGCATCCTCTGAGTTTTACGATTCTGATAGAAAACTTTATGTTCTTAGCGGTGAAGATATTGAGCAGACTTCAGAAGAGCTAATTGATATTTATGTAAAGCTTTGTCGTCATTATCCAATTGTATCTATTGAAGACGGGCTAGATGAGAATGACTGGGAAGGATGGGCTTCTCTTACTAAAAAACTGGGGAGTACTATTCAGCTTGTGGGAGATGATCTTTTAGTAACAAATATCGAACATCTCAAAAGAGCTATAGAATCTAATGTTGCAAATGCTATTTTAATCAAACCCAATCAGATTGGAACCATTACAGAAACAATGGAAGCAATAGAGCTTGCTAAACGAAATAGCTATAAAACCATTATCAGTCATCGATCTGGTGAAACAGAAAGTACAAGTATTTCTCATATCGCTGTAGCTTCTAATGCAGGTCAGATTAAAACAGGTTCTCTTTCACGGACAGATAGGCTTATCAAATATAATGAGCTTTTAAGAATTGAAGAAGGTCTTGGTTCTTCTGCATATTATCCAGGAAAAAATGCTCTATGAATTTTAGAATAAAAAAAGGACATTTCATATATTTGATCGTTTCTACAGGAGTTACTCTTGCTATTTATTCCCTAGTTTTGGGAGAGGTGGGCTACTTGAAACAAATTACAGAAGAACAAAAGGCATCAGAAGCTGTAAGTAGACTTAGATCTCTGAAATCCGAAAATCGTTATCTCAATGAGCAATATGCTTTTCTCAAATCTTATGCTGCTCAAAAAAAAAATCATTTTCTGAAACCTTCTCCTTTGTCAGATATTATCATCCTGAAATTTCAAGATACAAGCCAAGTCAAGTCTAGCAATAGGAGTTTTTTAAAGCCATCAGAAAACTATATTCAAGAGAGCAGAATTCTCTTTCTAACGATCATGGCACTTGGAATTTTATGCGGGTATCTCTGCATACGTTACTTTTCCTCCGTCTCTTCAGCAAGGGTTGCTCAAAAACCATCTGCTTTTTGAGTCTATTCTTGTCCTAAAAAAAAATAATATACGGAAATGACCCTATAAATTGTTCTTGTTATGATTGAGCTTTGGAAAAGTTTGGTAGTCAGAGGAACTCGTGATAGATTTGGATAAAATTGGAGAGGACAAAACCATAGCCAAACAAAGTGAATATACCATGATTAACCCGATTGAGGTTGATATAGAACGCTCTCTATTAGAGCAACGAAAGATTTATCTCTGGGGAGCAGTAGATGATTCTGCTGCACAATATCTTGTAGAGCGTCTTTTATATCTTGCGACGAAAGATTCAAGCAAAGATATATACCTTTATATCAACAGCCCTGGGGGGATGATTACATCTGGGATGGCAATTTATGATACGATGCGTATGATATCTCCAGATGTTGCTACTGTATGTATGGGACTTGCCGCCAGTATGGGTGCTCTTCTTTTGGCTGGAGGGAAAAAAGGTAAAAGGTTCGCATTCCCTCATAGTAGGATCATGATACATCAACCTCTCATCTCTGGACAGATCATTGCTCCTGCGGTAGACATTAAGATTCAAGCGGAAGAAATCCGAAAAATCAGGGATCAGCTCAACCAAATTATTGCCAAGGCTACAAACCGCACCCTAGCACAGATAGAATTGGACACTGATCGGGACTATTACCTAAACTCAAAGGAAGCAATAGAATACGGAATCATTGATAAAATCTTGTCAAAACTCTAGTTTGTGAAGCTCTTTTAAGAGGTTTTCAACGCATCTTCCATAATTTTCTGTATACGAGGAATACTTTTCTCTTCTAGTATCTTTTTCCTGTTGCTTTTGTTATGAAAAATCCTTGCCATAGAGCCCAAAAGGCTGATATGACGATCAAACTTGTCCTTAGGAAAAAGGAGCAGAACTGCGATCTGAATGGGTTGGTTGTCAACAGAATCAAAATCAAGCCCTTCTTTTAACACAGCCATAAAGCCTAAGGCTCCCGTGATATATTCCGAGGAACAGTGGGGAAAAGCGATACCCATCCCAACACCTGTGGAAACAGAGTGTTCTCTCTCTAAAAGAGATTGCCACACATATTCCCTTTTGGCTCCTATAGCACTTTCCTTGATGCAATGATCAAAAAGATACTCTAAAAATTGATACTTATCCTTAAAGGAAGGTGAACCTTTCTGGACAATGATAATCCGCTCCTCAGGAAGAAATGAACGTATGGCTGATGAGTCCACTTTTCCCTAAAAGAAACAGAAAAAACCAGCAAGAAACAAATTAAATCGCACGCATAGCACGAGGAACATATACTTCATCCTTGATGGGAAGCTCTCTTTTAAGATTCTTTACAAAAGGAAGAAGCTCACCCATTTCTTGATAAGCTTCACAGTTTGGTTGCATCCTTCGAGCAACTGTGAAGTACTTATAGAGTTTTTCTTCTCCTGATCGCTTAGACCATTTCTTTTTATCACAACGAACACGGAGAATATATTTCCCGTCTTCTCCTTCTTTTTGGCGTACTACCACACAATGATTACAGTTGGCACAAAAGACCTTTTCATTTGCAGACATAATCCCTCCTATATATTCCAAAAAATTTAAAGCTACTAAGATAGTTTCAAGTCATTCTATTTTCACTGGCTCTTAATTGTCAAGGATAAAATATTTTTTATGTATAAAATCTAATTAAAATTGACTATTTCTTTACTCTGAAGCTTTCTATCTAATTCGATCCTATTTAAGCCTATCATTGAATTTTTTTTGGTAGAGAAGATATTTTTGTCTCAACAAAGCAGCATTAGTATAATTCCCTGCTTCCTCTTCCATAGAGTATAAATTGTAGATTGCTTGGGTCATTTTAGGATCGGCTCTAAAGCTTTTTTGAAAAGACGAACGAGCTTTTTGAGGATACCCCAGATACCAATAAGCTATTCCTAGGTGAAACAAACGAATTGATCTCTCTTGTGAAAAGGGATCAATTCGAGTCCATAGGGAAATGCTTTTTTTCAATAAAGAAATGGCTCGATTGAGATCTCTATGGTAATTCTTTGAAACAGCTTTTTTTTCTTGATAAATCAAAGCTTGGGATAGCCAAAATCTAGTACTTTCGTTATAGGGCTGCATCTGATTCATTGTATGGAAATAGCGAATGGATTCTGTGAGATTTCCTCTTTGAGCTAAGAGAAGAGCTTTTTTTTGAAGAGCAGCAAAATCGACTCCTTTTAGTTCTATAGGAAGAAATAAGAAAAGAGAACAGAAAAGTGTGAAAAAAGATAAAGACTTAAAATCTTGGAACAGGGATTTATGAATCAGCATTCAGATAATTATGAATATTTTTACCATCTTGGGGGTAATGTTTTAATACAGTTTGAACAGAAAGTCCTTCGCTAGAAGAGAGTTTATGTGCTTGTTGGATGAAATAGGAGGGATTGCATACTTTTAAGAGAAAGATCATTCCTTCTGTATGGTTCAATATACATTTTTCTTCTTGATTGAGAAGCCTAGAAAGTTCTTGGATTATACTATCTATTTTTGACTGATGCTCTTTGTCAGAATATTGACCAAGACCTTTGAGCTTTAAGTGAAGAACAGAAACAGTATCTTTGCCTCCACTGGATAGTTCTTTAATCAAACGGGATGTCTGGCAAAGCATATCTTCTAAATAATGCTCCTCTGTTCTGTCTGACCATTGGCTCTTTCGGAAACGGTATAGTGCAGGAAGATAATCTTGAAACAATTCAAAAAACTCATTCATCAAGTTTTTCATATCTTGCTTAGGAATATGAGAATAAAAAAGAAATAGAAATACAGAATGTTTTGAATTCTCTCTTGCCAGATTAAGAATATGAGCTACATGCTTCTCTTGTAAAAACTCCCTGCTAAAACGTTTTGCAAAAAATATATTCGATCTCATCGTATTTAAATTCCAAACCTGAGAAGGTAAATTTTGATCAAGAAATAAATCAAAGAAACCAAAGTAAAGGTTTTTTAGTGTATGAGCGTCAAGTCCATTATGAAGTAGTACTCTATAAGAAGAGTTCAATTCATCCCATAGGAGAAAAGTAGAAGCATCTGCACAAAATTTTTTGTGGACCATTTCAAGCAAAGGCTGAAAATGCTCTTCTTTTAGCTCAGGACTACTATAAATATCTCTTAAATTTTGAAGGTTACCTAGGGTATAGATATTGTCTGTTTTCTCTATTGTGGAAATGCTTTGGGAAGTCTTCATAAGATCCATGACCACAGGGGGAGGCTCTTCTTCATGAGAGATTGACATAGCATCTAAGCTTGGTGATTCTTCAAGTTCTTCCTGTTCTTCTATACCTACAGCTAGTTCATCAGAAATAGCATCTTCTTCTATAGAATATAGTCCTGTATCCGAAGTATCCTCTAGGGAATCGATTTCTTCGTCTTCTTCATGAGAGATTGGCATAGCATCTAAGTTTGGTGATTCTTCGATTTCTTCCTCTTCTTCTATACCTACAGCTGGTTCATTAGAAATAGTATTCCCTAGGGAATCGATTTCTTCGCCTGCTTCATGAGAGCTTGGTACATCCTGCGGTCCCGGTAATTCTTCTATTTCTTCAAGGATATTCGTAATCTGTGAGACATGATCTTGGGTAGCTTCCAGACTTGCTTCCACATCTTCTGAATCTAAAGAATCCTCTGAGGAATTGATTTCATTGTCTTCTTCATGAGAGATTGGAATAGCATCTAAGCTTGATGATTCTTCGATTTCTTCCTGTTCTTCTATATCTACAGCTAGTTCATCAGGAATAGCATCCTCTTTTTTCTCTTCCTCAGTAGAGCTTGGCACATCCTGTAGCTCCGGTAATTCTTCTATTTCTTCAAGGATATTCGTGATCTGTGAGACATGATCCTCGGCACCTTCCAGCTTTGCTTCTATATCACTAGTCGGCTCATCAGGAATCGTCTCCTGTTGAGTAGAATATAGATCTGAATCTTCTGAGGACTCGTATTCAGTTGCAAATTCTTCTTCATGAGAGATTGGCATAGCATCTAAGCTTGGTGATTCTTCAAGTTCTTCCTGTTCTTCTATACCTACAGCTAGTTCATCAGAAATAGCATCCTCTTCTTCATGAGAGCTTGGTACATCCTGCAGCCCCGGTAATTCTTCTTCGTCTTCTGCTACAAGAGGAATAGTTTCGCTTTCGATATAATTGTTCATTTCGTGTGTTCTTGCCTCGCTATGCTGCTTTTGCTCTTCTTTACTAGAGACTGGTACATCCTGCAGCCCCGGTAATTCTTCTATTTCTTCAAGGATATTCGTGATTTGTGAGACATGATCCTTGGCACCTTCCAGCTTTGCTTCTATATCACTAGTCGGCTCATCAGGAATCGTCTCCTGTTGAGTAGAATATAGATCTGAATCTTCTGAGGAGTCGTATTCAGTTGCAAATTCTTCTTCATGAGAGATTGGCATAGCATCTAAGCTGGGTGATTCTTCAAGTTCTTCCTGTTCTTCTATACCTACAGCTAGT
>JABABJ010000113.1 GCA_014238275.1 Leptospirales bacterium | reverse complement strand
TTATTGCTATCAATTCTTCTCCGATGGAAGACCATACTTCTCATCTTAGCCAACTGGCTTCCTCCCTTGGCTCCTTAGTACGTCCCCTGCTATCTCATGCCAATTTCAAGGGAGATTTGCCTCAAGAAAGGCTAAAAGATCGTTTTTACAAGCTATGGTTGGATAAGACCATGAACCTGTCTTCGGCTATATGGCAGAAAAACTCTCAAGAACATTGCCAAGATCATGAGCTGGATCTCTATTCTGCACAAGTACGAAAGATGGATCGTGTTTTGCATCAAATGAATAGAAAAAAAGAAAAATCTCTGGAAATACTTGAAATTGGCTGTGGATGGGGAGGATTTATGGAATACTCATCTCAGCAGGGACATAAGATATATGGACTCACTCCATATCAAGAGGAATTCGACTATATAAAGAATCGTTTGCATCAAGATCCGTCTCGTAGAGATTTAGGAAACACAGAGATCACTTTGGGGGGATATAGCGACGCGAAGGGGAAGTTTGATGCCGTTGTTTCCCTTGAGGTATATGAGCTCTTGGGGGAAAAGCATTGGAAGCCTTATTTTCAGAAAATTGCTGATTCGCTCAAGCCTCAAGGGAAGGCAGTAATCCAAGGTATCACCATACATCCAAATAGATTTACACACTACCAAAAAGGAGATGATTTTGTTCGAACCTATATTGCACAAGGAGGAATGCTGGCTTCCCCTCCCCTTCTCCATCAGGCGGCTGAGAACACAGCCCTTCTAATAGAAGAAGATTCCCTTGATATTTCGGAAGACTATGAACGAACTATCGAGAAGTGGAGCCAGAATTTTGAAAGAGAAAAAGAAGCCATCCTTGCACTTGGGTTCAGCCCAAAATTTGAGCGGATGTGGAGATTCTATCTTTCTTTATGCCAAGCAGGTTTTCGTGCTGGAATTACGAAAGCATTTCAATATACATTCACTCGAAAATGAGTAAAAGCCCTTCATAACAGTATAGCACAAGGTATAGCTAGGCCGCAAGATTGTTATGTCGCAAAAGTGAAGAAGTACTAGGCTTTCTTCCTCGAAAAGACTGAAATACCTCCAAAGGATGCTGGCTCCCTCCCAAAGATAGTATTGTATCCCGAAACTTTAATCCCACTTTTTGGATAGATGGATCCTGTGAATCTATCCATTTCTCTGACTCTTTCGTAGAAACTTCTTTCGTGCAAGCTTCCTTCATAAAAACTTCTTCAAAGGCACTAAATGCATCAGCAGAAAGAACCTCAGCCCATTTATAGCTATAGTAACCCGCTGAATAACCACCACCAAATATATGCATAAAGGAGCATAAAAAATAGTCCTCAGGAAGCGAAGGAAGTGGTGAAGTAAGAGGATCCAATCCCTTCTGTATATCGAAGACAGAAGTATCCTTTGAAAAAGGATCAAAGCTATGGTGAAGCTCCATATCCAAAAGCGAAAATCGAAGCTGGCGGAGCATCGTAGAAGCTGAACGATAATTTCGTGCTTCTCGTATTTGTTCTAAAAGATCATCAGGAAGAGGCTCCTTGGTTTCCAGATGAGAGCTAAGAGAAAGAAGGGTAGGACGATGATAACACCAATTTTCC
>JABABJ010000106.1 GCA_014238275.1 Leptospirales bacterium | reverse complement strand
CCTTGTTTTGGCTCACATTTTGCGGAGTCTCATGCTCCGCAAAATGGGGCGGGCATCCGTGCCCGCCACGATTTCCTAATATCAAGAGTCACGCCTATTTTTAGTAAATATTCACTAGGACGATAGCTAATATCTACTAGTAGTGACTCCTATTTTTAGTAAATATTAGCTAAAACTTCCCTTCCCAGCAGATGACCGCGGCCTTTTATAAAACCTCAGTCATGCCGTCCATGGCATGACTGAGGGGACGCAAAATGGGGCGGGTATGAATGCCCGCTACGATCTTCTAATAGTAATAGTCACATTTTTTTTCGTGATTGTTTGATTTTTTGATTGACATAAATACTTAGAGAACCACATATGAGTGTTATGGTACTAGCACAAAAAGACCGAGAGATTGTAACAGAGCATATACGAAAGGCATTTCCCATGCTTCTTGAGCTTTCATCTTCCAATGTGACTTCTCTTTGCTACCAAAGAGAAATCTTGGAAAAGATCATACATCAGATGGATAAGCGATTTGAAGAGCTTGTGAAGAGACAAATCGACGCTTTGAAGAGACAAATCGGCAAATTAAGGAGTCACACGAGGATGCAAATCGACAATTTAAATATCTCCTATGGACGATAGGTGTAGGATTTGCCGCTATAACTATAGCAACTAAATATTTATAATACTAAGTTGCACCTGTTTCCAGAGAGAGCACCTCTCATTTCCATTGCTTAGGTTTTTTAATTTTTGCTGCATTTTTTTGTTGTGTAGATTCATTAGTGCTTACAATTTGATGAGTAGATGAAAATGCTAAGAGCAATATTTTCGAATAAGATTTTCTTATCCTTTACCCTTTTATTTTTACCCATTGTTCATATAGTTATCACCTCAAGCCTCCTCATTGGATGGAGCATAAGCCGATGGCATCTTCCACTTGCCATTCTCATTCTTAGCATCATAGTATATTTTCTTCACAAGGATGAGAGTCTGGAAAAGGGAAAGCAAGGTTCAAATCGACAAGACTTCTTCCAAGCACTTATATCGTTTCTATCTCTTTTTGTCCTAGCAGTAGCTTTTGCCAGTCTATTTTTTGACTTAGGATATGACTCTCGCAACTATCATACAAAGTCAATTTTGGGACTTCTCAGTGGAGAAAATCCTTTTTTAGATCCATCCAAGTGGAGTGCTGACTTCAATTATCCAGGGGCTCATTGGTTTATCTCAGCCGCTCTAATCAAATGGACAAAAAGCCTAGAGACTGGATTTTCTTTAGACTACATAATGGCTATTGTTGCTGCATTGTCTACATTTCGTTTTTTATCCCTCTTTTCAAATATTTCAAGAAAATGGAGGCTTTTTCTTTCAATCCTTATTGTGTTCAACCCAACGGCGATCGAACAGTTTTTCTATAATTATGTCGATGGCTTTCTCATATCAACTCTTTTAAGTCTCTTTATGACTATGCTTCTATTTATCGTAGAAAAAAATCCAAGAGAAAGGTTTCGCTGCGGAGTCTATATCTGTGCACTTCTTATTTTAGTAATCAATACCAAGTTTACAGGGCTTGTTTATGGAGGAGTTCTTGGACTTACTGCTCTTTCATACGGATGGAGCAAAAAAGTCAGTGTCCAACGGCTCCTATCCTTAGCTTCTATTGGTGCTGGCGGATTGATTTTAGCTACTCTTCTTTTTGGATTCTATCCCTATGTTACCAACTCTTTTCAACACAAAAATCCCTTTCATCCAGCAATCAGTTTCGACGAAAAAGGGAATAAAAATAATATCATTCAGCAATTCTATAATCCTGATTTCAACAGTAGAAGTCGCTATGGAAAGTTATGGATCTCTCTTTTCTCCAAAGGAGGTGATGGAACATTTAACCGTGTCCCAGTCCCACTTCCTCCTTTCTCATCTACATCTACTTTTTCACTTTCGTATGGATTTGGTTCGTTTTTTGGTGGTACTATTCTTTTATGCCTTACTCTAGTCTTATTCATTCGCGATAAAAGTGCATGGGTCATAATAGGAGGAGTGATTCTATCCATATTCTCCACAGAAGCAAACTTTGATGCTCGTCTCACCCCGCAGATCTGGTGGTTCCCTCTATTGATTCTTGCTTTTTTCAAAGCTGGAGAAAAAAAGGAAAGCCCAGAATTCCAACCCCCTCGTAT
>JABABJ010000032.1 GCA_014238275.1 Leptospirales bacterium | reverse complement strand
TTCCTTTACAAGAGAATCTGCAATATCAGTCGCTACAGCAAATCCTTTGTTTAAAGAAACAAGCATGTTTTCTCTATGATACACAGCCTTTTCCATCATGGATTGAAGGGCTTGGAGACAAAGAAGAGTTTGTCGATTTGTATCGAACATTGGCAACTTGTCTTCTTGAAGATCACGATTATAAGCAAGAGGTAGAGATTTAAGATTGACAAAAAGATTTTGCAGATTAGATTGGACTCTTCCTGTTTTACCCCGTATTAACTCTGCCAAATCAGGGTTTTTCTTTTGAGGCATAATACTAGAACCTGTTGTTAATGAATCAGGAAGGCTTAAAAAAGAAAACTCCTGACTACTCCATAAAACAATCTCTTCTGCTAAACGAGATGAGTGAGTCATACATTTTGCAGCAGCATAAAGGAAGTCAAGAATGTGATCTCTATTAGAGACAGCATCCATAGAGTTAGGATAAATCGAATCAAATCTAAGATCAGCCTGGAGTAAATCCCTATCTGTCTGGTAATTTACTCCAGCGAAGGCACCACTCCCCAAAGGGAGGCAATTGGAAGTCTCTGCAGCAACAGTAAATGATTGTACATCTCTCAGAAAACACCAAAAATATGCCAAAAGATGATGACTCAACCGTATAGGCTGTGCAATTTGAAGGTGAGTATATCCAGGAAGAAGGGTATCTATCTCTCCTTTTGCCCTTTCTAAAAGTATGCTGCATAAATGGAGAACTTCTTGCCCTAAGCTATAACAAGAAGAACGTATATATAAATGAGTATCTACAGCAACTTGATCGTTTCGAGACCTTCCCGTATGAAGTTTCTTTCCAGTCTCTCCAATCAATTCCACCAGTCTTTTTTCTATGTGTGTATGAATATCTTCCAAACGAGCTTCATAAATGAACTTTCCTTGCTGAATTTCTTTTTGAATAGCCCGTAAAGCTTTTTCGATCTTTTGTAGCTCATTTTGGGTCAAAATCCCAGCCTTGTACAGCATCCGTGAATGTGCTACTGAACCCCTAATATCTTGCAAATAAATCTCTTTATCTAAAGAAATAGATTCACTTAAAGAAATGGTTATATCATCAAGTTTTCCTTGAGTTCGCCCTATCCAAAGCTGATCTGTTTCTTGTGAGGATGGCATCATAAATGGAGAAGGCGAAACAATTTAGTCATTTGTACGGGAATGCTATAAACAGAGGCAGAATGCACTTTATATTGGACTAAAATATCAGAAATGATAAAATTTGCGTTTTCGAGGCGGTCTACGCTCCATTGAAGTCTTTTCCCAGCAAGAACCACAATCAGACTATTTGTGTTTAAGGTAAAAATTAGAGCTTTTACTTCTAACAAGTCTCGTATCTCTTTCCTAAGCTGATGAAAGAAGCGATTTGTGCTATATTCTCCCATGCTCTCCATAGCATCATTAAAGGAAGAAATATGAATATGAAGTATTCCTGCAGAAGTATCATTTTTCATGATTTCGCTCAGGGAAGTATTTAAGGAATACTCCATATAACTGAGCTGGTGAACCACTACTCCGTCGTAAAGAGGAAATAAATTAATAAAATGGAAATAATATTTTATAATAGGAATGATTTCCCTCTCCCATAAAGGCAATACATCAGGCACAAGTTTTCGAGGAAGGATAGCATCAGCCTGAATATGCTGTAAAAAAAGCTTTTCTGTGTATTGAAAGTGTTCAAGAAAACCGTGTCCTGTAAGATTTGCTTTTGATTCTCCTCTTTGAAGAAGATTTAGACCAAAATGGAAATATTCTTGCTTGTTAATACTAATTTTGAACTCGAAAAAGCAGATAGAAGAGCATAAACTATGCAAATATAAAGAAATAAATCTGGAAATATTTTCTTGAAGGATAGGAGCTTGATTAAGATATTTCTGATAAGTCTTTGTCAAATCTGGAGAAATCTCATCCAGTGCCTCTTCTCGCTGTATATGAATTTTTTCTAAGTGAAGTTCTAAGAAAGGGGAGAGTTTTTTCAAATCCATGAGGAAACCAAAAACCAAAGGAACGTATCCTCAAAAAGCACACGACTTTCTCTTTCTTTCGGCTTCTTGCAAGAGAAATTTCAAGCTAGCATGGAGCTTATTCTATAAGAATAGATTTTTTTCTATCTTTTTAGGGTGTTAGATAGAAAAATACCCTTATCATTCATCTTTCATAGGAAATTTAAAGAGTTCAGAAGAAAGATAACGCTCTCCTGCATCTGGAAGGACAACAACAATAGTTTTACCCTTGTGTTCTTTTTCAGCAGCAATCCTCAATGCAACAACGACAGCAGCACCACACGAAATACCACATAGGATACCCTCTTGTGACGCAAGAAGTCTCGCCATATCAATAGACTCCTTTTCCGTAACCTGTTCTATTCTGTCTACAAGACTTAGATCCAGATTTTTAGGTATAAACCCTGCACCGATCCCTTGAATTACATGAAACTGAGGCGTTAATTGCTTTTTTTGGAGAGTTTGAGTAATCACAGGAGAGCAAGAAGGCTCTATTCCAACAGAAAGGATAGGTTTTTTCTTTTCTTGCTTGATGTAGCGAGTAATTCCTGTAATTGTTCCTCCAGTCCCTATTCCCGCTACTAGGATATCGATCTCTCCATCCGTATCTCTCCAGATTTCTGGGCCTGTTGTTGTCTGATGAATGGCCGGATTAGCTGGGTTATCAAACTGCATGGGCATGAAATAGTGACCAGGGTTTTCTGCAATGATCTGGTTGGCTTTGTCTATAGCTCCCTGCATAGCTTGCTGAGGTTCTGTAAGAATAAAGCTCGCTCCTAGGGCCTTAAGCACCTTTCTTCGTTCTATGCTTTGGTTCTCAGGCATAGTAATGGTAAGATGATAACCTCTAGCGGCTGCAACAAAAGCAAGAGCAATCCCTGTATTTCCAGATGTAGCCTCAATGATCTCCATTCCGGGCTTGAGGATACCCTTTTTTTCGGCATCCCAAATCATTGATGATCCGATTCGACATTTGACCGAATAGGCAGGATTCCGCCCTTCTATTTTGGCAAGTATAGTCGCTGGACTATTAGGGGCAAGACGATTTAAACGTATTAGGGGTGTATTTCCTATGCTGTAAGAATTATCCTCAAAAACACGTGTCATAGTCCGTATTAGCTTGTTATTTCAATCCCAAATTGGGATAAGGGTAGATTTCTCAAGGACTCCAAGCATTCAATGAATCTCTCCATCATTTCTCATGAGAGCAACATATTTGTAAACATCTTTTTACTTCGTTTACCCTAATTTGTGTTTGATTTTTCCTCATTTATAATCAACTCAGACCGAATACTTCATTAAACGGATTGACACCTTTTTAATCCTCACGGGCACATATTCCTATACATGCGTAAGACAAATGGAACTAAAGAAAAAACATAACTTTTTTCTAAACTCTTGGAGAGATAAGCAAAATCGTGATCTGATTTTATGTATAACCATCTTCATCTTGGCATTTGGTGGACTAGCAAATCTTCAATCTATTTCATCCGTAGTCGCAGAGAGAAGCTATCAGGATCCATCGTATTTTGTAAAAAGACAGGCTCTATGGCTTTCACTAGCCTTATTAGGAATGATGTTCTTTGCTTCCTTCCCTCTTGATTTGTTACGAAGATTTTCAGGAGTCGCTATGGTTTTGAGTATTTTTTCTCTCCTACTTGTCTTTATTCCTGGTCTTGGCAAAAGCGTTCATTCTTCTTATGGAAGCTTCCATCGCTGGTTGAACCTTGGGGTAGTAAGCATACAGCCCTCTGAGTTTTCCAAGGTGGCACTGGTATGTTTTACAGCATCCACTCTCAGCAGAGAAATAGATGTATCAGAGAAAAAAGGAAAATATACTATTCTTATGACAACTCTCCTAGTCATTACTATGCTAGTAGCAATACTCTTAGAACCTCAGTATGGTACAACTCTTTGTATGCTTGGAGTGGTTTTTCTTATGGTATACATTGTCGGATTCCCAGTTCTCAAACTTACTCTTCTTTTTACCTCCTTTATCCCTCTATTGATCATTCTTGCTGTATTTTGGAAGTACCGTCTACACAGGATTCATGCGTGGCTCAATCCTTATGAACATCGATATGAAGGTGGCTACCAACTTGTGACATCATTTCGATCTTTTGAATCTGGGGGACTCTGGGGGACTGAATTGGCATCTGGCTTTGGACACCGCTATTTAACCTACGGTTATTCGGATTTTGCTTTTGCTCTTTTTGCAGAAGATTTTGGCTGGATTGGGGTTTGTTTGCTTCTTAGCTGCTATGTATTCCTGTTATTTCGAACCTGCTTTCTCCTCCAGAGAATCAAGAATCCATTTGCCTTTATGCTTGGAAGTGGTGCTCTTTTTATGTTGATAAGCCAGACTCTTTTAAATTTACTTGCAGTAACAGGACTTCTTCCTACCACTGGTGTCAGTCTCCCTTTCTTAAGTTATGGTGGTTCTTCGTTGATTGCTACCTCTTGCCTAAGCGGAATCTTGCTGAATGTCAGCCGTTATACAGAAAAACACTCCTCCCACAGCTAAGAAAGGCTATCAAACAGGTGTAATACTTGCAGGAGGGACAGGAGGTCATATTGCTCCGGGAATTGCTCTCGCCTTGGAACTGCAAAATAGAGGGATTCATGTCCACATCCTAAGTCTGAAAAAAAATAAAAACTACCAAGATTTTTCCCAGTTGAAGATGGAGATTCATTTTTATGACATGCCTCCTTTGCCTAAAAACTTGAAAGGAAGCATCTTGTTTCCATTGAAACTATGCCAATCTCTGTTGTATTCCTTCACTTTCTTTAGGAAACACTCAATTCATTTTGTAGTCGGAATGGGTGGCTATTCTATGATTGCAGGATTGATTGTAGCTACAATTCTTAGAAAGCCGTATTATCTTTGTGAGTCTAATGCTAGGCCTGGGCTTGCTACTATTTTATTTGCACGAAAAGCAAGAAAGATTTTCATAAACTTCCCTATTTCGACAAAACTTTCATCCTTTTCATCGCTTTCCTCCCATCAGGAGAAAATGATCCAAGTAGGTACTCCGATCCGTCCTTCCATCTGCCATCTTCTAAATGACTTGGCTCATGATTCCCAAAATAAAAGAAACAAGAAACAAGGCATCCATCCTTCCTCTGATAAAATCTGCCATATACTGGTCCTAGGAGGTAGTCAAGGGGCAATTCAGATCAATGAAATAGTAAGCCAAATCATTCTTTCTCAGCAAAAAAATCAGAATGAAGCAAACAAATACTTTTGGACAGTTCAATGCGGGGAAAAAAACCTTAGTTCGATGAAGCAAAATTTCCCCAAAGCAAAATTTCCTAGCCTCAAATTAATTGGCTACGAGAACGCCATCGAAAAGTATTATAGCCAAGCAGATATTTTGATCTGCCGCTCTGGGTCCAGCGTTCTTTCTGAAGCGTTGTGCTTTGGAATCCCTCTTTTATTAGTTCCTTATCCCTACTCTAAAGGTGAACACCAGGAGGCAAATGCACAGTATCTTGCATCCAAAGGAGCTGCTGTTTGCTTCCTCCAAAAAGATACAGGGTTTGAAAAAATTTATGCTTCTCTCCATGAGCTTCAACTGAAACAACAAAAACGAAAAAAAATGATCCTAGCCTCTTATCAACTAGCTCAACCCAATGCAGCAGAAAAAATCACCTCCATGATTCTCTCATGAAAGAGATTCAGTCCGTCTATTTGATTGGGATAGGAGGAAGTGGAATGGAGCCTCTTGCTTATTTTGCTCGACAAAAAGGAATGAAGGTAGCAGGCTCTGATCATTCCCTTAAACCAGAGCAAAAGAAAATACTAGAGCAAGCTGATATTTCGGCATATCAAGAACCTCTTCCTGAAAGACTAGAAAACTTTGATGCTATTGTTTATAGTAGTGCTGTTGGTGCAGATCATCCAGAAAAAAAAGCAGCATTAGAACAAATGAACTCATTGTCCGGGAAAACATCTTCTTTCTCATCCCAAAAAGCAATTTTCCATCGTATGGATTTCTTGAATTTTTGCATGAGAGGATGTGAACACCAGTTTGCAATAGCAGGAACTCATGGAAAAACATCAACTAGCTCCATGATGAGCTGGCTTTTGCTCGGTTGCAAGCTAGAACCTCATATTATAATAGGAGGAAGACCATTATTTTTAAGATATAAAAGTAAACAAACCATAGGCTCTTATTTTGGAAAAGGAAATCTGGGCGTTTATGAAACCGATGAATCTGATGGATCCTTCCTAAAAAGTGAAGCAGAAAATCGTCTGATTTTGAATATCGATCGAGATCACTTAGATAATTATGGTTGTTTTGATTCTCTCCAGAAAGCCTTTTCCAAATTCTGTTTTCACGAAAACTCACGCTTACTGGTGCTCCATAGCAACCTTTTCGAGCTTTCTGAGTTTTTCAAAATTTTTTCAAAAAAAATTTCTGCAGAAAAAAAGATATTTGTCTTCTCAACAGAAGAAAAATCTCACAAAATAAAACCTTATTGCAGAGGAGAATTCACAGTAGATAAACATGGGGAAATATCAATGAAAGTTTTTTATAGAGAACAACCCTTAAAACGAGAATTAAGATTGAAGATGCCCGGAAGGCATTTTTGCGAAAATGCACTTGGGGTTTTGACTCTTTTCCTTGCTGCTCGTGACAATAACGTCTTTTCCAGTTATGGAGACTTACCTCCCATAGATGATATGATAGATATTTTGAATAATTTTCCCGGTGTGCAAAGGAGAATGGAGATCGTTGGAAGATTCAATGGAGCTCCAATCTATGATGACTACGGCCATCATCCAGTCGAAATGGAAGCCGTATTAAAAGCCCTACAAACTCAGTTACCAAAAAAAGGGAATCTTCTCGTAATTTTTCAGCCACATCGATATAGCCGAACAGAACAGTTTTATTCGGATTTTGCAAAGGCACTTTGTCTTGCGAATAGAGTTTTTTTACTTCCCATTTATCCGGCTGGGGAACAGGAAAAAGTAGGCATAAACTCCGAACTGATCTTAAAAGAAATTCACTCTATCTCTCCTAATACATCTGCTCAACTTCTATGTGAAAACGATCTTAGCTCCGTTCTGACAAGTCTTAAACCAAACGACATTGGTATTGGAATGGGAGCTGGAAGTATTTCAAGACTCCTGAGAAGCTCTATCAAAAATATGCCTTGTCTTGAAAAGCAATTCTAAAAATTTATCAAGAGCTCAACGTAATTTCAAGAAAACATCTTTGCATCTGTAAAATTCCCAGTTCACAAAATTTTTTCGCTTGCCACAAAATATCGCTATATTATTATGTCGCATTGGGGCTCTAATATCGGACACGGAAATTCATGTACCTTTTGCTCATAGCTCTTAGCTTTTTTGCCTCTGTTTCTTTTGCTTTTTTCTTGAGAAGGCTTGATGCAAAGTCTCCTTATACCCTTGCCCGTCTTAAGAAAATTGTCAACTCGCATGAAAATGCTTTAACAGAATTGTCTCATCAACAGACACAGATGATTAAAGACTCCTTTTTAGAGTATGAAATGCTACTTCAGCAAAGTCAACAAATTCAATCTTCTCTTAGGAAAGATTTGGAAGAATATCGAAAGCATTTGGGACAACTCCATGAAGAACAAAAAGTTGCTGGAGAAATTTCTACTAGGCTGTACGAGATTGCAGATAATACAAATGTTATCAATGAGCAAATGGAACGTATTGAAATTGGCTTTAAAAATCTAAGCGTAGCAGATGATGAAATTCAGAGGATTCGAGCCCAACTCAATCATCTCCAACATGACATGGATAGTCAAGGATCTAAAGCTGAAGCAACTTTGGCAGAAATCATTCAAAAACTAGCCCAAGAAGCTGAAGAGCATCATAAGGGACTGGAAGAAAATACCCGCTCTTCACTCCTTCAACTAGAAGATGAAACCAACAAACTAGGAGAACAACTGAAAGAAAGAGGTAAGGGAACAGAAATACTTACAGACCAGCTCAACTCTCTTTCATATCGTTTAGACGAAAAATTCGATATTGAAACAAACCGTTTGAGTGCCAAATCAAAAGAAATAGAGCAAATACTAGAGAAACAGAATAATATTCTAAACCAGAAGTTTATGGAAACAAGCCAGTATTTAGCTTCAAAGCTCCAAGAAATTGAAGATCATCACCTTCATCGCACTGCACATCTGGAAGAAAAACTAAGTGAAGCCAGAAAAGCCGGTGTAAACCTTCTGCAATCTGACTTGCAAGAAATTCGCAAAGAAATTGAAAACCTGAACCTAGAAACCATATCTCGTCGAGATGAAATCTTAAACGATGCAAAACGCTTAGTACAAAAAGTACACGGTCAAACACAAGTATTTCAAGAAAATTATTTAGCAGCACAAAATGATCTAGCTTCTAAAATTGATGCTTGTCAGAAAGAAGCAAAACAACATATATCAGATACAGTTAATCTATGGACAGAAGAACATCACCAAACAGCAGAAAAAGGTTTGGAAGATCTCGACAACTTACGAATTGGCATAGAAAAACTGAAAATGGAAAAAGTACAAAACCTAGAATTTTATACTGAAGAAGTAAAAGAAAAATTAAATCAGATGGGAAAAAAATCCAATGAAGATATGGAGCAACAGAAGAAGAAATTAGAAGAACAGCTTCATAAAAGCTCAGAGTCTTTCAAACAAGGATTGGAAAAGCATCTCAAACAAGGAATTCAAACCCATCGTAATCTTCAAGAACAGAGAGAAGAGTTTTTATTCCAGTGGGAAGATTTGAAAAAAAATACAACAGCCAATTTACAGGAATTATTAGAAGAAAAATCCAGAAGACTTGAGGAACAAATAGATAGAGCAGAAAAAAGCTGTAAACACCTAGACCAGCATATAGAAAAAACTTTTACTAAACAAGAAAATTTATCTAGCCAATTCAATGAAACTTGTAATCAGCTAGAAAGAGAGTTAACAGAAAAAGTCAATATAGATTCGATGATTCAGGAAGTTGAAAAACAAAGCTCCCTAAAAACAAATGAAATAAAGGCAGAAATTCAAAGTAATTTAGAGGAAATGATGTCTCAAAAGAAAGAAGTTTTCACTCAAATAGAACAATGTTTTCAAGAATGGTACAACTTTAAAAGAGAAATGGAGCAAATGTACCATATGGAAGGAAATAGCCTGAAAGATTACACAGAAGGTTTAGAAAAAAATATTCAATCAAAATTTGAAACAAGTTTAGAAAACCTCAAGGAAAGTTTTCTTGAATTAAGTTCAAAATTTCGAGCTGATGCAGAAAGCTGCAATAAATCCAATTTGGATTCCTTACAAGAAAAAATCTATTCTCTCAAGCAAGAAATGCATGAACAGATAGAAAAAGCAGAACAAACAGATAAAAAACTAGAAGAAAAAAGTACACAACTTATGCAGGAGCAAGAACAATCTCTTCTCTCAGCCAAAGAATCTCTTTTTTCCATAGAGGCAAATATTAAAGAAAGAGCTATTGAAATTACTCAAGAGCACCAAGAAATGTACAATCAGATTCGAGACGCAGCAAATGATGCGATTCAGTCATTTGAAGAAACAGTGCATTCATCCAAGCATATAGAAATTCTAACAGAAAAGTTTGAACAAGAAAGTGCAGTAAAGGTTGAAAATATGCAACAAAAAATACGTGCTGTTCTTATGGAAGCCGAAACCGAGCGAAAAAGTATTTTTGAGCAAATGGAAATCTACCAAAGAAAATTTGAGGGGTTTTCTGACTATGATCAGAAACTAGAGCTTATAGACGAGGTCAAAGAACTGACCTCTCAATTAGAAAATACCTTGGATATCATTCATAAAAAGCTAGATTTTGCACAAAAAGAAAGAATGCACATAGAAGAATATATTCAAAACACGGAAAATCTTAGGATAAATCGAAAAGAAGTAGAAAGCGAAATACGCCTCTTGGAAAGTCAAAGAACTCGTTTAGCAGAAGCAGAAAAGCAAATGGAGATCATACAAGAAAAAACTGCTTCGATTGGCGAGGTGAAAGAGCTTAGCCTTTATATTGAGAAACGAATTGCTCATTTTAATGAATTTCGACAGGCTTTTGATCAGTATTTTGGCGAGATGAAAGATCGAAGTACCTTTATAGAAAAATCCTTAGAACAAGTAGAAGTTGCTCGCAATCAGTTTACTTCGGCAGAAGCATCGATGAACAAACTAACAGGTACTATGGAACGGACGGAAATTAGGCAAAATCAGCTTCATGAAAAATTGCACAAATTTGAAACTCGTGCGGAAGGATTAGAGAGTGCCTATCATAAAATACAGAAGGTAGAGTCTAGGTTTGAACAGATGGATGGGCTAATGCTAGATCTAGAAGAAAAGCAGAAACAAATTAGTGTTATGTCTAACCGTGTAAATGAATTTGAAGGAAAAAGTAATAGCACGATGAATGAACTTGACTCTACTTTAACCGAAGCCGATGAGAAAATGAATCAGCTAAGTAGTTTTTATCAGTTGATAGAAAATCTGATTGACTCTCAGACAAATCAGAATTCTGAAACATCTAGCCTCCAAGAGAAAATAGTTTCGTCGAAGCAAAAAAAATCTGAAATTATTTCAGATCATAAAAAAGATGGTATTCTCAGTTTATACTTAAATCACAAATGGTCACCTGAACTTATTGCTGAAAAAACTAGAGTAGAGTTATCTCTTGTTCAAGCAGTTATTTCAAGTCATTTAAGCTCTCCTGAAAAACAGAAAAGTACTGTTTATAGAAAAAATGTTGATCAAGCAAAATAGATTGAGTTCATCATTGAAAACTAGAGTAAACCTTTCAGTTTTTGTCATGTTCTTTGGAATACATAGATAATAATGGATGATAGAGTAGAACAAAATAAGAACACTGGAAAATCATCCACTTTGCTTAATTCAAACGGTCATAAGAAAATGGAGGCTAAGATGACTCAATCTAAAATGAATCATTTAACTCTTTCACCCTTTCCTTCCTCTCGGAAATTCTATATTCGAGGAAAGAATCCTTCCATCCAAGTCCCTGTGAGAGAAGTTTCTCTCTCGCCTCAACAATCAGAAGAAGTACTTTTGCCAACGGAAAGCCCAGATTTGACTACTCGTATTCGATTCTATGATACATCCGGTCCATATACAGATACAAATGTACAGATTGATATTTGTAAAGGAATACCTAAAATACGAAAAGAGTGGATCCTAAAGCGGAATGACACACAGGAATGTATTCAGAATAACTCATCGTTAAAGAAAAGACAAATCAATACAATTGAGCACAAGGATATTAGCTTCCCATCTGAGTTTCTCTCAAAGCCAAGAAAAGCCCGTTCAGGAAAAAGAGTGACTCAAATGCACTATGCTAAGAAGGGAGAAATCACACCTGAGATGGAATTCGTAGCTTTGAGAGAACAGATAAAACAGGAAGACTTTCCTGCTCTAAGAGAGCTAAGACATCAGCATAAAGGTGACTCTCAAGGAGCAAACATGAGACAGGAGATTACTCCTCAGATGGTATGTAAAGAAGTAGCACGAGGCCGTGCCATCATCCCTTGTAATATCAACCATACAGAGCTTGAGCCAATGATTATTGGAAGAAATTTCCTTGTAAAAATCAATTCAAATCTTGGTAATTCTGCTGTGACAAGTTCAATTGACGAAGAGGTGGAAAAAATGATCTGGTCGATTCGCTGGGGTTCTGATACTGTAATGGATCTTTCTACCGGCGATTATATACATGAGACACGAGAGTGGATTTTGCGAAATTCTCCTGTTCCCATTGGCACAGTTCCTATTTATCAAGCCCTCCAGAAAGTAGGAGGAGTTGCAGAAGAGTTGAATTGGGAAATTTTCCAAGATACTCTGATTGAACAGGCAGAACAGGGAGTAGATTATTTTACGATTCATGCAGGAGTCCTGTTAGACTATATACCTCTCATAAAAAATAGAATTACAGGTATTGTAAGCCGAGGAGGCTCTATTATGGCTCAGTGGTGTTTAGCTCATGAAAAAGAAAACTTTCTATACACACACTGGAATGATATTTGCGAAATTATGGCTTCTTATGATATCTGTTTTTCTATTGGAGATGGTCTTAGACCGGGATGTATTGCAGACGCAAACGACAAAGCCCAATTTGGCGAACTAAAAACTCAAGGTGAACTGACTCGTAAAGCATGGGAGTTTGATGTCCAAGTAATGAATGAAGGTCCTGGTCATGTTCCCATGAATATGATCCAAGAAAACATGAAAAATCAACTTGAATGGTGTGAAGAAGCTCCATTTTATACTCTGGGACCCCTTACAACCGATATTGCCCCAGGATACGATCATATTACCTCTGCCATTGGAGCTGCGATGATTGCATGGCATGGAACTGCTATGCTTTGTTATGTCACACCAAAAGAACATCTTGGCCTTCCCAACAAAGAAGATGTCAAAGAAGGTGTCATTGCATATAAGATAGCTGCACATGCTGCTGATTTAGCAAAGGGTCATCCAGGAGCTCAACTTAGAGATAATGCTTTAAGTAAAGCCCGTTTTGAATTTCGCTGGGAGGATCAGTTTAATCTTTCTTTGGACCCAGAACGTTCACGAGAAATGCACGATGAAACCCTTCCAGCTGATGGTGCTAAAAAAGCCCATTTTTGTTCTATGTGCGGTCCTAAATTTTGCTCTATGGAAATCAGCCATCAGATTCATAAATATGCAGAAAAGCAGGCAGAAAAGCAGGCAGAAAAGCAGAGAGTAGGAAAGATATAGAGATATTTTATTTAGTTATTACAAAAAACCTTAGCGTGATTGCGCCCATAGCTCAGTTGGATAGAGCGCTTGACTACGAATCAAGAGGTCGGGGGTTCGAATCCTCCTGGGCGTACCAAACCTCTACTAAACGAAAGATTTTGTGATTCAAGTCAGCTTTGCATCTTCAGATCACTTTGCTTCTCTCATCCATTCTTGCCTTGCAAAAGATCCAAAAATTTCTCAAGCCCGTTAGAAGTAATAATCGAAAGAATAGGCTTATCTATATTAAGAGTCTGAAGTATTTCTGTGGTCAATCTTTGAATAGCCTTACCAGGGCCCAGATCAACAAGTAGATCTAAATCAGGATGTTCAAGCGATGGCTTTACAGCCCTATCCCAATGGAGAGTATGTATCACAATATCTTTATACATCCGATAAGAAAGATCGTCCCCAATATCTTGGTAATTCACAGAATCACAGAAGGAATAAACAGGAAAATGAATATCTTTTCCCGAATAAGAAAACCGTATTCTCTTGAGCTCTGGTTCAAATATATCTTGAATAGGTTTCATGTGTGGAGAATGAAAGGGACAAGTTGCCATCAAATACACCCATCTAAATTCTTTCGCGTCTATTTTTTCTTTATTTTTTTTGTGAAAGGCAATTAGGGAACTTGGGAAAGAAGAAAGAATATGGTTTGAAGGAGAGTTATAAAGGCTTATATAAATCTTTCTGTCTTCTGCTAACTCTTCATTCATTTCTCTAATGAGAGCTTCAATGACGGAACGTTTGCTTCCCACAACAGCTACCATAGGAGAGGGCATGGAAGCACCTAAAATAGTAGATTTCTCTACTTCTTCAGGAGTCGGCGAGAGATATGGAAAGGCTTTTTGAGCACTGACTCCTAGGCAAAGGTGAAATCGAACAAACTTAGAAATAGCCTCATAGTAATCATCGCTTGTTTTTGTTTGGAGAGCTGCAAGAACAGCAGAGCTTATTCCTTGGCTATGTCCACTCCCTCCTACGCACCTTTCCAAAAGATATTCTCGTGAAATTCCACGTGCACAAAGGTTCTCCAAATGGGAGGCCTGAGTGATCTGGATCAAAGGAACAGAAACAGCAGCATAACTCAGATATTGTTCGGAGGGTATGGTATCTGGATCCCTAAGCCATGAGCGAAGATCCAATCCCTGAGGAAGACTAATTCCTGTTTCTAAAGAAGCAAGCTCCTCTTCCAGTGTTCGAATAACTGTCTCGAAAAACCTCTCAAAATATGGGTTTTTGTAATGAGAAGAAAGCTCTTTAAACCAAGGAGTCCCTTGCCCTCCAAACTGTAAGTAAAAGTTGAGCTTCCCTTGACCTGACTGCAACATCACTACTATGAAGGAGTATAGGTCTGACCATAATACTCATAATTAATAGGTATGTCTTCTTTATACTTTTCAGGGACCTCATCTTCCGTGAAGATTGCCTGTACGGGACAGACAGGCTCACACGCACCACAATCAATACACTCTTCAGGCTCAATGTAAAGCTGCTTATCAGCAAGATTTTCAGGGTCATAGCCCTTCTCAGGCCATTCCTCTTTCGTAGGGTGAATGCAATCTACTGGACAGACCTCTACGCAAGCAGTATCACAAACACCTTCGCAAGGTTTGGTTATTATATATGTCATTTTTGATTACTCTCCCTTCTTTCGGTCATTTCTCTTTCGGTCATTTTATGTCAAAACTTAATCTTTCTTTTGATTTTGCAACCTTTTCATAGTTTTATCCAAATTACGAAAAGTACTCATATTTCGAAGGTATTCTTGCAAGGGAACAACAGGAGCTCCTGCATAATATTGCCCTTTTTTTAGTCTAGAACCACTTGGTATTCCTGCACGATGGAGATAAACAGAATCATCGGGAATCGTTACATGATCCAAAATACCAGTTTGACCACTTAAAAAGACTCTTTTGCCAATTTTAGAAGAACCGGAAATACCAGTCTGAGCAGCTATGATCGTGTTTTCTCCTATTTCACAACCGTGAGATATATGGGTTTGGGAGCCCATTACTACACCTTCGTGAATACACGTTTCTCCATAAGAAGGCCGATCAATTGTGCAAAGAGAGTCAATTTCAACTCGATCTTTCACAACAACAATACCTATTTGAGGGATACGATAGTTGTTGCTGAGTTCATCTTGTGCAAAGCCGAAGCCAGACGCTCCAATAACTGAGCCTGCATAGATCACTACATTGTTGCCTATTTTAGTACCATAACATATCACAACTTTAGGATGAATGATAGTGTTATTCCCGATTGTTACTCCTCGCTCTAAGATAGCTCCTGCCAATATAGCCGTTTTCTCTCCTAACTTAACACCAGCCTCAATGACACAATGAGGTCCTATCGTGCTGGTCTTTGGGATTTTGACACTTTCATGAATCACAGCTGTCGAATGGATCCTTGACCAGTCATGCTGAAAAACATCCCAACTAAAATAGTGCTTTTTTATAAGAGCATGAGCAAGTGGAATATTTTTTCCTATTAAAATGGTTGTATCAGAAATGGAGGAAGCAATCTTGGATGTAGTCACCACAATAGCTGGCTTCTTATCCTCAATTAATTTAAGATATTTCATGGAATAGAGAAAGATAATATCTTGCGAAGAAAAATCTTCGATAGATGCTACATTTTTCACCTCGGCATCCTTCCCAATCATTTTGGAAATAATGTTTTTTGCTTGGAAATCTTTCAAGATATGAGATGCCTTAAGAACCATTCATCCATTCACTAAACCAAATATTGAACGTCAATACTTTTTCCATCGTTTCCTTGAATCCAATAAGTTTTGTAAATAACTGTAATACCTCAAAAACCGTGTGGTATTTAAGAACTTACGAGATATAGAGAGATATCACCATTTTTTGAATATTTACAAAAAACTTAAAGAAACCTTGACAAAAATAGAGTCCTTCTAGTAGACTGACAGTAAGCCGTGATATCGGAAGCATATATGCAGAAAACTGAGCGAAAAATCCTTAAAACTTCTACTGGTAAGACCAAGAAAAAGGCAAAGATAGAGAAGAAAATCCCTCAAAGAGGGAAGGAAGGAAAAACCTCAGTGTCAGCAAAAAAAAGCAGTAAGGAAAAAAATCGACTTTATAAGGTTGGAGAATATCTTGTTTATCCCATGCATGGAGTGGGGCAAATAACAGCTATCACAAAGCAAAATATCCTTGGAAAATCTACTAGATATTATGTCCTTGAAATCGAAGCTGCTAAAATGAAAGTTATGGTTCCGGTAGATAACGTGGAAGAAGTTGGAGTTCGTTCTATTATCACGAAACGAGAGTCTTCAAAGGTCATGAACCTTCTAAAAAAAGATGAAGTAGATACCGAAGAAGACTGGAAAATTAGGTACCAGAACAATATGAATAAAATTAAATCTGGTAATATTTATTCTGTTGCAGAGGTTTGCAGAAATCTCTATAAACGTGCCCGTGATAAGGAGCTTTCCCTAATGGAGAGAAGACTCTATGAGTCAGCTTATAGCTTAATTTCTCATGAGCTTGCTCTTACTAATAAGGTAAGCACAGAAGAAGCCGGAAATATGATTTCGGAAATTTTGGCATAAGCACTATCTTTAGTAAAGGGAAAATGAAATAACAAAATTGATTCCTCTCGGCATAAAATATTTTAGAGATGGTAGTTAGATATGAAAAATATATATCGGATATGTGCAGCGTTAGCGACTGCCTTATTTGTTCTCCTGACATTCAGTCTGAGTCAGGGAGAATCTATGAACATAGGACTGATTTTAGGGTTTACGATAAGCTCTTTTATAGTAGCCTTCGTGCTACTACAAATTGAGAAAATCTTTCCAAATTTGAAAGATACTCAATTGATAGGGATTGCCTTAGGGATCTTAGGGGGACTTCTGTCAGGTTATTTGCTTCAGCAATGTTTTACTTCTTACGGTGCAAATTTGGGCCGTATAGTAATTTTGCTGTATCTTTTTCCTGTCATCCTGTTTGTTAACATTGGCTTGAAAACAGGATTTTTTATCAAAACTTATGATACTTCCTCTGCGGCTCCTATACCCATTCCTGATAACGAAAAGTCGCCAAGTTTCAGCTCGGCTGTAAGGCCTAAAATACTTGATACATCTGTCATTATTGATGGAAGAATCATGGATGTAGCAGAAACTAAGTTTGTGGAAGGTCCATTCATTGTACCTAACTTTGTTTTGAGAGAAATTCAGTTGATCAGTGATTCTTCTGATGCTATCAAGCGGAATCGAGGAAGGAGAGGGCTTGATATGCTCAATAGACTTCAAGAAAGGTCAGATATTGAAGTCAAAATATCCTATGAGGATTATCATGATATACGAGAGGTAGACACCAAACTTGTAAGAATATCAAAAGAGACAGGGGGATATTTAGTAACAAATGATTTTAATCTGAACAAAGTAGCTGGTCTTCAAGGAGTAGATATCTTGAATCTCAATAGTTTGACTGGAGCCTTAAAGCCTGTGGTTCTTCCTGGAGAGACTCTTGAAATAGATATTCTTCGTGATGGACGAGATGAGAATCAAGGAATTGGCTACATGGAAGATGGAACGATGGTAGTAGTAGAAAGTGGCGGAGGTTTAACAGGTAAAAGAATACTTGTAAATGTCACTTCTGTGATACAAACAGCAGCTGGTAGGATGATTTTCACCCGATTTGGAAGTGTTTTGGAAGACACTCCTCAAGATCCTCAGGATAAACGAGAAAGAGAAGGAAGTCCAAGTGGTCAAGGGGGCAATAGTCGAAGTGGTGGCAGAAGTCCTAAAAGTGGTCATAATGATCGTCGATTTAGACCTCGAGGAGGTGGCCGCAATCATTAAATAAAAATGGGCTGAAAAAATTGAGTATAAACTGTTAGGGGTACGTAATATTTCGAGTTAGGTATCTCGTACCCCTACTTGTACTTTCAGAGTAGTTTTTCTCTTATCTCTGAAAATGATAAAGGGAACTCTGTTTCCCGGTTTAATTCGGCTAACAACCCTGATCAAATGGCTATCACTACGTATTTCCTTAGAACCTACTTTAAGAATGACATCATCCACTTGCATTCCAGCCTTTTCTGCTGGACTTCCCCGCAAAACTGAGGCTATCAATGCCCCTCCTTTTATTTTTCGAAGACCTAGTTGAGACCTAATAACTGGAGTCATTTTTTCTAAACGAACCCCTATAAAACCCCACTTCACCTTTCCGTAATCATAAAGCTGCTTGAGAACGAACCGAGCCGTATTAACAGGTATAGCGAAACCAATTCCAACGCTTCCACCTCCTCGAGAATAAATCATTCGATTGATCCCTATTACTTCACCCCTAATATTCAAGAGAGGTCCTCCGGAATTTCCTTGATTGATCGAAGCATCTGTCTGTATATAAGACTCACCTATTTCTTCTGAATCTCCTCGCACTGCACTCACCACACCTACGGTGAAACTCCTAGTAAAACCAAAAGGATTTCCTATTGCTATCGCCCAATCCCCCGGTTTAACAGTATTGGAATTGCCAAAATATACAGGAGAGAATTTAATTCTTCGATCCACTTTCAAAAGAGCAATATCTGTAATTTCATCCGAACCTATCACTCGAGCCTTATAAGTCTCTTTACCTATGCGAACGCTGACCTTATCCACGTTGGAAATCACATGATGATTGGTACAAATATAGCCATCTCTGGAAATAATAAACCCACTTCCTATTCCTGGGATCCTTCG
>JABABJ010000163.1 GCA_014238275.1 Leptospirales bacterium | reverse complement strand
TTAGCAGGCTTGCTACCATTTATAGGCGTTTCCGCCTGTTTTCAGTAGATATTCACTACAACGATAGCTAATACCTACTAGTAGCGACTCACCTTTTTAGTAAATATTCACTAAAACTCCCGTTTTTCCGCCGCCTTCCCTAAAGGCAAGCCTGTTAGTCACTCAATACTATCAATAATCCCGTTTCCATCAAAACCCACAAAAGTGTAACTTTTTTTAGACATTTTAACAAAAAATTACTTTTTTTCTGGATAAACACAATTTAAATGACTATTATAATAACATTATAAAATTTTTCGTTTCGATTAAGGAGGATAATGAAATATGATTACAAAACTAACCAGTTTAACTGATACAAACTACCGAGGGGGCTTTTTGCTTCCTTTCAAGATACGCACGGGCTTCTTATATGTCCTTGCTATTCTATTAAGTCTTGCGGCTTTCCCCACCTGTGGTGGAGATAGTAGTTCAACAGACCAAGACCAAGACAATGACGGTGTAGCCAACAACATCGACAACTGCCCTACCATTCCCAATCCAGAGCAAAAAAATGCAGATGGTGCAGAAGACGGTGGTGATGCCTGCGATGATGACGATGACAATGATGGTCAAGATGATATTGTAGATATAGATGATGACAACGATGGGCTGATAGAGATTGGCGATGGAAGAATAGAGGGAGTTACTGCTGCAATGATGCTAGATAATATCCGTAATGACCCTACAGGTGCCTCTTATGGTGATGGGACTAACGCAGTTACCTGTGGCGATAGCGAGTGCAATGGCTATGAGCTAGAGAATAACATAGATCTGAAGAGTAATCCTTCTTGGAATCCAATTGCTGAGTTTTCTGGCACCTTTGAGGGGAATAACTATTCGATAAATGATCTTACGATCTCAATCAATGAGCAGAATGTAGGCTTTTTTGCCACTGTAGCAGGTATCGTACGCAATGTCCATCTAACTGGAAGCACAAGTGTCACAAGTATGGTCATGAATGGTGGAACTTCTGTCGGTTCCCTTGTGGGCATACTAAGAGCTGGGGGTATGATATCGTCTTCATCCTCTACCCTATCTGTCAATAATCCTGTTACCACTGGTAACAACTTTGTTGGTGGTCTTGTGGGGAGTAGCTTTGGGATCATCCAAAGCAGCTATGTCTTGTTGGGTAATGTCAGTGCTGGTGCTGGTGCTCGTGACTCTGTCGGTGGTCTTCTGGGGGATAATAGTGGTACAGGAAGCATTGTCCGAAACAGCTATGCTACTGGTCTTGTCGATGGTGGAGCTGGTGATCGTGACTTTGTCGGTGGTCTTGTGGGGCGGTGTCGGATGGTACTATCATGAACAGCTATGCTACTGGGGGTGTCAATGGTGGAGCTGGTGATGGTGACTTTGTCGGTGGTCTTGTGGGGGCGGTGTCGGATGGTAACGACATCGCAAACAGCTATGCTACTGGGGGTGTCAATGGTGGAGCTGGGGCTAATGACAATGTCGGCGGACTTGTGGGGCTGAATATTGATCTCAACATTACTATTATGCGTAGCTATCGCACGGATCTTGCACCTGTGGGTGAAGTACCGAACACATCTGGCATTGAGAGGACAACCGTACAGTTACAGAGTGAAAATTACGATGGCTGGTCAACAAATGACTGGGATTTTGGTACAGCCTCTCAATATCCAGCCTTGCGTTCGTACAAGGATGATGATAGCATCCAAGGAGATTTGCTTTGTGGTCAAGAAGAGCCTCGAGCACAGTGTGTTCTGAATGAATGATCTCTCTTCGTTTTCCTTATCAAAATAAAACCTCAGTCATGCCCTTCATCTGGGTACGACTGAGGGACGAGAAATGGGGCGGGCATCCATGCCCGCTACTCACTTCTAATAACAACCTATTTTTAGTAAATATTCACTAGGCAGATAGCTAATATCTACTCAGGAAAACTGAAGCTCTTCTAAGGCTTGTTCTGTTAGTTCGTCATTTGGAGCCTTCCCATGCCAACGGTAGTCATTTTCCATGTAGGAAACACCTTTACCTGGGATGGTATCAAAAAGAATCATTTGAGGAACAGTTACTTCATTCTCCGACATTGTAGCCATCGCTTCCTGAAATATCCTTCGTATCTCAGAGATATTGTGACCATCTGTTCTCAACAATCCCCAGCCAAAGGACTGAAACTTATCCGCTAAATCTCCTAAATCACAAACATCTTTTGTTTTTCCGTCAATTTGTATGCCGTTATGGTCTAAAAAGGCAATTACTGGAGCCTTGTGGTGAACTGCTGCAGTTATAGCCTCCCAAGTCATTCCCTCGCCACATTCTCCGTCAGACATAGAAACAAAAACACGGCAACTTTTCTTTTGGATCCTCAACCCCAAAGCAAGCCCAACAGCAACAGAAAGACCCTGCCCAAGTGAACCTCCGGAATTTTCTACCTCTGGTAGATAGCGGGTAGAAGGATGACCTTGCAAAGGAGAACCAAACTTGCGGAAACTAAGAAGGTCTATATCTGGGAAAAAACCTGCCATTTTCATAGAAGCATAGCGAACAGGAGATACATGAGCATTCGAAAGGATCAATCGATCTCGATCCTCCCAATCAGAGGCATGAGGACGGATTCGAAGAATATCAAGGTAGAGGACAGTAAAAATATCTGCAAGCCCAAGAGAACCACCAGGATGGCCACTTTGTGCAGCATGGCACATACGTACAATCCAACGACGCACCTCCATCGCCTTCTCAGCAAGCTGATGATCTGTGAGTGATTGCATTGGGAGGGGTGGTAGCTTTTGATCCATACTATTAAGAGTAGATTGTCGACATCCTAAGATCCATCCTACTCGTCAAGAAGTTTTTTCATAAGATATAAAAGATTCTAAAAATTGCAAAATGAAACTTCCATGCTTCTATTTCAACTCCAAGTTGAGCATAGTAAATTTAATATAGCAAAATATATAGCAAAATAGCAAAAAACGGAAAAGTTTAAAAAAAACTGAGACTATCAAAAAAAAGATTGCTTATTTTGATAGTCTTATAATAAGTGGCATAAAATTTTGCTTTCCAAGAGAAAGATGATCTTGAGCTTGAGGAAATGAGCTTAAGTAAAGGAGGATGAAAGACGATGAATATATTTTTGTATAATATGAAAAAAATCACAGTGGGATTGTTAGGAATAGCAATTCTTTTTACCTGCAGAACCCCGTCTCCCTATCGTAGGGATGCTACTACGGTAAGTGCCGATGGCTGGGTCTTTGAGGGATGGGCATGTGCACCTGATTCCACCCAAGCGAGGAAAGGAGTGAGTCCTGCCGACTACTGCGAAAAAAGCCGAAAGAAGGACTACTTATATCTAAAATTTACTGCTCGAGCCTCAGAAAAGGCGATTCGTCTGGATAGTTTAGCAATGAAGCAGAGTACCTGCCGACGGGCGGCAAGGGACCAAGTAGGGGCAGATGCTCTTTCTAAGACCCTTGGAGATTATCTGGAGCAAAATTCTGGCGTACAGGACGGTCAGTCTACTGGTCAAAATATTATCACAAAAACGAAGGGAATTATCTCTGGCTTTGGTTTATATGACTGCTGTTCTCTGAGTGAAAAAACAGGGCGATGTGCCAATCCAAGAAAAAACCAGCGAGAGACATGGGATGAATGCCAGTGTGTCGGTTATCTTCGCTATCCCGGTGGGAAGCGAGCTTTTGAGGCAACGGTAAAATCTGTTAAGGAAGGGAATTGACCCTAGTATAAATGAAAATAAGAGCTCAATACTTGATTTGCTTTCTACTTCCTATTGTTTCTTTGTCTTGTGCGAAGAAAGCAGGGGTTTATTTTGTGAGTCCAAAGGACAATGCTGTCATAGAGAAACAGCCATTTATGCTTCGAATGGGAGTAAGAGGGATGAAGGTAAGGCCTGCAGGCGATATAGAGCAGGGAAGTGGTCACCACCATCTCATCATTAATCTCCCTTTCATTCCCAAAGGTGAGGTGATTGTAAGCGATGATCAACACTTGCATTATGGAAATGGACAGACAGAGGCAGAGATCACTCTTCCTTCTGGAAAGCATACCCTAACGCTTCAGTTCGCAAACGGGATCCACCAATCCTATGGAAAGGAGCTTTCTGCTTCCATCCGTCTGGAAGTAGCTCCATAAAAAGGAGTGTGGCTAGACTTAGCGTTAATGTAAACAAGATTGCTTTAGTTCGGAATACTCGTTCGATTGGAATTCCTGATGTCATTCAAGCGGCAAGGGTCTGTCTTGATTCTGGGGCTCATGGAATTACTGTGCATCCTCGTCCCGATGCTCGCCATATACGGAATGACGATGTGATTCTCCTCTCGGATCTCATACGAAATGAATTTCCTCAAGCAGAATTGAATGTAGAAGGGAATCCTTTCCTAGGCTCATATCTCGATATGGTTCTGGATTTATGCCCACACCAATGCACTCTTGTCCCTGATAGTCCTACTCAGTCTACCTCTGATCATGGATGGAACCCAAAAGAAGGTCTGAAAAATCTCTCTTCCATCATTTCTAGGCTTCAATCAAAAAAAATCCGAGTGAGCCTTTTTATGGACCCTGACCCAGAAGCTATTGCAAGCCTTTCTGAATATGGAGTTGATCGAGTTGAGCTTTATACAGAGAGCTACGCCTCTTCATACAAAACTTCTCAGAGGCAAGAGGTCATTCAGAAATATAAAGAGGCCGCTGAATCTGCCTCTTGTGCTAAACTTGGGATTAACGCAGGACACGATTTGAATCTTGAAAACCTCTCTTTTTTTCTTGCAGAAATTCCTAATATCTTGGAGGTTTCCATAGGTCACTCCTTTACTGCAAATGCAATCTTTATGGGACTTTCTCAAGCAACAAAAAGCTATCTTGAATGTGTCAATCTTCAATAAAAGTGATTGAACCTTTTCCGTCTTTTTAAATCCATGGTGGATATGCAATCGACAGCTATTGTTTTCATCGGTCATGGGAGTCGGAGGAGAGAATCTAACCTTCGCTTTGAAAAACTTGTTGCCAAATGTCGTTCATTCTATAGCAAATACCTAGTCTTGCATGGCTATATTGAGCTTGCACAACCTCAGATGGAAGAGGCTCTTTCGCAGGCAGCTCGACAGGAGAAAGTAGAAAAGGTAATTGTTGTTCCTGTTCTTCTTTTTCGTGCTGGCCATGCAAAAACGGATATTCCTCTATCCATTCACCAAATGACCTCTCGCTATCCTCAAGTCTCCTTCTTGCTGGCAGATGTAATCGGAGTCCATCCAAATTTGGCAAAGCTAGCCTATTTACGCCTTATGAAAACTGAGCTTTCACAAAAAGCAAATCCATCTCAAACGGCTCTTCTCTACGTTGGGAGAGGTTCTAATGATCCCGATGCGAATAGTGAATTTTTTAAGCAGGCAAGGCTCTTTTCTGAGGGAAGAGATTTTGCTCATCTAATCCCATGCTTTATTGGAATTAGTAGCCCTTCTTTGGATGAAGGATTCAAGGTTGCAGCAAGACTCAATATCTCTAATATTCTAGTTGTTCCTCATCTTCTTTTCTCTGGAATCCTAACAGAAAAAATCGAACGTAAGATACAAGAGTTTCAAAAGACTCATTCATGGATTCGAGTTCAAGCTGGAGCACCTCTTGGAGATCATGAGTTTTTTTTGGAAGTTCTTCATCAGAGAATCCAAGAAGTAGAAAGTGGAAAAGGAGGAATGCCATGTGATACATGTCGTTTCCGAATCCCCTTCCCAGGTCAGGAGAGTCAGGTGAATGGACTGAAAGCCCTCCTATGGAGTATACGTCATAGCTTGACTCACAATCAAGCTGCACCTCGTGAACATTCTCATAGCCCTCTCCAGCGACACATCCTAATCTGTACAAATGCAGACTGTGCTTCCAGAGGAAGTATTCGTACCCTCCAAACACTTCGTAAGCTACTCAAGGAAAAAGGTCTTTCCAAAGGAATTGCAGTGACTCAAACCTCTTGTATGGGGCGTTGCAGTGATGGACCTACTGTTGTGGTTTATCCCGATGGGATTTGGTATCATAGCCTCACAGATAAGGATGCGGAAGAGCTAATTGAAAGTCACATTGTCCAAGGTCAGCTACTTTCTCATCGAGTGGATAATATTATGCAATAAATACTGAATGTTTCTGTACTATATGGCGTTAATGAAAAGAGGAAGATAAGATGGCATGTCATGAAATTGCAGCCTTGAGGCTTGGGCTTATGAAGGTTCTTGGTATAGATGATCCTTCTGGAGAGGAACATGAGCTAAAGGAGCTTGGAGCAAAGGCTCATCAAGAAGGAGCCTTAAAATCCCTTTGCAAAAGCAACAATATGGAAGAGCTCCTGAATTTTTTTAATATTAGTATTACAGAGCTTCAAGAAAAAATATCTTTCCTACCTCAAACAGATCCTTCCCTTCCTTATAATAACACCCTCTTAGTACTCAATCGTAGAATTGAGCAAGACCTCCAAAATCGACTCAAAGAGCTGAAGAGGCTGTATGAAGACCTAGATGAAATCCATCATCTTGTCCATGATATCTATCCAGCCCCTAAGTAATGGATGTATCTTTAGACAGCATTGCCTATCACGAGGGTGATTATCGCCCTATGCACTCCTGCCACATTAATATCGCCTGTCATTCCTTTCAATACGGGACAATGGTAATAGGAGGAATCAGAGGCTATTATAACCAAGAGCAGGATGAAATGTATCTTTTTCGAGTGGATCAGCATGTCAAGAGGCTTTTGAATAGTGCTAGGATCATGCAGATGAAACCATCTCTAAGCCAAGAAAAAATCGAAAAAATAATTTGCGAGCTTGCCAAAAGGAATCAGATCCGAAAGAATACATACTTTCGTCCCTGTATTTACAAGTCTGATCTGAAGCTTTCTCCCCGCCTTCATGATGTGAATGATAGTTTTTCTTTGTATATGATTCCTTTAGAAGATTATTTAGATACAAAAAGAGGACTCAAAGTCGGAATTTCCACATGGAGAAGAGTGGAGGAAAATATGATCCCTGCTCGAGTCAAGTCGTCTGGAGGATATATCAATTCTGCCTTAGCAAAGTCAGAGGCTATTTTGAACGGCTATGATGAGGCGATTTTCCTAGATGCTCGAGGCATGGTAAGTGAAGGAAGTGCAGAAAATATCTTTATTGTCCGTGACAACTGCCTGATTACTCCCCCCCCAGCCTCTGGGGTCTTGGAAGGAATCACTCGACGTACTATTTTAGAGCTAGCTTCTGATCTCAAGCTGGCTGTTTTGGAAAGAGATGTCGCTCGAGCCGAGCTTTATATCTCAGATGAGATATTTCTATGCGGCACAGGGGCTCAAATCGCATGGGTGCAAGAGGTAGATCGACGACCAATAGGGAACGGAAATATAGGAGAAATAACTTCTCAGCTTCAAGGGATGTATAACGAAATCATCACTGGTAAGAATGAATTTTACTCCAAATGGCTCACTCCTATTTATTCTTCTCATTCATAAATTTCTCTTCTGATTCATGAACTTCTCTTCTTATTCATGAATTTCATAATTCTTCCCTTCCCAGTTGCGAAAAAAGACTCCTTTGGCAGAATTTCTTTCTGGATCACTTGCTTCTGAATAGTTTACTTCATAATTTACTTCTAGGGGTATTTTCCCACCGCCCTGCGGGAGGTCGATCATATAACGAGGTATTGAGATCCCTGGATTCCTTCCGCGGAGTCCCTTTAGAATTTCTAAACCCTTTTGAAGAGGGACTCGAAAATGAGAAGTTCCTTCTACTTCATCGCATCGATGAAGATAGTAGGGTCGAACCCCTGCTCGGAGGAGCTCCAAATTCAGCTCTTCCTGAAGAGAGACTGTATCATTGATCTTATTCAAAAGGACTGCTTGATTCAGAACATCTATCCCACTCATCCTAAGCCTTCGTATTGCTTCTTTTGCTTCTGGAGTGATTTCTTTTCTATGATTGAAGTGAGTCACTACTGTAATTGGATAAAATTTTCTGAGAGCTTCCGTGAGGGTATGAGTGATTCTCATCGGAAGAGTTACTGGCATTCTAGTATGAATCCGAATGCTGTATAGATGGGAAATGTTCCTAAGCCGTTCTAAAATGGATTCAATCTTATGATCACTTAAAGAAAAAGGATCTCCTCCAGATAAAATCACTTCTTTGATCTCGCTCTTCTCTTCGATA
The DNA here is from genome assembly GCA_014238275.1 of Leptospirales bacterium. Lineage (GTDB taxonomy): Bacteria > Spirochaetota > Leptospiria > Leptospirales > Leptonemataceae > JABABJ01. Next base: position 475 of record JABABJ010000163.1, on the reverse strand, counting down.
TAACGAAGCACTTCTTCTTCTTCTGTTTTGGATGATGCACTTTCTGGCTGAGAAACCTTCCTTTTTCTTAAACAAAATCGACAATAAACAGGGCATTGATGGCTTAGATACCATAAGACTCGATCTGGGTAGCGATGAGTGAGTCCTCGAAGAGGCATGTTGCTTTCCTCTGCAAGAGGATCTTTCTTTTCGTAGTATTGTGTCTTCAGTTCTTGTGGTGAAGGAAGGATCTGCTTTAGAATGGGACAAGAAGGATCACTCCAATCTATTAAACCAAGATAATAGGGAGTTGCTCCAAATCGAAATCCTTGCTCCCATCTCTCCTTCTTAGATATCCATTCCTCAATCGAAGCAAGGATCTCAGGAGAGCTTTGCTCTCGTAGTTGATTCTCTTTTAGCCATCTCAAAAGCTGCTCTGGTCCCTTAATCTGCTCCCTCATTTGAGTTTTCCAATCTGATTCAGAAAATGATTCAG
>JABABJ010000076.1 GCA_014238275.1 Leptospirales bacterium | reverse complement strand
TTTGTCTGTTATAGTTCGTTTATAGTCGCCTACTTTTTTTGAAAATATTTCCCTGATTCCCAAAAATTTCTTGTATTATATCTTGTCGGGTATCCTTATGGCAAAGATGGCTTTTCGATTGAGACGATACCCTTGCTTCTTGTTGCTACTTTTTCTTATTTCCTTTCCCATAGAGGGGGAGGAGAAGAGGAGAGGAAAGGATATTTGGAATCCTCAGTTTTTGAAGCAACTCCTTGTGTTGGACGATAAACAGGTGAAAAAAATCTCCTCTATCAATGAAAAATTTATATCCAACGCAAAAAAACATCAAGAGAATCTTGTTCAGGAGCAGAATGAGTTGGTTGTCCTTTTATCTAGCTTTTCTTCTTCTTCAAACCTTGGAAAAATCAAAGCTAAACTCTCTCTAATCTGCAAGACAAAAACGAAGATACGTCTCCTCCCTCTTGAGAGAAGAGTTGGTGTGGAAAAGATACTTACTACACCTCAGAAAAGGAAGTTTCGTTATTTTCTTGAGAAGTCTGCTTCTCAATCTGAGGTTTTCCGCCTTGGTGGAGTGACTGGACAATTTTCAGTTAACTTTGAACCCTATTTACAGAGAACCTTGGAAAAGGAAAGACGGCGGGGATATAAGCCGGATTCTGTCGAGGGTCATCATTTATCTTGCTGTCTGGATCACTCCAGAAGTCTTTGCTCCCTACCCGCAGTCTTTTCTTCTGAAAGAAAGGGTCGGACCAACCGAACTGCTGTCTGGAATTGCACCTAAGAGGGTTTACCATGCCATCCTCGTTACCGATGGATGCGGTGGGCTCTTACCCCGCCTTTTCACCCTTACCCGACAAAGCTAATTGAAGGGCGGTATATTTTCTGTGGCACTTTCCATCGCCCTTTATTCAAGGACGCCCAGGAATTATCTGGTCTTCTGCCCTATGGTGTCCGGACTTTCCTCACTCTCCTTTTGCATAAAGCAAGGGAGTCGCGTGATGACCATCCCCGCCATCTCACAGTGCATCTTTTGAAGGGTATGGATTTTTGTAAAGCCTTCTTTTAATTCCTGTACCCCTAAGGGAATGATGAGTGTATTGTGAGGATATTCGGGGTAGACGGGACTTGAACCCGCGGCCTCCGGTGTGACAGACCGGCACTCTAACCAAACTGAGCTACTACCCCTTTCAGAATCACTCTATGACATAAAACAAAAAGGAACTCTTGATGTCAATTCATTGCTTCTTTTGTTGTAATTCTCCAGCGAAAAAGATCATCCCACTGATTTCCCTTGAGATCTTGAAAAATACGGAAAGCTGAAGAAAACTGAAAAATACCAAAGAAGATGCCTGCCCCGGGTATCATAGCCGCTATACAGGCTATTTTGAGCCAGCTCTTTGCGGCAAGAAAGTAGGACAGTCCCACTGAAAGACCAATATAAAAGGAATGAATAGAGGAATACCAGCTATAAAAAAATAAGACCTTTCCGTAAAAATGATGGCTTTGATTTAGCTCCTCTGTATACCAAAGGCTTAGAATAATGCCCCCGAAAGACCAAAGTATTCCAAGAACGGAAAAGACGAGAAGTTTTATAAGATAAGAGCGATATATTGGCATATAGGTAGAAGGATGTTTGTATATTTTAGTCTCAAGGGATTTCTCTTTTTTAGAGTTGATTGGTTTTTTAGAATTTTTGCGAAATTTTTTTTGCATTTGTTTTTAGTTTCAGAAATTTCTTAAAAGATCTATATTCTATTGGATCTTCAACTTGTACTACCAATGTCAAGGAGAATATTGAATGAAAGCATTTCTAATCAAGCATATTGAAGCATTTTAGTTTTACTAGGATAATTTTGGGGGTAATGAGAAAAATATGATGTGCAAATTCATCCGAAAATACTCAACAAATGATTGAGCTCTCGTCGGGAAGGGGGATAGATTCGGGAGAGAAACCCAGTCCTTATCGAGCGACTTCGTTGATTAATTTGCCAAGGAGTTGGTCATGGGCAGTGACACTTTTCTGATTTGCCTCGTAGCTTCTCTGTACGCTAATCATATTTACCATTTGGCGAACTAAGTTGACATTCGATGCTTCTAGGAAGCCTTGCAAGATGACAGGCTCTGATCTGGAAAAAGCAGGAGGAAGATTTTTGATAGGTATTTGCGGTCCAGATTCAGGAGTGGTATTGTAGAGGCTATCTCCTTCTTTTTGTAACTCTCTTGGAAATTCCACAGTACGAATTTGAATTTGGTCAAGAATAACTGGATTTCTCCAGTCATTATTTTTATCACCGACATTTGCATCAGGCTCGTTTCCTATATCAGAGTTGATCCATATCTCTCCATTTTCTTGTATGAGAACATTGTGCTTTGCTATCTGGATAGGCCCGTTTTCTCCTAATAATGGGAATCCTTGAGGAGTTACGAGATTCCCTTCTCGATTCAATATAAAAGAGCCACTTCGAGTCAATCGATCCCCTCGATCCGTACGAACCACAAAAAAGGAAGAATGCTTGCTACTTTGATCATCTAGCATCAAATCAAAGGGATTTCCTGTTTGTTTGGCTGAACCTTGTTCAAATCTAGTGAAGTTTTCGTTGAGCTCGACTCCTGTTCCAAGTCTTCCTATTTTGGGAGCAAGATCAAAAGAGCCAAGAGGAACATGACCTAGACCATCTTCCCTGAGACGATGGAGTAGCATACTAGGAAAAGATTTGAATATAGCCTCATCGGATTTAAAGGCTGTTTTGTTTACGTTTGCAAGATTATTGGAAATAATGTTCATACGCTCCTGATTCATGATCATCCCTGTTGCTCCTGTGTACATACCTCGTAGCATAGTTCATATTTCGGCCTTTTTTCATGTTTACTATGCCTGTTTTTTACGATACTCACAAGGAATGTATATTTCAGCAGAAAAATAGGTGGTTTTTGAATGGATATACTTAGAATTGGGCTAAATATAGTCAAAACGCAAAAGATATGGATTTGGAAAAAGATTATTTTTTGTCTATAGGAGCTGGGGATCATCAAATCGGATTGATCCATGCAGCTCAGAATCTTGGATATCGTGTCATTGCCGTTGATCGAGATCCAAATGCACCAGGTCTTGCGGATGCTGATATGCAGCTTCTTTGTAGTACATGGAAGTCAGATAAGATACTTCATCTCTTGCAAGAGAGTCTTGTAGTAGATAAAATTGCAGGGGTCGGATGTCGATCCTATGGAAAAGCTAGAGAAAGTGCAGCAATCATTGCACGCCATTTCTCACTTCCGGGGCCAAAGCCTGAAAGTATGAAGGCTTTTTTGGATAAAAGACTGTTTAAGCAAGCCTGTCGTCATCTTTCCATTCCTTCTGCAGTAGCCTATACTTTTCCCGAACAGATTCAACCGGAACATATCCAATGGAAGAATTATCTCCCATTGCTTGTAAAACCAATCGATGGTCATGCCAAAGAAGGAATCACCATTCTAGAAAGTGAAAAAGATGTGTTTTCTTTTTTTAGACAAGAAAAACGTTTAGATAAGTTTATTGCGGAGAAGTATATACGAGGGAAAGAGATCACAGTGATGGGATTTGTCGATGACTCTCAATTCCACCTTATATGTATTACCGAACGATTCGTTTCTCAAGAAGTCCCCAAGTTTGTCGATTTAAGGCACAATTATCCAATGATTCTTTCGAATGAGATAAAGGAACAAATCTGTTCTTATATCCAAAGTATATCTTCTCATTTTCAGCTTCACTTTACTCCTATAGTAGCAGAGTTTTTTTATTGTACAGAAGACTCAAATACATCTCTTTATCTAATTGAATGCCTTCCTGAGACAGGAGGTGAGTATTTGGCAGATCACCTCTTCCCTGCTGTATTTAGGATGGATTATTTTAATTATCTTGTGAAACTTTGTGTTGGAGAAACACTAAGCAATAACTTTTTACAGGAAAAAGAGGAGACATATCGAGTAAGTATTTGTTTTATTCCTCAACAAGATGGGATGTTGAAAGAAATCATATTTCCTAAAAGACTGTGGAAACATAAAAACTTTCTTTTTGCAAAATACCTCAAAAAAACCAATGACCAAACGCTACATAAGAGAGGGAATAAGGATCGGCTTGCCGTTTTTGGGCTCAAGTTTCCTTTTTCTGAGACTCAATATGAGAGAGAAATTCAACAGATTATAGAAGAAACAAAAATTGAGTACGAGCCGTGAAAAAGAAAGAGTTGAAAGAAAAGGCTGAAAGTAGTTTTCGTGCTTGGGAAAACTATTATAGTACACAAAAGGAGAGGCAGATTTATCCCGATGAGAATCTGGTTCGAGTGATTCAAAACGTTCCTCGTGGTCCTGCTTTAGATCTTGGATGCGGGAAAGGACGTCACCTTAAGCTTCTCAAAGAGTCTGGTTTTGATCCAATTTATGCATCTGATCTTAGTCCTTCTTCCCTTGCTTTTTGTAAAAAGGAATATCCATTTGTGGATTTTTTTTCATTGTCCTTGGATGACTGCTTATCTCCCTCATTTCAGTTATCGCTTCCCTCTGATTCTCTCCAGCTTGTCATTGCATGGGGAGTTTTACACTATAACCCACCCGCTATCATTCAAAGGATGATTGCTGAAATCAAACGTGTTCTCTTTTCGGTTTCTGGGGTATTTACAGGAACTTTGAGAGCAGAAAGGGATACTCATTTGCAAAAAAACCATCATGTTGGAGAGAGCTATCATCGTTTTTATACACAAGAGGAATGCTCTGGGCTCTTGGCGGGATGTTTCCCTTCTATCCAGCTTGGCTATAACGAAAGAAGTCCCATCGGAAACTTAGAAGAACGAATTGCTCATTGGATTTTTTATGCAGAAACTTCTATACGATAGTATTTTTGATAGTATTTTTTAAAGTGCAAATCGATAACCGAACTTCCATCGAGTTCCTCCAAGATTTAAGGGGAAGATAAATTCACTATTACCCCCCAAAGCATTCTGAAGAAGCCCAAATTGCACCTGAAAAGTGCGTAGATATTGATTTACTAAGGTTTCCACTTCAAAAAACACAGTGTCATTTCTGAAGACCTTTACTTCTAATCCGAAAATCACATTGAAGCCAATGGAAAAATTCCGAAACTTGAAGGTGTCGTCTAAGTTAGTTTCCTGATTGAACTCAGTAGAATTTGGATTTGTATCTATTGCCCCAGGAAGGCGAACCAACGCAGCTAAGTTCAAAAGATTTGCATACCTCCTAGCATTGACTGGAGCTGCACCTTGCCGTACAATATTTCCCTCAGAATCCGTAGGAGGACCAGACCTTGCAATTGCATTTTGAATCAGTTCTCCTCTAACCGTTTCATAGATATCAGCGGAATTATTTACGACTTGAATATCAAGTCCTCCTTGAGCCAAATGAATCCCTAGTCCTGTATAGATAGAAGCGTATGGTAATTTCAGCTTCCAGCCAAGATAGACGGGGATCGTAAAGGAATAGTGAGTTGTCTTCACATTATAAAAATCACTTGCTCCTCTATCGTTTAATAGAAGTCTTAGCTCTCTATCTTCGATATCAATTGCCTCTGGAAAATCCCCTCTTTCTTGTAGCTCTGCTCGTAAAACCTCACTTACTTGTTCAATCAGAAAAGGATCGGAAAAACGAAACTGAGCACTGCTTTGAGTTCCTGCAACACTCGAAGTATATTGTAGTCCAATTCTCCAAAACCAGTTTTTCCAACAGCATCCTTCTACATGGGTTTCTATCGATAGCCCTGTAATAGACGAGTGGGTTTTTGCGTCAATCAGTGGGTTGCGATTCGCAAGATTAATGATATCTTGTGTTGGTATAATGATTTGAGAGTTTTCATCTTGTCCTTGAATCCCTTGTTCTCCTAGGGTTTTTCGGAGCCCACCTACGTTAAACTGTAAGCCAGTAGCAATTCCAAAGGAATATTGAAATCCTCTCGCAATTATCTCTTGGTTAAGGAGAAGTATGAATAGAAGAATGACAAGGAAAAAAAACCGTAACATTCTGATATTCGCTGATAAAAGTCTTCTTTTGATTCTAAGAGTTTGTATTTTCCTACCACACACCTGCACGATATCCTGTTTTGAATCTAATCCCTTCGGTTAAGATACTCAAGCTAAGGCTTTCTACTCCTTCAGAACCCAAAGCACGACGAAGTCCAGGATTACTGACATTCCCATTGCTAGTCCCTCCTGCAAATAGATACTCTATTTCAAAATAAAGAGAATGACCTGGAACAATTTCAGTTTCTAAACCAATTAAAGCATTGAATCCAATCCTGTTAGAGCGAAAAAGAAGTGTATCATCGATATCGGTTTCACCAACACCTGCTTGAGGCCCCGGAAGACTATTCCTCAAAATAGTATTTGTAATTCCTTGGATATCTATAGGGGTATTCGCACTATCATCCCTTCGAATGAGAGGGGGTAATGTACTGATGGCACCTTCTGTTTTTGCTTGAGAGGAATTGTATATCGATTGTGAATTGTTTAGAAGTTTGATCTTTGAATTGACATGAACGTAGTGAAAACCAAATGCTCCATAAACAGAAGCTTTCTTGGCAACTTTGAATTTCATCCCAAAATAAACTGGCAGCGAAATGGTATAATAATCAATTCTAGCGTTATAAAACTCTTCCGTAGGGTCAGCTCCAATAGCCTGAGAAAGACTCTGCGATATTTGAGTTATACTATCATTTTCTTGGGGTGTGATCTCCTCTTGTCCTCGTTGGCTTAGTTCTGCTCTTAAGATTTCCTCTATAAGGGGGATAACTTGTCCGGGTTGAAAGGAAGCAGAGCTTCTTCCTCCTAATATCCGTATTGTTCCTTGTAAGCCTAATCGGGTGAAAAAATACTTTAAGAAATAGCTCTCCCAGTGCAGGTCTAAATTGAGTCCCGTTAAAAAACTACTTGAGCTATTTACTGTAACAGCAGGATTGTTGCTCTCAAGTGTCCTAAGTTCATTAGCAGGAATGATGATTTGATAGCCAGTCACAGATGATTCATAACCAGATACACTCAGAATATCCTGAAAGCTACCTAGGTCAAAATTAAGTCCTATACCTGTCCCTATTGTCATTTTTTCGCCACGAGCAACGAGACTCGAAAACGAAATACATATACAAAAAAACGAGCAAATTGCATAGTGAAAGTTTATATAACTAAGAGTTCGTATCACGATAGTTTGATCCTTCTATTTGTAACAGAAGGAAATAGACATGCTATACATAATGGCTATACATGCAAGACATTTTTAATTTTTACATTTTTAATTTTTTTTTATAGAGGGAAAAGCTCAAAGCCAGTTCGTTTGTGTTTTTATGCAATATCGGAGGTAATTGTGGTTCCAAGTATCACATAAATACAAGTTGTTTCAGACCTTTTGAGTATTTACGAGTAAAGAAAGAGCAGCAAAGAGTTTTTCGTGAAAACCATAGCTTATTTTAGCTTATTTTCGCGAGAACTAAACGCTAATTCCAAACTCGCGAAGGACTTTCTCAAGCGAGGTCTTCTTGTCCGTCTTTTCTGTACGCTTGCCGATGATTAGTGCAGAGGATGTTCCGTAGCTTCCAGCAGGGAACTCTTTTACCCTAACCCCTGGAATGACGACAGAATAGGCTGGTATACTTCCCTTATAAATTTTTTCTTCCTTGCCACTTACATCCAGTATGGGGGTAGAAGAAGTGACGATAGTCCCAGCTCCCAATACTGCTCCCTTTCCTACTAAAACTCCTTCGACAACAATGACACGAGATCCGAGAAAAGCGTTATCTTCCACGATGACGGGTCTCCCTTGGGGAGGCTCCAAAACCCCTCCAATACCAACTCCTCCTGAAAGATGAACGTTTTCTCCAATCTGTGCACAACTTCCTACTGTTGCCCATGTGTCTACCATCGTTCCACTTCCGACATAAGCCCCTATATTGACAAAAGAAGGCATTAATATGACACCTGGTTCCAAGTGGGCCCCATGGCGGCAAATTGCAGGGGGAACGACACGGACTCCAGCCTGCTCATAATCTGTTCTTGAAGGAACTTTATCAAAAAAGGATAGCTCTCCTGCTTCAATGTTTTTGGTAGGTGAAATTTTGTAGTACAGAAGGATTGCTTTTTTTACCCATGGATGAACCTTCCATCCTCCATCCTTGCTGGGGGACGCTACACGCACTTTCCCTTGCTCAAGAAGCTCCAAAACCCTTGTAACAGCCTCTCTTCTTGAGCTTTCTTTTAAAAGGGATGGATTTGTATAGGATTCCTCAATGCTGTTCTGAAGGGATTTAAGGCTTCCTTCATGAGAAGAATCTTCTTTCGATATGTTTCCTATATTCATCAATACCTTTGTTTATCATCGTTAGCAAATCACCAGCTTATCTTGTGGCATTTCTTAGCTAAGGGAGAAATTAGTCCATCATTTTTTGCTTGATTCATTTATTTCAAATAAAAAATACTTGTAGTTTTGAGGGGATTCTTCAAACCTTTCACTCAGAGAAGTTGGTAAAACTTTGATGGGAATGCAACGAGAAGAGTCGTAGAATGTCAGAGCAGAAAGAATTGAAGCAGGGGGAAAGGAAGGTCATGAACCGCCCAACTTTTTTACATAATGGAATTTTCGTTCTTCAAGGAAGCTCTGTAACTGTGCAGAAGCAGGAGGGTGAAAACGTTACTGTTGAATGGACAGATCGTGAAGGAAACCCTCATCTCCTGAGTAACATTCGCCCTGAAGAACTTAGCTGAAGTTTCAATATTTGGAATAGACTTGCCATCAACACTTTGGCATAGGTCGATATGGTTTCAGCTACTTATCAAGAGTTATCCTGCTAAAGAACTTTATAAAGCCCTATCCTAAGCCTCTTATAAAATTTAACTTTTATCTC
>JABABJ010000034.1 GCA_014238275.1 Leptospirales bacterium | reverse complement strand
ATGGGCATCAGCTTTTGGTACATTTAGGGGGAGGGAAAATTTCTTCTTCTATAAAAGGGGAATATGGACCCTCTCGCTTAATCCTTTGTTCAGACGAGGGTGCCTCTAAGGATATTCCAGAAGATATTTTTTCTTCCTTAATAAGGGAGGAGTTTTCAGAGGAGAGTGTTTCGGACAGGTCTGTTGTTTGGATGAGTCATGGGGATACAGTTCTTTCTCTTCCTGAAGGTTTTAAGGCTCTAGCCTATACGAAGGATTGCCCCTTTGCTGCTGTTGGTGATTTAGAACGGAAAATATTTGGTCTTCAGTTTCATCCTGAGGTAGAGGATACTCCATGTGGTGAAGAGATACTTCGTAATTTTATCCGTCTTTGTGGTTTGGAGAAAAGCTGGAAATTGGATGATTTTTTGGAGAGTCAAATCCGAGGAATTGACTCACAAATCAATGGGAAAAAGGTCTTTTTTCTTCTTTCGGGAGGGGTAGATTCTACGGTTGCTTTTGCTCTTTTGGCACGAGTCCTTCCATCAAGGAACTTAGTCGGGCTTCATATAGATACAGGTTTTCTTCGTTTGAATGAATCGCAAGAGGTAGAAAATGCCCTTCGTAGCTGTGGGGTTCAAGCTAAGATCGTGGATAGCTCTGAGCTCTTTTTTCGAGAGCTACAAAATGTTTACGATCCCGAGGAAAAGAGGAAAATTATCGGGAGGCTCTTTGTTCAGATTCAGAGTGAGAAGGGACATTTTTTGGAAGAAGAAGAGGAAGGGGACAAGTGGCTTTTGGGGCAGGGAACCATCTACCCCGATACGATTGAATCAGGGAGCGAAAAATATAGCAACAAAATTAAGACACACCACAATCGAGCTCCAGAAATTGAGTCTTTAATAGAACAGGGTAGGGTAGTCGAACCAATTCGTGATCTGTATAAGAACGAAGTGCGTCACCTAGGGGCTCTCTTGGGCATCCCGAATGAGCTATTGAATCGTCACCCATTTCCTGGGACTGGTCTTGCAATCCGATGCGTCTGCTCTTCAGGAGAAGATGGAGAGACAGATCCAACAAAATATGATACCAAAGGATTTCTCCGTAATCCCTCTTTTAGCAAAATGGGACTTCGTCATTCTTTCCTTCCTGTTCGTTCTGTAGGTGTGCAAGGAGATAAAAGAAGCTATTCTCGTTGTCTTGCTCTGTTTTCTGAGACTTCCCAAAGTTCCCAAAGGAGACCAGATTGGTCAGAGCTTTTGAAACTTGCGTCTCAAATTCCTAACCATCTTTCAGAGTGCAATCGGGTGCTTTATTGCCTGAATTTCTCTGAGCAGGATTCCTTGCCCAATCACTATGACTCACACACAAATCTCTTTTGTTCCCATCCTTCTTCCTTCCTCTCTCGTGAGCGAATCTTCATCTTACAGAGATGTGATTCATTTATCGGAAAGTTCCTACTTGCAAAGGATATTTACCACTCTATTTGGCAGTTCCCCGTGATTCTTCTTCCTATATATCCTTCTTTTTCAAAGACGAAAGAGGAGGCAATAGTCCTTCGTCCTGTATGCTCTCTTAACGCAATGACTGCCTCTGTATATGAGATGCCTTGGCAGCTTTTAGAAGAAATGACAGAAGGATTGCTTCAGATCGATGGATGTGGTTCTGTCTTTTACGATCTTACAACAAAGCCCCCTGGCACTATCGAATGGGAGTAAGTAGAGACTCAACTTCCGATAAGGTATCTTATGTCACATTAATATATAATCACTTGTATACTTGTTGACAAAAAAATATCGCAGAATTACTTGGTTGATACTCTAAAGAATATGGAATCAGTTTTACCTCTTATCCCTATCGTACTGTTATCCTGTCTGCTTTCTAGTCTACTTACCTTTGCCCTTGCTTATGCAGCGTTTCATTTTTTCTTTAAGGGAAAGATCAGGAAGCAAGCTAAAGAGGCTGGAGAGTTGTTTCAAAATAGCCTCAGGGAGGAAATGCTGGAAACAGCCAAGGAGCTACTTCCTGATTTTCGAGCTGAGGTTCAAAAGGGATTCTCTGAGGCATTGACCTCTGCATTAAGTGGAGACATCATTACGAAGACAGCACGCCAAGTCGCTAAGAATAGCCAAGATATTGTAGGGCAAGGGCTTGAATTCCTTCTGGGACGGACTTCTGAGGCCTCTTCTACAAAAAAGGCTTCAAAACCGAACAAGTGACGAGAGATTATAAATGCCTCAGAATGAAGTACTGCTCTTCTTAGCTGTATTTTTGGATAATTAGCACGTTAGCCACACATCCAAGCCCCTCCTTCCTTCCAATTGCCCCCATTTTTTCCGTGCTGGTTGCTTTGAGCGAAATGCGAGCCAAAGGGATATTTAAGAGTTCAGCAAGAGAAGATCGTATCTTAGTTTTATAGGGACTTATTTTAGGTTTTTCTCCAATCATGGTAAGATCGGTATTAGAAATAGAAAAGTTTTGATCAGAGAGATGTTTCAATGCAAACGAAAGAATGTTCTTAGAATCCATCCCTTTGTTCGCAGGATCTGTATCAGGGAAAAAATCGCCAATGTCCCCTAGTCCAAGGGCTCCTAAGAGAGAGTCGCTAAGGGCATGAATCAGAATGTCTGCATCTGAATGCCCTTCAAGAGCTAGTCCTTCTGATTCTATTTTTACCCCACCCAAGATGAAAGGACGCTGAGAGTCATAAACCAACCTATGAAAATCTATTCCGAATCCTGTTCTGATATCCACACTCTTTTCTTGGCTTTTTACTTGCTCTATTGTCAAATCATTTCTTGATTCATCTCTTGGTTTTTTTAGAATCTTGATTCATCTCTTTTATGATTGTGGAGGTTTCATCTTCTGTTTTTTTCGATGAAACCTGTTTTTGAATTTAATTAAGGCATGTAGAAGGGTATGGGCTGTTTTTTGAAGATTTTGACAAAGATTATCAAAACGTCTGGCAAAGATAAAGCCTCTCAGTTCTTGTCGGCTTCCCGTTAGAGAAGCATCACGTATCATAGCTTGCTGACCGTTTAGGATCCAGTCAGCATTGATCCCATAAGTTGCTTCTAAAGCAAGAGCTTTCGTTCGATTTATATGGACTCTTTTTGACATGAGCATGGTAATATTAGGCATAGAGACCTTCCATACTCTTGCTAGATCTTTTCTTCTAATTCCTTTGATCTTCATAGCATATTCTAAACGTTCCAAAGAAGAATTAAATTGTTGTTCGCTTCCTGTTTCCATTGTGCCTACTGTCAAGCATACCTTTGGATAGAGACGATTTTTAGGCAAGAAAAATATTGCTTAAAAAAATATTTTGTATAAAAATTTTTTTAAGCAATATTTCTAATTAATACTATCATTTATTGTTGTTTCATCACTGAAAAATAGACCTATTTACCTACTTCTTACTATTATGAGACGAAAAATAGCTTGAAATCAATACTTAGGGAGTAAATTATACTTCTTAGGGAGTAAATTATACTTCTAAGAACTCAAATATTGAATAGTCTTTGAGCTTTGAGGGATAAGAAAGTCATCTTTTCTTTCGTATCCGTATTTGAATGGGTAGGCCTGCTAAGTGATATTGTTTTCGAACGCAATTTTCTAAATAAAGAGGAAGAGAAGAAGGAGCTAGACTTTCATCATTGACAAAGAAAAGGAAACTTGGAACTTTTTCGCTGGTCTGAGTCACATAGGAAATTTTAAGCCTTCTCCCACTTTCGGGAGCAAGCTCTCTCCATTTCTTTAGGCTTGAATTTAACTCAGAAACGGGTATTCGAATTTTCATCCGTTGACTCATTTCAATGCAATTTTCCAATAAGGAGGAGACACCCTCCCCGTTTTTACCCGAACAAAATACTATGGGAAGTTTTTGGAGATGTGGAAATAAAAAATAGGCTCTGTCTTTGAGCTCCTTAGCTTTCCATATTTTATCCTCTTGAAAGGAATCCCATTTAGATACAGCAAAGAGAACTGCTTTTTTTAGACCTTGAGCCAAGGAACAAATTTTCTTATCGAGCTCAGTCAAACCTACAAGAGGGTCCATAAGATGAACTACAATTTCTGACTTTTGAATCGCACGTTTAGTATGAGCAAAACTATAAAAATCAGTCTGATTATCCAAAGAGCGAAGCACAGAAGACCTTCTAATCCCTGCTGTATCTCTTAAATGAAGGTGTTTCCCTTTATACTCTAAGGTAGCTTCGACATAGTCTCGTGTTGTACAAGGAATTTCTGAAACTAAAGAACGTTCTTGGCGAAGAATATAGTTGAAGAGAGTAGATTTACCTGCATTAGTCTTCCCGACGAGAGCAATACACACAGTAGAAGAGGCTTTTTCTAGGGGTGGCTCCTGGTTTTTGGGAGAAATCAAGATTTTTGGGGAAACAATACTCGGCATTTTAGATGTTTTGACTGCTAGTTGTTCGTTTGTTATATTGTTGCCTTTGCTTGTTTCTTCAGTCGTTCTGGCGGGGGCTTTGAGAGAAGGAAGAAGTTCAACTGCTTTCTGAAGAAGGAGTTTAAGATTTCGCCTTCCCAATGCAGAGACAGGAATACAGTGTGTAAGCCCTATTTGATAAAACTCAGGAAGAATCTGAGAGTCTTGACTGGGATTGTCTGCTTTGTTTACGACAAAGATCACAGGTTTGGAAGAATATTCCTTTTTTCGCATTAGATCCAAGAAAAAATAGTCTTCATGGCGAGGGGCTGGAACCGAAAGCATTAGAAATACTAAATTTGCCTTTTTTAGGTATTCAAGAGAACGATCGATAATTTTTTTCCCTAAGGGTTCTTCTGGATCCATATCGAGACCCGGCATATCTACGATACAAAAATGTAACCCATCACGTTCTACTTCTACTTCTAGTATATCACGCGTTTGGCCAGGCATTTCAGCTGTAATGCTTCTCCTTTTCCCATAAAGGGCGTTCAAAAGGGTTGACTTCCCAGAATTCTTTCTTCCGAGGAGGACGACTTTTGGCAGATACCTGCCTTGATTTTTCATATTACTCAATTGTAAAGAGTCCTTTTTTTAAGAGCTCTTTGGATCTCTCGATCAGCTTCAGCCTTTTTTTGATCATGACGTTTATCATACTTTTTTTTACTTCTCCCCAATCCAAGAAGAATTTTTACATATCCCTTGGAGTTAAAATAAATTTTAAGAGGAAGAAGGGTAAGACGCTTCTCATTGACTTTGCTTTTCATATCTTGGATTTCTCGTTTTTTGAGGAGGAGTTTTCTTTTACGATCTTGTTGATGATTGAAAGAACTGGCATGGGCATAGGGAGGGATATGAAAGTTTACAAGATAGATTTCTGTACCGTCAATAGAGGCATAGGCATCCCCTGGATCTGCTCCCCCTGCTCGAAGGCTCTTGACTTCACTTCCTGAAAGAACGATTCCAGCCTCTAATGTCTCCAGAATTTCAAACCGAAAGCGTGCTTTTCTATTGTGAAGCATAGGGGGGCTTTTTTTGCTAGAGCTTTTTTTGCTAGAGCTTTTCTGAGAGGTTTTAGAAGGGTTTTTGTTCACGGGTGAATTTATTTTCTTTTGCTGATATTTTTGGATGTAAGAAACTTCCCTGAACTTTCTTGCATAGCTCACCTCCCGAAGTACCTCCCGCAAGGAGATAGAATCCCATGAGCTCAGAATTTTTTTCCTCCAAATCAGGCGATGGTTTGATACAAAATTCTACATTGAGAGTATTTGCTGTTGTTTGGGAAGGAAGACGGGAATTCCCTTTGAGATTTAGAGTGAAATAATTGGAAGGTATCTTGCAAGAAGAAAGTTGCACATTTCCGTTACGAAACAATAAGGTGCAACTTGCCTGTTGAAAGCGAATATCTTCAATATTTAGTCCTATACCTGCTAATTGAGAAAGATTTAGTTCCACAAGTTTAAGACCACGAATGACGAGCTTTGTCTGACCTTCCCATTTGTTAGGAGGACTCTTAAACTGATTTAGTTTGATCTTAAGAAGAGCATCAGAGATAGAGAGAGATGCAAGGTAGGTGTCAAACTGGAAGTCCTTCAGATTAAGCTTCCCATGAGCATTCCCTCGCAAAAGCCCCAGTAAAGACATACGAGCTTCGACATTTCCTACTTGCATAGATGTCTTTGGGGAAAGCTGAAAATGGATACCTTGCAGATTGCTTGTACCAAATAGACGAATCGTGATCCCGTTAAAACTGAGAGGGGTCCTTTCGCTCAATCCAAAGAGATAGTTTTGGATGATCTTTTGATAAGGAAATAAAAGGATTGCAAACAATAGAAATGAAATCATAGCCACCCCTCCTATTTGAATCTTCTGACGAAAACTTAGACCTGTTGATGTTTGCTCCGTATATGGGAGGTCTTCTGTTTCCCAGTCTTTTTCTTCGGAAATATCTCTTTTTGTATGTTCTTCTTGTTTTTCAGGCGTGGTGGAGTGATCTTTGGTTGGCATATTAAATTCCTCCTGGTGTGGAAACAGTAACATTTACATCATATACTTGCTTTTTGGAAATAGAACGTCGAATTCGAAGCAACTCCACACTAATTTTCATACTACGTTCAAACTCTATATCGTGAAGAAAATTCAAAAGATTCGGCATGAGAACAGACTGGAGACGAACCACTACTCTATAGCGTTTTTCGTTTTTATTCCCTTTTTCGTTTTCATTGATACTAACAGTCTTAAGATTATGCTTTTCTAAAAACCCGTTTACTTTTGTGAAAAAGATACTCTTATCTGATACTTTTTGAGAAGGACCCATCCCAAGGATTTGGTTTTTGAGACGCTGAAGGGTTTGAAGACTTTCGTATTGGGATGTGACTTTAGTTCCAATTCCAGTTTGGAGACGGCGTAACCCCTTCCCTCCAAAAACGATAAGGATTACGATTAAGAAAAGAAGTCCTCCTAAAAGAAAAAGTCTTTCCCTTGACTCTAGTTTTTCAAGAAATTTCATATAGATCTATTATCGATATATTGACAAATACCTTTCCATATTTGTTTAGTAGCTTTGTCAAGTATACTTACGGTTCGAGTATAATTTAGGTCTATAGCTCTTATCGTAGCATTATGGGAAGAAGGCTTTTGAATGTTTATTTGCAGGAGCTTAGAACCTCGCTTTTTTGGGTAGTATTGAAAGTGTATACAACTCTCACATGCTGATTTGGAAGAATAGTTCTTCGCTTTACTTCTACTTTGGAAAAGAGCTCGTTTTTGTTAAACTTGCCAAGGAAGGTATTGGAATCCCCAACACTTCTCAATTCGACTTCCACTTCTATATCCCCTTCATTGTAGCTAAAACTACGAAAGGTAAGGAACATCTCTTCTATAGGAGGAATCACTTGACTCAATTCTTTCAATAAAACAAGGCTTCTTGTATCGTTTCTTCTGCTATTTTGCAGGTGTTTTCTGCAAATTTTCTTAGTTTCTAAAAGGATTCTATCAGAGGAAAGATTAGGCGAAAGACCTGGTATTCCTTCGCTGATTTTTCGGATATTTTTTTCAAATTGACGAATTTGTGATTGATCCTTGATGATTCCCATAATAAAAGAAGTAAGGAGTATACATAAAGAAGCAGCAGCTATGTATAAAGGGGGAGCAAATAGTTTGAGTTGAAAAACCCTCTTTTTGAGGGTCGCTCCAAAGGGAGTATCCAGAAAGTCAAATTTTTTACGATCAGGCAAGAGGCAATGCTCTTTCCCTCCTAAGGCACAGGCGAATTGTTCTATAGGTATGTCAGAATTGAAAAAAGCAGGGTATCTCTTTACAGGTTGCTTTAATTGATATTCGATCCATTGATCTAGGCCGTGAATCAAAGATCCTCCTCCGCTAAGATATAAATTCCATGAATCAGATACCTTCGATCCCAAAAGTGAACGGTCCATTTCTCGACATAAATGTGTAGCCCATATTTTGACTTTTTCGAGAAGTGATACTAGGCTTTTCTTGCTAATAGATTTTTGTTGATAGTAGGAAGGATCCACCTTCTCGTCCTTCGTATGCAGATATAGTTTTAAAGATAGCTTCTTTTTTTCTATTTCATACGGATCTGAAGAATTAAAAATTGGAGCAATGATTTCGTTTAAGTCATTACCTCCGTATGAAATGGAGCGACTAAAGGAAAGATTTCCATTTTCTATTACATTTAGGATGGTATGAGAAGCACCGATATTGACTTGGAGATAATGATTTTTGCTAAACTCAGGGTCCAAAGCTCTTGCAAAACTGAAAAGAGCTGCTGAATCAGGTACAAGAAGGTGGATTGAACTTCTATCATGTAAAAGAGGATGAATTCTTTTTTTGATAAATTCGTGTTGAGAAGCAAAGCAAAGTACATGAATGTGATCTTCAAAACTTCCCCATTCTCGACCAATTACCTCTGTATGATCTAGGGAGAATGGAAGGCTTTCTTCTGCTTCAAAGGGAATGATTCTTGGGAGCTCTTTTGGATCAGCCTCTACAATAGAAAGAGAACGGATATGAAGCCTATGAGAAGGGAGAAGCAACGCAAAGTTTTCTTCATCAGGGAAAAAAGATTCTACAAACCGTTGGATATTATATTCGTACTGTTCCCATACGGTTTCTTCTGAAAAGTTTTCTTTTTTTTGTGAGATACTTGATTCATTGGAAGAAGCTTTTTCCCCTTTGGATTTTTGGAAGAAAACAACAGGCAGAATTTCACAGCGTAAAATTTTGGAACCAAAGATGCTTCGTTCGTATAGAATTCCCCGTATACATGATGTTCCATAATCTATAACAAGATATTTTTGTCGAAGTAAAGACATTCTAACACCTTTCAGAATTCAAAAATGCTTCTGTTTTTAGCTCCTACGAGACACAGAAGATATTGACCATTTTTGATTGTAAGTATACTGTGTCTCCATAAAATCGAAAAATATAGGTATTTGATGGTTCCACAGGAAAATACGAACACTAGGAATTCGTATATGAGATCATTTCTTGAGTGACCAAATATAATGTAAAAATAAGAGTCCATCTATTCCTTGAAAATTTACTAAAACCTAATATAAATATTTATTCAAAACATTAGAATGTTAATCTTCTGAATAATAAATGAGTGCTTTTCGATCCTTATCCCATATTCCCGATACACGCCGGACAGCAAGGCTCTCTTCTTCACTATTATCGGAAAGTAAGGTAATAGAACCGATCCCAGTAATTCTATAGAATCTGGAACTGGCCTTTAAAAATCCTGATACTGATCCTGTACCTGCAACTTCTTCATATAAAGTTAAGCCTCCACTGCCACCTTCTGCTTGAAATTCTGGAAGAGATTTTAAGGCATTTAGATTTTCAATATAGCCATTGTTTTCCTGTCTTAGCTTGAAAATTGCCAGAATAGCCTTACGAGTCATTGCATCAGAAAGGCTCGAAAGGACATGATAGCGAGCTGCGTTGATATTGATCTTTTCTGTTCCCAAAAGCTGATAAGGTAAATAGGCGGTAATGTTATTGGCTAGAATCCAATCATCTTTGGTCAGAAGAGATTCTTCGGCATCTGTCTGAAAAGCAAGCTCTTTTTGTATTTCTTCCCATCCATCGGGAATTTGAGGAGCATAAACGATCTCTCTACTAAAATGTTTCAGTATTGAGAGCTCAGAAAGAGAATACATATAGGTGTTTTTGATTTTAAGTGAAGGTACCAGAGATTCATAATGATTGGATTCTGCTCCTCCTAAAGAGAGATTTGTGTTTTCATCGAGCCAGTCAACTATAGAACCAACGTTTTCTGGATTTAGATCAAAACTTTCCAAAAGACGCTCAAAAATTCGCACGTAACTATCATTCTGTTCGCCATCAGAACGAACTAGATGATTGATATTTAATTTGCCATCCTCTGGAATCACATTATAACGAAGGTAATGCCCAATACATCTCCCTCCTTTACTACAGTCCCTGCTCAAAAGAAGAGCGGGAGGAGAACTGACAATTGCCTCTGTAAATAAAAACTGTTCTGGGATTTTCCCGACAACAAGAAGAGCAGTCTCAAATCCAGCTTCGGCAAGCTCACGAGCTCGAAAGCCATCTGATAAAGAGCGTGCTGAGCCATAAACATTGGAAACTTTACGTACATAGCCTGCGGTCATAAGAGCAACAGATACTCCAAAAAGACCTACAGAAAGAAGGATTCCAGCCCCTTTCCTAAGTGAATCGGTCTTTAGACTTACGGCTTTCATTTTTCTAAGACTCATTTAATATTTAAACCAGGGCGTGCCAAAACAGTAAACGAATGAACTTTAGACTGAATCTCTATTTTCAACTCTATCTCTACATAAAGCGGAAGCGAACGATATTTTTTGTTATCCCATTCCTCATACCAGTCTTTTCCATTTCTTGTATAGCGAAATTTTAGGGATTGTACGTTTGAAAGAATTTCATAATGTGCTCCTCCTTTGCCTGGTTCATCATCTATGATCTGATCTTCTCTAGTGGTGAGAATATAGCTTGCTGCTTTTTCAGGATTTGGCCTCAAATAATAAGATACTTCTCTTACAGAAGGAAGACCAAGTTCTGACGCAGAGGGATCTACTGAGGCAAAGGTTAAGCGATCTTGTCGAAAATCTCCATCACCGTCTTTTCTCCCAATGAACCAGAGGCGCTTTTGATTACGGAGGTAATAGGCCTGATTGATTCCTGAACGAAGTACCTGAAGGGCAAAAAAGGTCTGCTTTTTCGCATCTGCATAAGGGGAAGCAGAGGATATGATTTGAAGAAGACTTCCTAATGTAGTAAACATAACTGTAACAAGAATACCAAGGATCAAAATAACAATAGAAAGCTCAATTAGAGTGAATCCTCTACGGAATAACCTTTGATTCTCATTCTTTTTTCTCATGAAATAAGTCTTAAGAAAAGAAGGGTACAGTTATCGTTGAAAGATTCTACTTCCTGAGCTTTTCCGTATTGTTTCCACATTATAGTTACCATATACATCTCTTTTTCTCCCACGAGGATATTTTACAGAAACTGTAATCCTCCAAATACGGATCGAGCCAAGTGATACTAAATTGTTATCAGCAAAAAGCTCATTTTCTTCTTCTTTTTTATTTGTTGCTACAGATGGAAGAAGTTCATCCAAAGCAACTCCTGTTGCCCCTGCCTCTGCAATGTTTGCAAGATTTACTTCTTCTTCCCGAACCCGAACCGTATATATATAGCCATTGTATACACTATCTATATCGCTAATTTCTTCTGTCAAATCTGTTACATCCAAATCAGGATCATTTTTGAGTTTCGTGAGTTTTTCCTGAGCCAGTCTGGCAGCCATTAAGAGTCGATCGGACTCCGTCTGAAGATTAAATGCACTTGCCACAGAAAGGACAGAAATGGAAAGAACAATCGAAAGAACAAAAATGGCAAGGCTTACTTCCACAAGAGTAAATCCATATCGGAATTGGATGGATGGAAAACTTATTTTACGTGTATTGCTCATCTCTTTTAAGGGAATTGTGCTGGAATATTTCTTCATTATTGAGTTTCTCCGCTTTCTTCCCATTCTTCATCTTCCAAATGGTATTCCTTTTTTCCTTTAAAAACAGATGCTTTGGAAGAGTAGCGCTGATAGATTATGGTAGAATGAATATCAGAAGAATTTTTTCCCATATAAATGATGATCTCTTCAGCCAGTCCAGAAGGGAGAAAGGGTAGCCTGATGATTCCTGTTTCTTTGCTTGATGTGAATGGTGAAACAACAGAGACAATTATATTGGAAGGAGGAAGGGTTGTCTTTTTCAGTACAGGATGACGGCTCACTTTCTCTTCGCTTCTTTTCATCTTATAAGCATAATAGGATTGAGAATCTAAATCAATTTCAAAATAAACGGTTTGATTAGACTTGATAGCAGCATTCCGTGCAAAAGACAGCTGAGAAGCAAGAGCAGTAGACTCATCCGATCTGTCTCGAAAAACGCGAAGACCTCTCAACAAAGAGACACTCAGACTCATCAAAACTCCAATTATCAAAATGACTACCGCTGTTTCAATCAGCGTTAAGCCCCTCTTCCAAGAGTAGCAAAAGAAGCTACAACAACGAAAGGATTTAATCCCCACAACTTTGTGGAGTTTTATCAGGTGTTTTGAAAAAGAAAAAGCATACATAAAACAATGCTTTCAAAGCTCTCTAAATGGAAGTGAAGCTGATAGTTGTTGATATTATGTGTGCACTAGTTCTTTTGTTTCACAGAGCTTCCCATCCAAGCTGGCCAAGAGCTTTGTTCCGTAAGATAGAAATCCTGAGCCTCTCCTTCCTCGCCCCCAGGAGTTCCATCTGATCCGTAGCTACAAATCTGACGTGAACTACTCTCATCCAGACAGATGAAATAAGGACGCTTCCAAGGATCCATGACCTGTTCTTGCTTAAGACCGCCCCATGTCTCTGTTTTTTGGGTCAACTCTTCCAAAGAAGTCCCTTCGGTGAGAGGCTCATGCTCTAATTCATAGCGACTCCATTGGGCCTCAAGAACAGCTGCTAATTGTTTGACCTGAAGTTTTTTCGCCTGTTTGGTAGCATCTCCAGGGTTTAGATTCGCATAAAGGATACCCATAATAATTCCAAGTACTAGGATAACGATCGAAAGCTCAATGAGCGTTAGTCCCTGTCTTAGCAGAAAGGATGATCGTCGGCTACTTTTTCCTAAAGAAGATTTTCCTAAAGAAGATTTTTCTAAAGAAGATATAGGAAAAGGTTTTCTGACTTTCCATTCAGGAGAATGGAAAAATGGTAAGTCTTTTCTTCCAAAAAAGAATATTTTTGGGAAAGATATTTTTAAAAGAAAAAATATTTTCGATAGGGAAAATCCCCCGTTGTCTAGTGTTTTGGGTTTGTTGTTTTGCATGCTTTGTAATACCTCCAGCAAATCTATTTTACACACACAGCCATACTAGATTTTCTTGTCAAGGTTTTTTTTAGTAAATATTATCAAATCCACGATGTGAAACCTACAAATATAAGTTACACTCAAGCTGCATATTTATTAGGAGCATATTCTTGAAATGCTTGTAAAGGTGTCAATCCATTTAATGAAGTATGCAGTTTGACTTAATTTTGCAAAACATTAGGTTTTATAAGGGCTGCGGTGCTCCCTCTCTGAGAATAGGTTTTATTAAAATTGGAGCTGATTTGTCAAACTGTACATTGGAAGAAGAATCGCTGTCATAATGATCACAATCATAAGCCCCATCACCATGATCATGATAGGCTCTAAGAGGGTTGAAGCCCTTTCGACGCTAGTTTCCACATCTCTTTCTGTTACCTCTGCTACTTTAGATACCATCAAAGGGACTGTATCAGAGCTTTCTCCCGCCGACAGCATCCCAAGAACCATAATATTTAAAATGGATGACTTCTGGAAGGATTCCGAAAGGGATTTCCCTTCCTTGAGTTTTTCTGTTACATCTAGGATTTCCGCTGAGAAGATATGGTGGCGGACTACTTTTGCTACGACTTGGAGTGCTGCTATCAAGGGTACTCTGCTTTCCAACATGACCCCTAGATTTCGAGAAAAACGAGCTATAAGTACCTTTTGTACAAGAATGCCTAGAATGGGAAGACCTAGAACGAATTTCTCCCACTTTTCTCTCCCTGGTGATTTTTTCTTCCATTGTAAAAAGAAATAAACAGCTATCCCAGCCGCTACTATGAGCAAAATGCTCCATTGGGAAGTGACAAGATCAGAAATTCCAATAACAATCTTCGTGATGAGAGGAAGTTCAGCATCCAACTCAAGAAAAAGCTGCTTTACCTGAGGAAAAACTACTGCCAATAGAAAGGCAAGGATTCCCCCCAAGAGAAAGAGCATGATTACAGGATAGATAGAAGCACTGACAATTTTAGAACGTAATTTCTCGTTTGATTCCTCTAGTTCAGCCAAACGAAGCAAAGATTTCTCATAAGTACCTGTTTTCTCCCCTACAGAGACTAGGTGATGATAGACCGGAGGAAAAATAGAGGGATGCTTTTGCATTGCTACAGAAAGAGTATCTCCTTCCACAATATCAGAGCGTATTTCAATTAATGCTTTTTTCAAATAATCGTTTTCCGTTTGTACCAAGACATTGGCAAGGCTTCGATCTAATGGGAGGCCTGCTTCTAAGAGGGTTCCAAGTCTTCGTGCAAAAAAAGCCACATCTCGACGAGAAACACTATACAAGAGGCGTGTTAAGGCAGGGAATAACTCTCTTTCTCTCTTCTCTGCATCCTGTTTAAGAGAACGAGGATAAAGCCCTCTACCTCGTAGTATACTCCTAGCAGAGGTGAGATGAGGTGCATCGATAATTCCTTTGTTTTTTCGACCTTTTCGATCGAGGGCTTGATAATGAAAAATAGGCATTTTGAATATTTATGTAACTCTCATAATTTCTTCTAAGGTCGTGATTCCGTCCAATGCTTTTTGAAAGGAATATTCCAAGAGGCTGTTCATTGGTAATTTTGGATCTGAGGAAGCCTTCTTTCCAATATTTGTAGCGTCTTCTCCATGAAGAATAGCAGTATGTACTGCGGGAGTCAAATGCATAAGAGAATAAATACCAGTACGTCCAAGATAGCCTGTTCCAAGGCAGACGTTACATCCTTTCCCATAGTAAAGTTTTTTTCCACGAAGATTCTTGATAGCCATTCCAAGGTTTTGAATTTCTTCGGTTCGAGGGCTGTAAGATTTCTTACATTCCGAACAGATCCTACGCACAAGTCTTTGGGCTAGAACAGCACGGACAGTACTTGTGATCAAATAGGGCTCAATTCCCATGTCTATAAGACGAGTGATCGCGGAAGGGGCATCATTCGTATGTAGCGTGGAAAAAACAAAGTGACCTGTGAGAGAGGATTGGATAGCAATTCTTGCGGTTTCTTCATCTCGAATCTCCCCTACCATGATGATATCAGGATCTTGCCTGAGCATAGCACGAAGTGCTTGGGCAAATCCAAGGCCAATTTTATCTTGAACTTGCATCTGCCCTACTCCTTCGATCTCATATTCAACTGGATCCTCTGCAGTAAGTATATTTTTAATTCCGTCGTTCAGAGAGGAAAGGGCAGCATAAAGAGTAGTTGATTTTCCAGAACCAGTTGGACCTGTCACGAGAAAGATACCATTAGGTTCATGGATGATCTTTTGCAGCTGTTGGGAAAGATGAGGATAAATCTGTAAACTTTCCAAATTATAGACCGTATCAGATTTATTCAAAATCCTCATTACGATACGTTCTCCATATTGAGTTGGTATCGTAGAGACCCGTATGTCTATATCTTTTCCTGTGAGTTTGATTTTAATACGTCCATCTTGGGGGAGACGGTTCTCTGCTATGTTAAGATTTGCCATGATTTTAATACGAGAAACAAGGCCTGCGTGAGCAATACGAGGTGGCTGAAGACGAAGGTGGAGGATACCATCAATTCTATAGCGAACATCAAGGGACTTCGCCCCCGGTTCAATATGAATATCCGATGCCCTTTCTTGAACGGCTTGTGTCATTACTGCATTTACCATGCGGATAATCGGGGCTTCATTTGCCATGTCGAGGGTATTTTCACTAATGTGTTCAAATTCAGAATACTCCTCCTTGTCCATCCCACTAATGACTTCATCTGCTGCTGCAACTGCCTGATCAAATTTTCCGTGAATGATTCGCAGAATTTCTGTTTCTCCAGAAAGGATAAATTCCACTCGATAAGGCTCTAAAAACATCTGAAAATCATCCATGTAATGAACTTCTTCTGGATGTATTATGGCTACTGTAATGGTCTTAGCAGTCTTTTGGATTGGGACCATATTTGTTTTGTGGATAAAAGCTAAGGGAATACGGGTAAAAATTTCATCATAGTGAAAATGGAGATGTTTGTGATAACGATAGCCGTAGCGTTTGGCTAAGACATTCATGAGCTTCTCCTCGGTCAATATGCCTCGTTTTACGATGAGCTGCCCAAGCCGTATCGGATTTTTCTGCTGAATCTCAAGAAGCTCATCAAGCTGTTTTTCTTCTATAAGCCCCTGCTCTATCAGAAGACTTCCCAAACGTTCGTTCATTTATATCTGGATTATCCCTTCCTTTCCCTCAGCCATCTTCTCGTCTTTTCTCTGTAGTAAAGCCAAGAAAACTTTTTTTGTCCCCAAAAACCTACTCAAAATGAAAGCAATTTTATCATTTTATCGTAAGACACAACTCCAAACGTAGGAAATAACAAAAAACATGTCAATAAAAAATTGATCAAAATATTAGAAAAATATCAAAAAAAGTATTGTAATATCAACACTTCATTAGAGGATAGGGAAGTTTTATGTTTTTGTTTAGTATTTTTCTACGTCAGTATTTACAATGAAAGAAAAGGTTTATTTGTTTAGCGAAGAAAGAGCGGAAGGAAAGGAGCTTGGTCGCAATATTTTGGGAGGCAAGGGAGCCAACCTTATTGAAATGGCAGGTCTTGGAATCCCTGTTCCCCCAGGAATCGTAATTACAACAGATGCCTGTAAGGAATATATTGAGAAAAAGCATCCTACCAATGGTCTTTCAGAAGATCTTAAAAAAGAAATCAAGTGTAAATTACAAGACTTAGAGAATTCCCTTCCTGAAGCAAGGAAATTGGGAAGTGAAACAAAACCTCTTTTGGTTTCTGTTCGTTCAGGTGCTCCCGTTAGTATGCCTGGAATGATGGATACTATACTCAATCTTGGTTTGAATCAAAAAACTGTAGAGGGACTTAGCGAAGAAACAGAGAACGAGCAATTTGCTCTTGATTCCTATCGAAGATTCATCCAAATGTTTGGAAATGTAGTTCTGGAAATTGACCATAGTGAGTTTGAACAGATACTTGAAAACCATAAAAGACAAGAGGGAATCCAACAAGATTTTGAATTGAAAGCTCAATCGATTCGAAGAATCATAGATGACTACCAAGAATTGATTCATAAAAAAACAGGAAAAGATTTTCCAGAGGATACAACAGAACAACTTCATCAGGCAATTGAGGCGGTATTTTCCTCGTGGAATAATGAACGTGCTGTATTTTATCGAAGGCTCAACAATATACCTCATGACTTGGGGACAGCAGTTACGATCCAATCGATGGTATTTGGGAATATGGGAAATGATTCAGCTACGGGAGTAGCATTTACTCGAGATCCATCTACTGGAGAGAAGTCCTTCTATGGAGAATATCTTATCAATGCTCAAGGAGAAGACGTGGTTGCTGGGATTCGTACTCCAAAGCCTATCAGCCTTCTCGAAAAGGATATGCCTTCTGCCTATCAAAAACTTTTTTCTATTCAAGAACGCTTGGAAGACCATTTTCGTGATATGCAGGATATTGAATTTACGATTCAGCAAAACAAGCTCTACCTTCTCCAAACTAGAAATGGAAAGCGTACGTCTGCAGCCTCTCTGAGAATAGCTGTTGAAATGTATAATGAAGGAAAAATCGATGCAAAAAAGGCATTGATGCAAGTTGATCCTACGGGACTTCCTTCTCTTCTGACTCCTGTATTCTCGACTCAACTCAAACAAAATGCTATTCAAGAAGGGAAACTCATTGGCAGGGGACTGAATGCTGGTCCTGGAGCTGCTTCTGGAACGATCATTTTGGATTCCTCTCGAGCGCGACAAGCCTCTACAAAGGGAGAAAAGGTGATTTTGGTTAGAGCAGAAACAAGCCCTGAGGATATTATAGGAATGCAACATTCTGTTGGAATACTTACCGCAAGGGGTGGTATGACCTCTCATGCTGCAGTGGTTGCTCGAGGAATGAATAAGCCTTGTATTGTAGGCTGCTCCAGTTTAAGGATAGATTTAAAAGGGAAATCCATCAGATTTATCACAGATGAAAGAGAAGTGGAATTGAAAGAGGGAGATGAGCTTTCCATCGATGGAAGCAGTGGTGAAATAATCCAAGGAAGCCTTCCTACAGAGCCTTCTGAAATCGATCAATTAATGAATCAAAAAGTAGACAAGCCAAGCCTAACAGCCAAATACTTTCTAACCATCATGGAATGGGCTGATAAATATCGTCGTTTGATGATCCGAGCTAATGCAGATACCCCCCAAGACGCAAAAACAGCACGTTTTTACGGTGCTCAGGGTATTGGTCTTTGCCGTACAGAACACATGTTTTTTGAAAAAGACAGAATTATGATGATGCGCCAGATGATCCTTGCCGAAAATCAAAACGAGAGAAAAAAAGTACTCTCTAGTCTCCTTGAATACCAGAAAGATGATTTTATCCATATCTTTGAGGTGATGGAAGGGCTTCCTGTAACCATCCGTCTACTAGATCCTCCTCTCCATGAATTTCTTCCCCACTCGCATGAGCAAGATGTAGAGCTTTCCAAGCATATCAACCTTAGTCCAGAAGAAATTTATAGAAGAAGCAAGCTCCATAAAGAAGATAACCCTATGCTTGGTCATAGGGGTTGCCGTCTTGGTATTACTTTTCCAGAAATCACTCAAACGCAAGCTCGTGCTGTGCTAGAGGCGGCGTCCATAGTTCAAAAAAAGGGTATACGGGCATATCCAGAGATTATGGTTCCTTTAGTAGGACACCCCAAAGAGTTTGTTCTGCAAAAGCAACTGATTGACAGCGTAGCAGAAGAGGTTTTTAACCAAACAAAAGAAACCATTGAGTATTCAGTTGGGACGATGATCGAAGTTCCACGTGCAACTGTGCAGGCTGGTAAAATTGCTTCTCATGCTCAATTCTTTAGCTTTGGAACCAATGATCTGACCCAAATGACACTTGCGTTCTCTCGAGATGATTCTGGTGTTTTTCTACAAGACTATATCGAACATGGAATCTATGAAGCCAATCCCTTTGAAACTCTGGATCAAGAAGGTGTTGGTGAGCTGATTAAAATTGCGATAGAACGAGGTAGAAAGGTGCGTAAAGACCTTAAGATTGGAATCTGTGGAGAGCATGGAGGTGATCCCAAAAGTATTGATTTTTTTCATCATCAAGGACTAGATTATGTAAGTTGCTCTCCTTTTCGTGTACCTGTGGCACGCCTAGCAGCAGCAAGGGTGGCCATATCTGATTCGTCGTAGTCTTTCCTTTATTTTTTGCGTAGCAAGAGATAGGATGGATTCTCAAAGGAATATCTGAAGCTCTCCACTGGGGCCAATCCTTCCCTGCTTTCCTGTATTGAGCCAGCCTGATGGGTCCAAAACCTTTTCAGTAGACTCAGGATCGTCAAAATAACCCTTCATCATGCTATTGCTTCTAATAAACAAGGCCCCTTCTGCATGAAGAATATCAGTAATATCTTCTTTGTTTGGACTGAGGATTTTCAGCTCAACTCCATGAATGAGCCTTCCAGCAGAATAGTATTGGGGAGAAAAGGTATCTTCATCATGATAGCGAGAAGAGAGGCTTTGGCAGGAAATGATATGAGAGGATTCTGCCAGCCAAAAGGCTCGTAAAAGTTTCATTCCTAAGATTTTCCTCATAGCACTATATTCCTGATTGATCATTCCTTCTGTCAAAAGGATCGTACGGAGCTCTTTCCCTAAAAAGAATTTTGCTTTCTTTTCCAAACAGCATTTGGAAAGAATACGAAATATTCCAGAAATAAAGAGAGTTAAAGTTCTCACGAAAAATACAGGAGGTTTTAAAAAATTTGCCCAATCAGCAGTCTTAGTTTGTAGGGCATATAACACCTCCCTTGCCCGAAGATACGCCTGAAAAAGAAGATACTGAATCGGTCTTTTGTTTGTGTAAACATATCGAAAAAAGAAGTCCGAGAAAAGATGATTGTATTTCTCTGCTGTCAAAACAGCTCTTGTAGGATGAAAGTCCTGGAAATCCCTCTCATCTAATGTTCTTTCAGCAAAGCATATAGAGCTTCCTGCGTACATACACCAATAAATCATCAATCTGGTAGAAGGGTCAAATAAGGGTTGATCCAATAATATCTTTTCTTTCTGTGGAGACGTAAAGACCATCGCAAATGAACTAAGATTTGCTAAAACTCCTCGATGAGTTAAAACTGTACCAAGTGGATATTCTTCTGTTCCTTTTTTGACAAATAATACGGAAGCAGGATCATCCGAAAGCCTTTGATGACTATCTTGTTTCGCTAGAATTTTTTGTTTTTCTTTTGCACTTCGAATTTGGGATAAATATGAAATAGTGCTATTTCCAAGATGGTCTTCCCAACTCAGATAAACTGTCTTTACATTTGGACTTTTTTTCTTGATATTTTTCAAAAGAGTTAGACGATCCGAAAAAATAATTTCAGCTTTGCTTTTCTTGATCAGCCAAAGTGCTGTTTTTTCGTCTATATTGGGGTCACCGCAAAAATCGACTCCTCCCAAGAGATGAACTGCCATCAGAGTCAATACAGATGGACACGATACATTTGCAAAGAACAAGGCTCTGCTCCTCTCTTTGAAGTGTTTTTGTCTGAGACCAGAAGCAATCTCTGCAGCGATATCTAATGAACTCCCAAAAGTAAGCTCACAGATATGATTTTCATGCCGGAATGTGAGAAAAATACTATTTTGACTTACTCTAGACTGTACTCGAAAAAAAGCACCAAGTGTTCGATAGGCAGAAATAGACATAGAATTACATTCTCTTCCTCAAATCATCTATGACGCAGGAAATGCTGCCATTTTTTGATTTAGAGGCAACTTTGTCGTCGTAAAATCAAAAAATATAAGTATTTGAATGGCTAAATCAATCTCAGATTAGGACAAGCAGTCCTTTCGTTCAATGAAATTCTATACATGTTATTTAATTTCGCTGCATATTTGAACACATCTTTTTGTGTTAGGGTTCGAGCATTGGTGTAAAAGGCAGATATTTCCTCAATATACCATTTGTCTGCTCTATCAAGCCCTTCTGATAGGGAACCTACTCGCATCGCAAGAATAGAAGACTGTATTCAACATTCTTTGCATATCTTTGAAGCCTCTGTCAACGTACAATAGCTCTGTTTGTAGAAATTTCCTTCGTGTTTTATGTTTTCAAAAAACAGTTGGATGGCTCTAGTCTTAAATATCTATTATTTTTCTCTCTGTCCTAATTTGGATTTGACTTTGCCTAATCTTGCTAAATACTTATAGCTAATTCCTATTCCTAGGATGATTTATCTCTTGACCTTATTCTTAGGTCAATTTTTTTAAGTGAAGTATGGAGTCTTGAGGATACATTGAATATCTTTCAATGGACTGAACTCCTATATTAAATTATGTCACAAACTGTTTCACAAAAAACAAAGAATACTCGAATCTATCCCCTACCTTCTCTTCTGATCGACCGTATCGCAGCAGGGGAAGTCATCGATTCTCCTTCTTCCGTCCTAAAAGAGCTGGTAGAAAACAGCTTAGATGCAGATTCTCAAAGTATATCTATTGATACTCGAAAGGGAGGTATGGAAAGCATTATGATTCAGGATGATGGAATTGGCATTCATTCAGAAGATATTTGTGCGAGCTTAACGCGTTATTCTACTTCTAAGATACAGGACCTGTACGATCTTGAAATGCTCTTGAGTTTTGGCTTTCGAGGGGAGGCTCTTGCAGCAATTGCTTCTGTTTCTCAACTCGAGATTCAAAGTCGTAGAGCTACAGAAGAAAACTTGTCTCCTTCCATTGGAACAAAGATTATCTCGCGAGGAGGAACGATCCTCCAAACACAGAAAATTGCTCATGAAAAAGGAACAACAATTACCGTAAATGAACTTTTTTATTCTACGCCAGCACGACGTAAATACCTGAAATCAGAACGATCTGAAAATATTAAAAACTATAGAGAACTCATACGATTGGCTCTTTGCTCACCTCAGACTTCCTTTTTCTAT
Source organism: Leptospirales bacterium (assembly GCA_014238275.1). Lineage (GTDB taxonomy): Bacteria > Spirochaetota > Leptospiria > Leptospirales > Leptonemataceae > JABABJ01. The sequence goes on along the minus strand of JABABJ010000034.1, from coordinate 8,896 downwards.
TCCCGTGAAGGAAAAGAATTTTCTGTGTGGAAAAGAACGATAGATGAAAAAGGAAAGCTATCTTCTCTTGAATCTGAACAACAACTGGAAGGTATAAAAAAACGAATTGGATCCATATATGGAGAAAAGCTTCAAAACAGTCTCTTGAAGGTTTATTCTTCTTACGGTGGTATAGAGTGTATTGGATTTATTTCTTCTCCGGATTACCATAAAGCTGTTCGAGATACCCAGTTTTCTTTTGTAAATCATAGACCAGTGGAGATCAAAAATCTTCCTTTTTTTGTTCGAAAGGCATACGATGAACTCCTTCCCAATGGAGCTTATCCATGCTTTTTTTTATTCTTGCATATAGAACCATCTCGTGTAGATGTCAATGTACATCCTCAGAAAAGAGAGGTACGCCTTTTAGATCAGTCAATTCTGCATCATTTAATTGTGCAAGGATTGAGTGCCTCCTTAAAACAAAAAGAGCCTTTTGCTTTGAATAGTCTCCTATCTTCTGATAAATTTACCGCGAATACTTATTCTACAAACCGTCAAAATCCACGGCTGGAGCACAAAACAGAAGATCGGATGATTTTCCCTCACACTATCATGCACCATACATATTCCTCTCAGACGGAACAAAAGAGAGCTTCAGAGCTGACAACAGCTTCCAGTTCCAAGTCTAAGACAGATTTGGAACAGCCAAAGCCTTCTTTTTGTTTTGAGCATCGTTTTGGAACTATTTTCGGAACTTATGTGTTGGCAGAAGGTAATGGTAATCTCTATATTATCGATCAACATACAGCCCATGAAAGGATCAATTATGAGCAGATGCTTGCTAAGCTTTCTGCAGAGAAAGGAGAAAGGCAGGCTCTTCTCAGTCCTATCGTGATAGATTGTCTTCCTGATGATCTAGAAAAAATACTTGAGCACCAACGAGATTTTTGGGAGAGTGGCTTTAGTATCGAAGAAGCTGGTCCAAAGGCATACAAGGTGAGAGAAGTTCCTATCTATCTGAATCAAGGATCGATCCAAGAGGAGGTACAGAAGCTTATCCCAAGAGTGCTTGCAGGGGAAAAAGGGATTTGCTTGTATAAAGATTATGCTGCAATGAGGGCGTGTAAAGCATCTGTTAAGAAAAATGATCAAATTTCGTGGGATCTAATGGGTGATATTTTAGAAATGCTTGTACAATGCAAAGAGCCTATGCGATGTCCTCATGGGAGGCCAACCATGGTACAAATTTCTTTGCAACAACTTGATCGAATGTTTCAACGTTAAAAATGGAGCAGAAACAAAAATATATCGTTATTGCAGTTACAGGAAGCATTGCCTGCTATAAAAGCTGTGATCTTGTAAGGAATTTAGTCAAACAAGGATACCCAGTACAAGTAATACTAAGCTCATCAGCAGAAAAACTAGTGGGAAAGGCTTCCTTTCAGGCGTTGAGTCAGAACAAAGTCCTTACTTCAGAGTGGGAAGATGAAATGCTTCATATAGATATTAAAAATCATGCAGCAATATTTGCAGTGACTCCAGCAACTGCAAATACTATTGCTAAAATGGCACATGGAGCGGCAGATGAGCTTATTTCCAGTACTTATCTAGCTCTTCAATGCCCTGTAATTATTGCTCCTTCTATGAACCCTAATATGTACAACCATCCTTCTGTTCAGCGAAATATAGCAACTCTTCAACAAGACGGTGTTTTTGTCATTTCACCTCATGAAGGGGAAGTAGTTTGTGGAGATTCTGGTCGCGGTAAAATGGCACCTATACAAGATATAGAAAAAACTCTGACTCAAATTTATGAGAAGGGACATCTCCCTAATTGAGATCTATGCATTTATATACAGTAATTATTACTGCAGGCCCCACAAGGGAATGGCTAGATCCAGTTCGATTTATTTCTAATCCAGCTAGTGGTAAAACAGGATGGCATTTAGCACAAATTGCCAAGAAGCAATTTCAGAAAGTTATCTATATCTGTGGTCCTGTGCATTCTCCCTACGATAAAGTAGAAGGTGCCATCAATATTTCAGTGGAAACAACAGAGGAAATGCACGATGCAGTACATAGCAGTCTGGAAGATTCTTGCCTTTTATTTATGACAGCAGCTCCTGCTGACTTTTATTATCCATTCTGCGGTGAAAATAAAATTAAAAAGAATGAGTTCTTCAACTCAGAAAAGTTAAAAGTCTCCCTAGAATTAGAGCCTACTGTGGATATACTGAAGTCTATTATTCCTCGTGCTTCTCAACTCTCTAATTTTTATAGAATTGGTTTTTCTGCCGAGACTCATAATATCTCAGAAGGATCCTCCCAAAAGCTCAAAGCAAAAGAATTAGATTTAATCTGTGCAAACCAAGTTTATCGAGACTTTACAGGCTTTGGTGATAACCCGAATACAATCTTTTTATTGGATAGAAATGGCAAACAAACTACATTTGGACTTTGTTCTAAGGAGCAACTTGCATACCTTCTTCTGGAATATACTACTTCTAATCTCTTATTACGAGAAACTCCTCCTGTTCGCTAGGAGCATATTATTGGAGAGTACAGAGGTTCGAAAGAAAAAGTGACTTACTCTATTCCTCTCGCAAATCTCTTATTGACTGTATTTAGTATTATCATGTTTGTAGCTGGATTTTTTATTTTTATAAGAGATAAGAGGAGTATCTTCCATCGTGCTTTTAAGATGGCACAAAGTGGAGACTCTGTAAAAGCAAGAGAGATCATTCAAAGCCGTCTTACAAAGAATAGAAATGACCCATTCCCTCATTACTATATGGCATTAGTTGATTCGCTAGAAGGAAAAACAGATCAAGTACTCAATCATCTTTTAGAAATTAAACGAATTGGCCACTTTGAAAAAGAAATCAATCCTTCTGATATTTTCCTGAAAATAGGAACTATTTACTATGATCAAAACAAATTGAATGAGGCTTTCCTTTATTTTAAAGAAGTAATTCAAATTCATCCCTATCATGAAGCTTCCCTCGCCTATTTAGCGTTCCTTTCCATAGGCCAAAGAGAATTTAATCTTGCAGAAAAATATTTTCGACCTTTAGTTCAAACAGCTCCAGACGTAAGTGAATATCATATAGCAAGAGGAGTAACTCAAGCAATGCTCAATAAGAAACAAAAAGCAATCACTTCCTTACAAAAAGGAGTCTCTCTTGATCCCGAAAACGAAACAGCTATTTTCCTAGCTTCTCTCATGTTTTTCAATATGAGACAGGGAAAAAAAGCCTATCAAATCATTCGTCGTTATGTGGAAGAACGTCTTACGATGGATCCATATATAAGCTATATTGTGCATCGTCTTGCCGCTGCCTGCTGTTATATGATTCAGGACTATCAAAAATCCCTTAAATATGCACAAACATGCCTTTCTATTGTTCTTGCACAGGAATGGCGTGAACAAGAAAGAGATTCAAGAATATCTACTTTCTATCAAGCTTTTTTTGCAGCAGATTATCAGGAAGCAGAAGATATGCTATTGAGTCTTGAAGTAAGAGATCCCGAAGATACACTCATTTTGCTCTTTTCTGATTTCCGCCGAGAATTGAAGGAAGGAAAACTAACCGTAGAAAAAATCTCTGAGAGAGGGTTGGATTTGAAGTATTATATGAAAAAATGGCTGAAGACTCGTTTTTCTGATGATGCAATTTATGAACTTTCTGGATTGGAACAGGAAATTAAGTTTGATATTCCTTTCTCGAAAGAGGAGCAATCTCTCAAAAATATTTTTACAAATAAAATAGGTCGCAAGAAGGTTCAAGGTTCTTTCATCAAACAGTTCAATTCTCTGGAGACACTTCCCTTCCTAGATGTATGTAATAGACTAATTTCTGAACTTGGATTTGTTCTACAAGAAAGACTCAAATATACTGGTTCAGATGGTGCTAATTTCCTTGCAAAGAAAAAAAATAATCTAAAAATTTCAGCTCTTTTTCAAATTCGCAAATGGGAAGATTATCCTATCTCTGATATTTTTTTAAGAGACCACCAAAGTTATATGAAAGAGCAACAAGCAGAGCTAGGATTTGTTATTGCATCTTCCAAACTAACGATAGGAGCAGAACAAGAACTTAACAAAGAAACTCACATTACAGTAGTCAACGAAAAGAATCTCGTGAAACTCTTGGCTAAAATTCTCTAAATTGAAGATAGAAATGAAACATTCTTTGCAAAAACTCATAATAGCTTTGAAAAATATTTTTTTGCATCCTATCAATTTTCGATCTCTAAACTTGCTACCAAATAAAATAGGAATCTCTATGTCTCTCGCTACTTTTTTTCTCTTGCTCTTCTTATCTATGATAGCTTTATATTGTAATTCCATAAAGGTAAAGTCAGAAGCTCCTCGACAGGAACTGATAGGGAAAAAAAAGAAAGGACTCCAGAAACTCCTTGCTAAGGATAGCGTTCTATATGATACTCTTTTATTTGCAGGAGATACTCATTTTAGCTGGGGAATTTCTGATTTGCAAAAAAGATCGGGCTACCTGTCTCCTATAAAAAGAGTCATCTCTATTTTTGAGGAGGCAAATTTTCGTGCATTGAATCTGGAAACCTCTCTTACAGATCAAGGTTCTCCTCTACCTAATAAAGCTTATATCTTTCATGATAATGTGAAAAATATTCCTCTTCTTCATGCCCTTCGTATCAATTTGGCTATTTTAGGAAATAATCATAGTATGGATATGGGAGAGAAGGGACTCATACGAATGTTGCAGATTCTTAAGAAAGAAGGGATTGGGACAGTAGGTGCAGGTAGAAATCATCAGGAGGCTCGAAAACCCTATCGATTTAGAATCGGAAAGAGACGTTATGCGATTCTTTCTTTTACTCGTGTGGGTGCAAAAAGCATCTACAGTAATTCCTCAAGAGCAGGAGCTGCTGACCGTGTCATTTTACAAAAAATTAGAGAACTAAGTAAACAAGCTAAGGTAATTCTCAGTATTCACTGGGGAAGAGAGTATTTTCAGTATCCTTCTAATCAGCAAATCCTTCTTGCACGGAGGCTAATTCGTAATGGAGCATCTGCAATTATTGGTCATCATCCTCATATACCACAATCGATAGAAGTATATAGAAAGAGTGTCATCATTTATTCACTGGGGAACTTTCTTTTTGGAAGTAGAAACGAGTACCAACGCGATAATATCATCTCCTTTCTGGATTTTAGCAAACAGACAGGTCGTCTGGAAAGAATTAGAATCCTTCCTATTAAGGGAAATTATAAAAAACATAGCTTTGCTGTTAGAGCACTTTCCTTTTCGGAATCTCGGCGTTTTTGGATAAACTACTACGCAATGATAAAACAGCACTCTCCTTCTACGGCTAAATTGCTTCAATTCCAAAAAGTACTGGGAATTATCCCTGTTAGAAAACCTAAATCCTCTTATGTTCATCAAAGATAATGAAGCTACAAACGGAAGAGGCATTTTTAGGAGCTGGATGTTTTTGGTGTGTGGAAGCTATCTTCCAAAGGCTCAAAGGCGTTCAAAAGACTATTTCAGGCTACGCGGGAGGAGATATTCCTCGACCAGACTATCGTCTCGTATGTAGTGGGAGTAGTGGTCATGCAGAGGTCTGCCAAATTAGCTTTGATCCTCAAAAGCTATCTTACGGAAGCATCCTAGAGGTATTCTGGAATACACATGATCCTACCTCTCTCAACCGTCAAGGAGCAGATGAGGGTACACAGTACCGATCTGTTATTTTTTATTGCAACCAGAAGCAAAAAGAGATAGCTGAAGAGTCGCTAGAATTGATGGAAAATTCAGGGATATTTTCACGTCCTATTGTTACTCAAATTACTCCTTTACCTTTAGATGGATTTTATCCCGCAGAAAGCTATCACCAAAACTATTACCAAGAAAACCCTAAACAACCTTACTGTAGCTTTCTCATTCAGCCTAAAATAGAAAAACTAGAAGAAAAGTTTCCTCGCCTGATTCGATAAGCAAATAACAAATAGGGTCTGTGAAAATGAGTTAGAGTTGTTTTGATTCCACTATATTTTCCAAATGGAGAGTCATTTGTAATTTCGTAACTATCTCATTTACCCCTATTGCATTCATCTAAAAATATTATTTTTCTTATAAAAGGATAGTATTCTTTTTTAAAACCAATCGTCAGATAGGATTGTTATGGTAGTATCTCGTTCTTTTCCTCGTGTTGATCTTCATTTGGATATTTTATATGCAAAAGAAACAGAACACAAAGCTATGCCTATTAAGACGACAGGAGAAGGGATATCTTTTTTATCTGACTGTCTATATTCACCAGGTACCTTCATGAAGATCACAATTTTTTCAGAATTGTTGCAAGGAAGTTCAGTTCCAATTCATATTCCTTGTATTGTTTCTAGGAGCTGGCGAAAAGCCGGTTTATTTTATACAGCAGTCGAATTTTGCGGGCTAAATCAAGATGGAATCAGGGAGGAATTAGAAAATCTCAGAAACATCTTCTATAATCTTTCTTCTGCCGCCAATGAAAGTATGCTGAAAAAAAGAACTTTTCCCAAGCCAAGAATCAAACAATCTTTGATTCAAAGCTCTCTTCATAAAGACAAGAAAGCAAAATTTCAAAAAACGGGTTAATCTTTTTCTCTACTAGCTAAGTAAAGTCGAAATTAGTTGGTTATATTTTCTATATCTATAGGTGTAACACGAATGGTTCCAATCGAGCGAGTACTAATCTCTTCATCTCCCTGTTCCGTTTGGAAATAGAGGCTGTAATTTGCTGCCTGCTCGTAAAAGCTATTGAGTATGATTTGATCAGAAGAAACAGAAATTTGAAGTGCAGAAATACTTCCCTGAGTTATCTTGTTCAACTGAAAGCTCTCTTGGCTATAAGGGACATTATCTTCTATCAAAAATATGACACGATTCTCTCCATTCAAGTCAGCAATATGATCATCTCCTCCTTTCAATCGTATAAGATAGACATCATCTCCTTGGTCGTCAAAGATACGATCTCTACTTGAGCTTGTATGAAATTCATCATCACCTTTTCCTCCCTGAAGATTATTCTCATCATCTGCTTCTCCTGCATAAAGAATATCATTTCCATCGCCGCCCTCAAGGGTGTCATTTCCATTGTCTCCCCAAAGTATATCATTTCCTCCTTCTCCTAAAAGTTCATCCCCTCCATTCCCTCCACGAAGAGTATCATTTCCCTCTCCTCCGCGAAGCATATCATTTCCGTTTAATCCCTCTAAGATATTATCTCTTTCATTTCCAAAAATAACATCTGCACTTTGAGAAGCAGTCAAGTGATCAATACCACTAAAAGTATCCCCTTGAGCATAGCCTCTTTGCCCCGTACCAGGCAAAAGAGTTTCAGAAGTAATAGCTTGCTGAGGCAAAAGGCTTAGGTTGATCCAAATACCTTGATTCCTCCTATCGTTCGTGTTTTCATACAGTTCATAGCTTACTGTTCCTCCACCTCCTGCAACGATGTAATCTTGTCCTCCTGAGGAGTTGGTCTGGGCACCTAGAATCACTTCACTTCCATCATCTAAGAAGAAGGTGATTGGCTCCTCAATAGACATTCCGCAAAAATATAAAAAAAACAGAAGCATCAGTGGTATTCGAATGATCATATAAAAGAAGAGCAATTCCAAACAAACTGCCTTCATACAACTTTTAGAAAGATATAAAAAAGTCAAGTAACTTTCGATAAGAAAATTTCTTGTCCAAAAAATACTCGTGATCTCCTAAGTACTTAGTCAAAAAATCAATGCAAAAAGATCTTTACAAATATACAGTCCTAAGCTAGAAGTCCTGTACAAAATCCATTTCTCATGTGAATTATACCACAATGAATAGCTCTTTTAGTAGATTGAAACTCCCCGAACCGTTCCTAAGAGGTAAGATTCGTAGCCTTTATTCAGTCGATCAAAAATCGCTTATCATGCTTACCAGTGACCGTATCTCTGCTTTTGACATTGTCTTTTCGGAAACAGTCCCAGACAAGGGCAAAATATTGAATCAGATATCCTGCTTATGGTTCCAAAAGGCTATCCAAGAGGGGCTGAATCGAGAATACGACTGGGAAACTCATCTTATAACAGGTGACTTGAAGAAATTTCCAAAGCCTTATTGTTTTTATCCCGAATTGGAGGGTCGCTCTGCCCATATATGGAAGGTAGAACGAATTGGTTTTGAATGTATTGTTCGAGGATATCTTGCAGGAAGCTCATGGAAAGAATATCAAAGCAAGGGAAATGTCTGTGGTCAAGAGCTTCCTTCGGGTCTTTTGCTAGGAGAAAAACTTCCTCGACCTATTTTCACTCCAACAAGCAAATCAGAAATACACGGTCAGCACGATGAAAATGTCGACATATCCTTGATGAAAAAAGAGCTTGGAGATGAGCTGTATTCCAAGATTGAAGCGGCATCTTTATCACTTTATCACTTTGCTTCTGAAAAAGTAGGAAAAGAAGGTATACTCCTTGCAGATACAAAGTTTGAATTTGGGATAAACAACAAAAAACTCTATCTAATTGACGAGATTCTAACTCCAGACTCCAGCAGATACTGGAAGAGAAGTGATTATCTTCCAGGTCAAATTCCCCTTGGTTTAGATAAGCAATATGTACGAGACTATTGCGAATCCATTAGCTGGGACAAAAAACCTCCAGCTCCACCCCTTCCTAGTTCTATCTTGAGCAAGATATCTTCTGTCTACCACACGATCCATGAGAAAATCCAAGCTGCCCTATCCTGACTAGGATTACTGGCATTGACCTTCAGGAGGAGATGCCCGTAACTCTACTTGACCACAGAGAATAGGATATGTCCCATCGTCATTTGCCGTAGAGGAGCGTAAGGCTGGGTATTGAGTATCATCCCCAAAATCCCAGTCGTTATTAGACCATTTAGAACTCATATCT
>JABABJ010000035.1 GCA_014238275.1 Leptospirales bacterium | reverse complement strand
GACTTTCTATGATTGGCTTGGGAAATTGAAAAAAGCTAACTATGAATTAACTGCTTTGAAAGATAAATCTCGGAGACCAAAAACAAGTCCTCGGCAAATTGGAGAAGAATTGAGTCATAAGCTACTTGAGATTCGCAAGAGGACAGGACTTACCGGGGGACATATTGTTTCCAATTGCTTGTATTTAGAAACAGGTATACGCTTGTCTCACTCTGGAATAGATAAAGTTTTTAAGAGATATAAAGTAACAGGAAGATATCGAATGAAAAAAGAAAATCCACACAAAAAACGCTATTCTTCTATATAAAACCCCTAGAACGCCTCTAATCCGATAGTTTATGGACAGGTATGGAAGCTGATACTCAAGGAAAATCAAATCAAGCATGCTTTGATTAAACCCCGAACCCCAGCACATAATGGTAAAATCGAACGTTTCAATCAGACCTTGCTACGTTTTCTAAGTAGTGCAGATTTAGCAGGAAAACCCATTGAAGTATTCAATTCAAAAATTCAAGACTTTAGTCATTTTTACAATTCCCAGAGAGGGGATTTTATAAAACCTCAGTCATGCCGTCCATGGCATGACTGAGGGGACGCAAAGACAGGGAAACCCTGTCTTTGCTCACATTTTCGGAGCTTCATGGCTCCGAAAATGGGGCGGGCATCCGTGCCCGCCATGATCTTCTAAGATAACAACAGTCTCGCCTGTTTTTAGTAGATATTCACTAGGACAGATGGCTAATACTTACTAGTGATGACTCCTGTTTTTAGTGAATATTGACTAGGACAGATGGCTAATACTTACTAGTGATGACTTCTATTTTTAGTGAATATTGACTAGGACAGACTTATTCTAATTTTTTCTTGTAGATGAGAGACTTTTCTCTTGACAAAATGGATAGGGTATAAATACATCTTCACTTAGAAGGAATGACTCTTTACCGCTGGAAAGACCATATTCCTAAGATAGGAGAAGAGGTATGGGTTTGTCCAGATACACAAATCATTGGTCAAGTAGAGCTTCACTCTGGTGCCAATATCTGGTTTGCTTGTGTTCTTCGAGGTGACTCAGCACCTATTACGGTTGGAAGAAATACCAATATACAAGATCTCTCAGTCATTCATGCTTCTCCTAACATTCCCGTGCAGATTGGTGAAAATTGTACTGTTGGTCATAAAACTATTCTCCATGCCTGTGTTTTGAAGAACTATTCTTTTGTAGGGATGGGATCTATCATGTTGGATCGCTCTGAGCTTGGAGAATATTCGTTTTTGGGGGCTGGAAGCCTTCTGCCACCGGGAAGGAAGATCCCAGATGGAATGCTTGCTATTGGAAGCCCTGCCCGACCAGTGCGTAAGGTTACAGAAGAGGAAAGAGAGATGATTCGCAAACGCTCTGAAGAATACAAAACATTAGCAGATAGCTATAGGGAACCCAATGGATTTATTCCTGTGTAAGTAGACGAAACTCGACTCTTCTATTTGCAGCACGATCTTGAGGGGTTTTTTCGTCCTGAATGCGAGGACTGGCAAAGCTATAACCCTTAGTCTGGAGACGATTTTTTGCAATTCCTTCTGCAATTAATGCAAGACGAATCTTTTCTGCTCTTCGTTCGGATAGACTTTGGTTATAAGTATCTGTATTAGTTTGATCTGTATGTCCTTCAATGTAAATTTCTGTATCTGGATGTCTTTTTAAAATCTGAGCAACTTGCTTGATTTTAGGTATCTCAGAGTTAGAAATCGTATCTTGATCAACAGGAAAATAGACAGTGATTTCTTCTATACATGCTGGAAGTTCATCAAGGCAAGGATTGGAGCTGTCCTTTTTTTGAAGAATCTTTTCTCTTGTGACCTTTTCTAAGAGGATGGTATGTTTATCAATCCTTCCAGCCTTGTAGTTCCCTCTATAATCTAGGATCAGCTTTTGCGGATGAAAGCCCGGTGAGCTGAACTCTGCCTGATAGACCCTTCCAGAACGAAGATAGATGTCAAAGTTGTTGGTAGGAGAATCTTCTGTTGCACTTCGAATTACACTACTTGTCACAACGATAGTTTGATCCTCGGAAAGTATACGTATCGTTGCTTCTACTCCAAAAATTTCCTTCGAAGATGAGTCAAGTATCCTTCCTGTGAATAGAACTTGGGAAGGAAAATGGAGCCTTTCTGGCATTTTGATTCTATAAATATCAAAACCTCCCTGTGCATAAGGATCCCTTCTATCGCTTGCAAAATAGGCCCAAGCCCCATCTTGAGTGATACTGAGATGCTCATCGTCTCTTTTGCTATTGAAAGGATTTCCAAGATTAGATGGAGTATTCCATTGGATTTTGATTTTTTGCTTGGATTTAGAAAATTTTCCCTTTCCAGAACGATTGTATCGTTTGCTACTATAAAAATCGTAATGGCCATATCCACCTGGACGGTCGGAACTAAAAAAAAGTATTTTCCCTTTCGGCGAAAGCCAAGGAGTAATCTCATTATGAGAAGTATTCATCGAAGCCCCTGCGTTCCAAGGAATAGACCATTTCCCCGTCTTTTGATTCCGAATGCTAAACCATAGATCGTATCCTCCATATCCACCAGGGCGGTTTGAAGAAAATGCCATAAAAGTCCCATTTTGATTCAAGGCTGGCATTCGATCATCAAATTCACTATTGATTACATTCAAATGCTTTTCAGATATCCATCGATCCCTTTCCAAACGCGTAAAATAGATGTTTAAGCCTGAATAACCCTTTCTCCCCGACTGATTCTCTCGTAAGGAAGTGAAATAAAGCTCTATTGGAAGGCTACTTCTATAAAGAAGGGCTGGGGAGCCCTCAAAACCATTCGTATTGACTGAAAAAGAGGATAGATTTGAAGAAACAAAATCATCTCCCTGTGGACTCTGAGGAAAACTCAAGGGTTGAGACTTTTCCCAGTTCATATCCACTGAGGTTTTTCCTTTGGGGGAGGCTTTGGTTTTTTGCTCTCTACTCAGCCATAGGTTTTGGCCCTCCAGAAATCCAGGGCGATCTGATTGAAAGATCAAGCTACTCCCTTCCGGGCTAATCTGTGGTGCATACTCATTATGAGAAGTATTAATTTGCACAAGATTTTCAGGAAGAGGGACTAGATGAATCTTTTCTTTTTCATCAGAAGAGATCGAGGAGTGCTTTCCCTCTGGGGCAACAAGTAGACGAGTTTGCGAAGAAAGCGGATGTGTCAGAAAGAAAAAAAGAAATGGAAGAAACAGAAAACAAGTCTCAAAGAAAGTCCATGAAGTCCGCAGGAAAGGAATCCGCAAGAAAGGTATCCAAAAGAAAGGTATCCGTACAAAGAACATCAAAACCCATTTCCCTATTTTTTCAAGATGGAGGAGATAAAGAAGATGCAAGCTCCAAAGAGGGCTCAATAGAGGACTCAAGAGATTTTCTTCTTTCTTCAAACAGGCTGTCAAGTGCTTTAGCTGAACTAGGAATAAATCCAAAAACATCCTTCCAAGTCTTCCTAGATTCCATACAGAGATACAAAAAAAGGCGAGGGTCAACAGATTCTATTTTCGCCTTGATAGAACGAAACATTTTCTGTCGCACCGTTTTAAAATAACGGTACTTTCCATCTATTCCTTGAATCATTTCTCCCTGCCGAGTAAGCTCATCCTCAGGAAATCTTCGTTGAATCACTTCTTTCAAAGCAGGAGTATAGCGAAAACTTCCCATCGAAATCCATGCTGTACGACATGGATCCACTATATCAAAAATACGATCAATGAGAAGATGATATTCTTTTTCCCATCCTTCAAAGTAAATCAAAGGATCTAGGTGAAAGGAGGTTCGGTAGCCTGCTTTCTGAACCTTGGCTGCAGCCTCCAATCTCTCTTCAAGTGACGAAGTTCCTTCTTCAATAGCTTCAATGATACAGGAGGGGTTGAGTGACCATGAAATAACTGTATGACCCTTGTGATCTTTATCCAGAATACTTTCTACATGAGATGATTTTGTTTTTAGCTCCAAAGTCGCATTGGGATGATCTGCAAAATAAGATATTAGATGAGAGGAGATTCCCGTCCAAGGCTCTAAGACAAGAGAGTCAGTATATTCACCTGTTCCTATTCGAAAGTGAAAGTTTTTTTTGCCAAGGGTCTTTTGGTTTACCTCAGCAAAAAGATCTTCCAAATTTCCAAAAAGAGTCATCATAGGGTGGTTCAGAAAGCTTTGGAGGTAACAATAATGACAATCAAAAAGACAGCCTTGCCCCAAATGAAGAACAAAATACTGACAGCACATCATTCCATCCGATCCTGGACAACCCGATAAAAATCTCCCCTTATGACGATAGATCATCAGCTCATCTTTGGATGAGCTCTTTCCTTTTTGAGCTCGTTCTTGTAAAATAGATTTCGGAGAATTTGTATATTGAACCTTAACATGGTTAGGAAGTCGCTCCAAAACACCCCTCGCCGCTAATCCATTTTTGATGCTTTCTTCTATGTAGACAGTCTGTATGCTTTCAATGGTTCGCATGATTTTACAAGAAATACTTTAGCTCAGGAGCAAAATATTTGGACACACAGGAAAACGAAAATACAAGTTAATAGACTATCAGTCTCGTCTTTTCCTTTTCAGAACTCTTTCCATCGTCTCTTCCAAACTCGGACCGAGAAAAGGTGTAAGAGTAAGTATATCTCGTTCTGTCTGCTCTGGACTAAAATACTTTTCTACTAGTTCTCCACGGAGATTTTTCTTGATGCTTTTGAGGCTTGCCAAGTGAGAACGAAGTAGCCTTTTGATGAACTTCTCACAAGAGCTTTTTAGTTTTTCCAAAGGATATATAGCATCCAAAAGACCTACTGCTAATGCTTCTGGAGGCTTATAGGCATAGGACTCCATAGCGGCTTTTTTCACGTGCCTTCCCCCTCCTATCACACTCCTAAGGATTGCAAGAAGAACGTCAGGAAGAGTAAGACCAATCATCGCCTCTGAAAAGCTGTAGCGAAGCCCTCGGTCAGCAGCAATACGATAATCCGAGATAAGCCCTAGCACAGCTCCTCCAGCCATAGCATGTCCATTTATCATACTGATATGAGGTTTAGGGAAGGTATAAAGCGACTTTAACATTCTTACAAGTAGCCTAAATATATCCTGGTGTTCTTCCAAGGATTTACCCAAGAAGATCTCAGGCTGGAAGCCATTACAGAAATAGCCTTCAATTCTAGAACCCAAAATAGCAACATGGACTTGATCGTCTATTGCAAGGCTATCGTGGATATTGATAAGCTCCTCCATGTTCGCTGGAGTCAACTCATTCCGAGGGGGGTTGTCAAACCAGAGCCATGCACTCCCTTGATCTATTTCTACTTTAATACTTTCACTTTTCATACTTTTCCCCCCTATTATTGCCATGTAAATATAGACTCCTGAGAAGACTAGTATTTTTGTTACCCATAGTTCATCTCCCTCCTGACTATATCTTGTTCTAGTTCACTCTTATAAAAAGGAAGTCTTGCTTCTCCAAAGACCTTAGGATCCATCTCAGAGAAAAAACGAGAAGGGATTCGAGGCTGAGGCTTCCCGAAAATCCACCTACTCTCTGCATAGTTCAAATGAAGATAACGAAGAGAACGAGTAATTCCCACATATAAAAGACGACGTTCTTCTTCTACATTGTTTTCTTCGATAGAGAGGAAATGAGGAATATATCCTTCTTCCAATCCACATAGAAAAACACATTGAAATTCAAGTCCCTTTGCACTATGAAGAGTCATAAGATTCAAACAGGAGTTTCTTTTTTCTTCCTGCAATTCTTCTTGAGATTTTTCTTGGTCTTCAGGAGACTCTTGAACCGTCTGGTTATCCGTATGAAGGCTAATACGCTGAAGATATTCCGCTAAATTAGGATGATTTTCTTCTTGAGAAAGGTCATCTGAGTCGTATGAGAAACTCTCTGGGTCGCGTCCTTCTTCATAGGCAGATGGGATAGCTTGGCTATATTCCTGTTCATATTGGCGAAGTGAAGCCAGAAACTCATATAGGTTGCTGACTCGAGCTTCCGACTCATAACTTGAATCATTTTTAAGAGCACTCAGATAGCCTGATTCCTCCAACACACGCTCTGCTATCAACGAAGGAAGCTCTTGATTTTCATAAAGATCTCTCCATCTATAGAAATTCTGATATAGCTGTTTCATCCGAGCTGCACTTCGTAGCCCTTGTATATTAGAAGCTAGAGGAAGAGTCTCCAGAAGTGAAATATGTTCTTGTTGGGTCAAGGAATAGAGCGAGGATATCCCTTTTGGACCAATGCCTCGTGCTGGGACATTGATGATTCGTTCCAGACTTATATCATCGTTTGGATTTACTATCAGATGCAAATAAGCGAGAAGATCTTTGATTTCTTTTCGTTCATAAAAACGTATGTCTCCTATAATAATATAAGGGAGTGCCTTTTCTCTCAAAACGCGTTCAAAAATTCGAGACTGAGCATTAGTACGATAAAAAACCGCCATCTTCCCCAGAGGGATCCCCTTAGACTGGTATGAGAGTATTGCTTCTACGACTCCATGGGCTTCGTTTTCTTCGCTATTGTAGGAATTGCAAAATATGGGAAGAGGATCATTTTTTTGCGTGAAAATAGTTTTGGATCGTCGATCCTCATTTTTTGCAATTACAGAAGAGGCTGCTTTAAGGATCATAGGAGTGCTTCTATAGTTTTCTTCTAAATGAAGAATTTTAGCCTCTGGATAGTCTTTTTCAAAGCATAGAATGTTTGCAATATCTGCTCCTCTCCATGAATAGATAGATTGATCATCATCTCCTACAACCATGACATTTTTATGCTCTGAGGCAATCAGCCTCCCCAAAAGATATTGAGTATGGTTTGTGTCCTGGTATTCATCTATCATAAAATATTTCCATAAATTTTGATAGTATGCCCTAATATCCTCATTTTCTCGCAAAAGTTTTACGGCAAGATAAAGAAGATCTCCGAAATCCACACTGTTATTTTTCCTCAACTCGTGAAGATATCTCTCATAGACCCCTGCAATTGTTAAAGAATAGGTATCATCATCTTTCCGTACATCATCAGGTGCTAGAAATAAGTTTCGATAGTGATTGATTTGAGAAGAGGCTGAAATTGGACTTAAAAAATCCTGAGGGATATTTTCTTTGGAGAGTATTTTTTTCAGAATAGTCTTTTGTCCGCTTTGATCTACAATGGAAAATCCTTGACTGATTCCAAGCTCGTCTGTATGTCTGCTAACAATGTAAAGTCCCATTGAGTGAAAGGTGCGTACAAAAACACTTGAAGAAGCTCTTCCGATTAATAGAGAAAGTCGAGTCTTCATTTCTTCAGCCGCCTTGTTGGTAAAAGTTACAGAAGCAATGTTCCAAGGAGCAATTCCATAATGTTTGATCAAATAGGCTATTCTATGAGTAATGACTCTTGTTTTTCCAGAGCCAGCTCCAGCTACAATCAACAAGGGACCATCTTTGGAAATAACAGCTTCTTTTTGAACTTCGTTTAATTGAGCAAGAAGATGATCTTGTATGGACTCTCTTTCTTCTAGTAAGGAATCCTTCTTGGTAGTTGAGGGGATCATATTTTTTCCGTCAGGTGGAACTAAAACCCTCTGATAGGATAAGGGAGTTTGAGCGTAGCTCCTTTCTTGAGATTTTTTTTCTGAAACCATCTGGCATTGGTTTCAACTGCATATAAGACTGGTTCTATAGAAGGATAGGTCTTCTTTCCATTATCTAGAGTCATTGTATAGTAGTGGACTAAGGTAGCATCTGAATCAAAATAGCCTACATCAAGGGGTATGAATGTATTTTTCATCCAAAATGCTGTTTTTTGGGGGCGTGAAAAAACGAAAAGCATTCCCTCATCTTGGCGAATCTTAGGTCGATACATTAGACCTCTTTGCCTCACCGTTGGCGTAGTTGCAGTTTCCACATGAAGAATATGACTTCCAATGGATATTGGGATTTTAGCAGAAGAAGCGAAATCTTGCGTTTTTTCTGTCTTGAGCTCCTTGCAGTTCAACATCACCCCTAAGCAGAGTGGTATAATGATACAGGAAATTTTCCGGACTACTTGCATGACCTTGGAAAGCTAAGACGAATCGATCCTCTTCGTACTGAATTGACTCGAAGAGGAGAACACCCCCTCCGCTTCAAAACTCGAAATATCTTTGGATTACTTTTGTAAAAATTTAGTGTATCTGCCAAGGCAAAAGAACGACCAGGGTAGGTTGCCTCCCACACCGCAATTCCTCTACTAAAGCTAATTACATTTATATTTTTAATATCTGTTCCCACCTCTAAATCATCTCGAAATATGCCAGCGGCCTTTGTCGAGGAAAGTCCCTTCACTTGCATTCGAATGAGGTTGTTTCGTGTAAGATTTGCCCACTCATCAGAAAGAGTTTCGGCCGTATAGGATGCCATTCCTCCTATCACCCTGCTATCCCGTCCGTTGGCAAAAACATTCACAGCAGCCCGAGCAGCAGTGTAGGGGGTTGTATGAGCTCCAGCAACATTTTTGGAATATTGCCCAATCACCCTTCCCGCTCCCCACAGGCTAATAATACTAATAGTCCCGTCAGCTCGAAATGATTTGAGGCCGGTTCCTTTCAGTTGAGGGATGTTTTGAGGGTAGCTTTCCACCCTCCCAATCACCAACACATCGACTCCAGCCTTGGACGCTGTATCTCGAAGACGAGTGTCGATATTCTGTGGCTTCGTAGAAGAAAGATATGTCTCATTGGCAAGAAGATTCTTTATCCTAGCAGCAGAAATGATCTGATAGCCCTTCCCAATCAAATACTTCTTTAGAGAAGAAGACGCAATACCGTCCGATGCGAAAAAACCCTTCACTTTTTTCGGAGGCAGGGAATACTCCTCTCGAATTAGGACCATGATCTTTGGGTTTCCAACTAGATTTTGCATCAAATCGATCTTTCCTCGGATGTCTGAGCCAGATACCGTAAATCGATAAAAACTCCTGAGAATCTTGACCGTATCGACCTTATAGGTTTTCTCACTAACCAAGCTATCTCTGCTACAGATCCCTCTCGCCTTAGAATAGATCTCACTGAGAAGAGAGCGTCCAGTGGAAACACCAGTAATCGAAGCAACCTCATCCCCTATACATTTTTCGACAGCTCTCCTGCAAGCATCCTGCTTGGCTTTCACTCGAGCACCCGAAATGCTACTAAAGATGGGGGATTCTCCCCAAACCGTAATCCTTCCGCTCTTGCACATGTCCTGATAGTCAAGTTTTTTCCCTTGGAAACGGACGGTCTCAGAGGCACATCCAACAAATGCAAAAAAAACAAAGGATAGAGGGATATACAGCCCGTGGATTAGATGTAAATGGGATTTTCTCATTAGATTTACTTTTTTTTTATCATAGTTAGATTTACTTCTCTTCCTTTCGCATAAAATAGCATAACAGGAAAATAGAGCAAAATTAGCTCAAAAACCGAAGCCCATGACTGGAGTAAGATAAGAGAAAATATATGTCAAGAAAAAGTTAGTTTTTTGGTAAATTTTTTGATATCAAATCCATTTTTCCAGAGAAAGGTCGAAGTCGAGCAAGCCTGACAAGTCGGGATTATTGTTAATATAAGTAAAGTAGGCATCGCTTAGCTTTTAGACGAGTCGCCGAAAAATCAGAGCGAAGTATAATGAAAGGAATCCACGCGAAGGTGGGAATCTTGTGATTAGAAGCTCATGGCAGGAATGAATGCCCTCACCATTTTCAGAGCCTCTCTCTCGAAACAATAGGCTTTCCTCTTTTAGTGAATACTTACTAGTAATGACTCATATTTTAGTAGATATTCACTAAGATGATAGTTAATACTTAATAGTAGGAAATGTCGTTTTTAGTAAATATTGACTATTTTCACGATTTCTCGGCAGTTTTCTTCTATAATCTATGTATTTCTTCTATAATCTATGTATTTATAGAAGGAATTTATTTATCTTCTATAATTTATTTACTATAGAAGGCTTTAGTTCAATGAATCTATTTTCCAAACATCGCCAGAGTGAAGTAGCGTTGAAAGATCTCCTGTGCCAAGCTTTTGAGTAATTTGATCATTTTGTTCTTTTATGGAAGCCCCAAGAGATGGTCGAGGAGAAGAGCGAAGTACTCCCATTACTTCAGGGAAATGAGGCTGAGAAAGCCTACTCAAGATCAAGGAATAGGAAAGCTCTCTTTTTTCAGAGTGTAGAATTGCCTTTTCCTTCGATTCTGGGGCATTTTTGATTCGTACAGGAGACATATCCTTTCCTATAGTGATCCCCTCTGCTTCATTTTCGCCAAAATGAAGAGGCTTCTCGTCTTCAAGGAAAAGCAAATTTTGGGTTCGAACATCTTTTCCTACTGAGTTTTCAAATACATTATCATTGAAGATTACACAGTTTTGATAAATCTCTACAAATGAGGTTCCTTGGTATTCAAAAGCTCTCTGAAAGATCGAGGTCATATGTTTTTGATCTTTATCGTAGGTGCGTGCCATAAAGCCAGCGTTTGCACCGCAGACGACAGAAAGAGGGGAAAAAGGATGATCCACAGAGCCAAAAGGAGTTGATTTAGACAAGGTTCCTGCATGGCTCGTAGGAGAATACTGCCCCTTAGTTAGACCGTAGGTTTGGTTATTAAAAAGAAGGATATTAAGATTCACATTACGACGAACTGCGTGTATCAAATGGTTCCCTCCTATAGAAAGCCCATCTCCATCCCCAGTAATGACCCAAATCGAGAGATCTGGCCTTGCCAAGGCTAATCCTGTTGCAAAAGCAGGTGCTCTTCCATGGATGGTATGAAAGCCGTAGGTATCCATATAGTAAGGAAAGCGAGAAGAACATCCTATGCCAGAAATGAAAACAATCTTGCTCTTAGGAATTCCAAGAAGCGGAAGTGTCTTTTGCACAGCACTCAAAACGGCATAGTCTCCACAACCAGGGCACCATCTCACATCCTGAGAGGATACAAAATCTTTTTTGGTAAGTGAGGTCGTTGTGCTCATGCTAGCTCTCTTATTTTTTGATAAATTTCACTGACCAGAAAAGGCTTTCCTGTCACTTTGGTCATTTTCTTCAACTGGATTCCAAATTTTCCCTGTATCACAAAAGAAAGCTGTCCTAAATTTAGCTCAGGGACAAGAATAGTATCATAAGATTGCAAAATATCCCCTAGGTTCCGTGGGAATGGATAGAGATATTGGAGATGAACGTGGGAAACTTTTGTCCCCTCTCCACGAGAAGACAAAACTGCTTCCCTTATTGCACCATAAGAGGAACCCCATCCAAGCAAGAGAAGCCCTCCAGACTTCTCTCCAAAAACCTCAAGTTCTGGGATAAAGGAGCTTATATTTTCTATCTTTTGGCGCCTCAATAGAACCATCTTTTCATGATTCTGAGGGTCGTAACTAACATTTCCACTCTCCACATCCTTTTCTAAACCACCAATTCGATGCTCAAATCCATCTATACCAGGGACAGCCCATCTTCTTGCCAAGGTTTTTGAATCCCGCTTCATCACAGAAAAACCAGAAGGATCGTCCCCTTCTCGGATCATTCCGTGTTCAATAGGAGCAATGAGATCCGTATCTGGAATCTTCCATGGCTCTGAACCCATAATTAGATATAAATCGCTTAGAAAAAAAACAGGCGTCATAAACCTAAGGGCAATCCTTACAGCCTCTTGTATCAAAAGAAAGGAGTCTGCTGGAGAAAAAGGAGCAAGTATGGGAATAGGGCTATCACTGCTTCTCCCAAATAGAGCAAGATGCAAGTCTCCTTGTTCTGTTTTAGTTGGCATTCCAGTCGAGGGACCAGCTCTTTGTGCATCAATGATGATGAGAGGAAGCTCTGTAGTAACAGAAAGACTGATCGCTTCTTCCTTGAGCATAATTCCAGGACCAGAAGAAGCAGTAACACCAATGCTTCCCCCATAAGATGCCCCTACTGCTGCTGCTGCTGCTGCAATTTCATCCTCAGCTTGAAAGGTCTTAACATTAAAGTTTCTGTACATAGAAAGCTCATGAAGTATTTCCGATGCAG
The DNA here is from genome assembly GCA_014238275.1 of Leptospirales bacterium. Lineage (GTDB taxonomy): Bacteria > Spirochaetota > Leptospiria > Leptospirales > Leptonemataceae > JABABJ01. The sequence goes on along the minus strand of JABABJ010000035.1, from coordinate 6,977 downwards.
GAGTAATAGGGTAGCCTGCATAAAAAAGTGGAAGTTTTGCTTTTTTTGAGGCTACGAGAAGACCAAGGGCAATAGCGTTACTTCCGCTAAGATTGCGGTAGAATCCAGGTTCCGAGATGACAGGATCAATCTCATAACGAGTACTAAAGAACTCACAAGTCTCTGCAAAATAGTAGCCAGCCTTGAGTAACTTTTGGTTGGCTTCTATAAGAATATCTTTTTTTGCAAACTTCTTTTCGATCCAAGAAAGTGTATGATCTAATTTCCTTTCAAAAAGCCAATAAGTCATTCCAAGTGCAAAAAAGTTTTTACATCTCTCAGCTTGATTCTTTGGAAGTTCCAGATCCTTCAAGGAATTGAGAGTCAATTCCGAGATAGGAACGGAAATTACAGAAAACTTTTCCTTGAGACGAGCTCCTTCATCTCCTTCCATTGGATGAAAATCATAGCCAGCCTTTGTCAGATTCCGCTCATGAAAACTGCTAGAATTAATTATGAGTATACCACCTCTTTTGAGGTCTCCTTGATTTGTTTTAAGAGCTGCAGGATTCATCGCGACAAGAAGGTCTATCTTATCGCCCGGCGTGTATACATCTTGTGATGCAAAGTGAATTTGAAATCCAGAAACTCCTGCAGTTGTTCCTTGTGGTGCTCGTATCTCAGCAGGGAAATCAGGAAGAGTCATAAGATCATTTCCTGCTATCCCTGTTGTTGTAGTAAACTGTAAGCCTGTAAGTTGCATTCCATCTCCAGAATCACCACAAAATCTGATAGAAGCCGATGGTATTTTCCGAAGATCGATAGGGCTTCTTGAAGAAGTCTCAGGAAGCAAAGACGATTCAGAAGATATAGATGGATTTTCTTTAGATAGCATGGATTACATCTTTAGATAGCACAAATTACACTATCAGCCTCATATTACCACCCTCTTATTTCTTTCTAAAAAATCCACCTTTAAAAATCCACCTAATTTTGATTTGAGTCTCTGTCGGCAAAGTCAAATCAAAATTAGGACAAATAGAAAAATAGTAGATATTTAAGATTAAAGCCATCCTTTATCCGGGCAATTTTGTCCCAATGGTTTTGAGCAAATTTTTTTCTATTTATCCTGTTTTTTTGTTGACAGACCACGAAAATTTTGTGCACTTGACAGAGTCGGTGTTATTGTACTATCTGTGTTAGTATAGGATTAGGTTTGATTTTGCAGTCTGTGCTTGTCCTAATCTGGGTTGTCCTAATTTGGATTTGATTTTGCATCTTGATATTAGGCGTGGTTTCCGTGGCTTGCCTTTAGGGAAGTCTCGCCGAAAAAATCAAAAATCCTTTATGAACAGGAAAGCATTTTCTCTGCAAATGTTTGAGAAGCACATTCTAGGAAAAGAGATTTTCTGAACCCCTCGATCCCTTTTTTTTCTTTTGCAGAAAGAAAGTGTATTCGACAGGTATCCTTTTTATTTAAAATCTCTTTTCCTAGAATCTTTTTTTCGACAAGCAAGTCCTGTATTTCCTGAATCATATCGCTCTGATAGTCAAAAAGATCCACTTTGTTTACCACTATCAAAAATGGTTTTTCGAGAAGAGAATGACTATAACTTTCCAACTCTTGGCGGAGGAGAAGAATTTCTTCTACAAAGTTTAGCCTTTTCCCGTCCAATACATAAACGATGACTCCCACTCTTTCAATATGCTTCAAAAACGATAAACCAAGACCCTCTCCTTGAGAGGCTCCTTCTATAATACCGGGTATATCTGCAAGATAGAGCCGACGATAACCCTCTCCTTCGACGACTGCTAGATTTGGAATTAATGTGGTAAATGGATAATCTGCAATTTTCGGCCTCGAATTCGAGACTGCAGAAAGGAGAGTAGATTTCCCTGCATTCGGAAGCCCTATGAGTCCTACATCTGCTAGTAGACTAAGCTCTAAGAAAAGCTGCCTTGACTGTGTTGCCTCACCAGGCTGAGCATAGCGTGGTGTCTGTTGGACAGAAGATACAAAATGAGTATTCCCAAGGCCACCTCTTCCTCCCGTCGCTGCAAGATAATTTTCGCCAATTCGAAAAAGATCTGCCAGCTTGCGACGAGTAAAAGGATCATATATCTGAGTTCCCAAAGGGACATGAATGATAAGGTCTTCTCCTTTTTTACCGCTCTGATTACGCCCTCTCCCTGGCTGTCCTGATGGAGCTACATATTTTTTTTTGACAAGAAGGGCAAATAGCGTAGGGAGAGACGGATTAGGTTGAATGGAGATATTCCCTCCCTTCCCTCCATTTCCTCCATCAGGTCCTCCATAAGGCCTATATTTTTCTCTCTGAAAACTTACACATCCACTTCCTCCTTTGCCTCCCTGAACAATAATTTCGACTTGATCTACAAATTTCATACTTTTGAGTGAGATTTCTGATTTGATGTAGCTTTCCTTTTCTTATTGGGTTCTTCCAGCATCCATATAATAAGTAGAAAAACAGCGACAAGACTAACTCCAAGCATAGCAAGCTCATTTACCATTTCATCGCTCCGAACGCTTTGGATCGAAGCCCCCAAAAGAACAATATTAGTCAATGCTATCGTATTTGTGATATGATCATGCGACTTACCCAATCGAATGGCTTTTTTATAAAAATGGTTCTTATGAGGCCTCCAAAACGCCTCTCTCCTGACCAGACGCTTGAGAAGGGTCAATCCAGCATCCATATAATAATATAATGGAAGTATCAAGGCAAGCTCCCAAAAACCAAGGCTTGCAGTATGGAGAAGTAAAATTCCAAGAAAAAAACCAAGAGGTATGCTTCCTGAATCACCCAAAAAAATCTTAGCAGGATGTCGATTCCACAAAAAAAATACTCCCATTAAGATTGCTACAACAAGACCGTGAATTCCTACAATGAACATCATTGAGACTGAGGGAGCAAAAATAGAGGCAAGAAAAAGCCCTCCTCCAATGGTCATAGATTCAACAGCACTAATCCCATCTATCCCATCCATAAAGTTGAAGAAGTTTGTGAAAGTAATGAGAAAAAGCAAAGAAAAAACCCGATCAAACCAAGGAGGAACATAGCCAAGAAGAACTTGTTCGGGAAGGAAAGGATATATGACCAAAACAGCTAGAATTTGGACTCCAAATCGAAAAACCACAGGAAGAGGATGTATATCATCCCAAAAAGAGATCAGCATCAAGATGACTAGGATGCAAATGATATTCCAGCTGATAGGATAACTCGTGAGTATACTTTTCTCCTCTTCTGTCCCAATATTTCCTGAGCGAACTAGTATCATCCATAGGAAAAGACTCAGTGCTAAAATACCGATGATAATGAGACCTGCCGCATGAGGTATCTTTCCCTTATGATTCGAGCTTTCATTGGGAACAGCATAGAATCCCTTTCGAATGAAAAAGGGGATTGATACATAAATACTAAAATATGCAACTAAAGCAATGATAGCTAGGATTAACCAAAACCAAAATGAAGCAAGGAGACTCAATTTTCGATCTTATCCTTCATAAATATCTTAAATACCAAAAAACAGAAATACCTTCTATATCATAAAAAGTTCATTAGAAATTTCATTAGTTTAGAAAGCCCTTTTTTCCATCTTGTGAAAGTGCGAGAAAAAACTATCTGGCTCCACAGGAAGGAGGCTTTTTTCTTTTCTAAATCGAAGCCTCTGCTTTTTTCCCAAGAAACGGTGTGACTGAAATAATCTTTCTCCAAATCCATGAATGCTTTTTTTCCCAAGATATATTTCTATTGCATCTCTATATCCAATGCTTTGCAAACCTGGACAGTCTCCATATTTCTCATAAACACTTCCTGCTTCGTCAATGATTCCTTGATGAATCATTTCTTCAGCTCTTTCTCTGAGCTGTTGATGATACCTATCCTCCGAAAGGCTAAGGCAAAATCCGCTAAAATGAAAAATTTTCGACGGAGGATTTTTCTTTTGTTCTTCCCAAATTTCACTCCATCGGCGGCCACAACTTAGAATGATTTCCATCGCTCGGAAAACACGATATTTATCGTTTGGATGGATTTGAGGGTGAATAGGTTTAGGCACGTTTGAACGTTCCGGTTGGATAAGAGAGGCTGGGTCCTCTTTCTGCAAAAGAGCTAAGATCTGTACATGACTCATTTTTTCCAATTCCTTACGGATATGAGGTGAGTCTGGAACAGGAAACATTCCGTTTTGGAGAGCAGAGTAATAAAAACCTGAACCCCCCACTAAAACAGGACGCTTGTTTTTTTTGAGAATGCGAAAAATAGATTTCCGTGCAAGATCGGAAAATTGAGCAGCTGTAATCCTTTCACTCGGTGGAAAGATACCAACTAAGTGATGAGGAATCTTCTTTCGGAGCTTGAGATCAGGAGCTGCTGTTCCTGTTTCAAGCTCCTTATAGCATTGCCTTGAGTCACAGGAAATAATTTCATAAAGGTTTGGATCGAGCTCTGAGATAAGACGAGTTTTCCCTGAACCTGTAGCCCCCAAAAGGACAGCAACCGTGGGAAGAGAAGTTTGGCATTTCTGATACATTTCTCAATTCGAAGTCTCTTATGATTTAAGTTTCTAGATGTATACTACGTATACTATGCAAGGTTTATCCTGTTTGCAATGAGATTATCTTATTTCTAGATTATCTTATTTCTATAAAAAATTTCCTCTATTTCTTGCACAGCCTGTTCTAAAGAATGATTGATAATATGCCAGTCATAGCTCTTTGAATGTTCCATCTCTTTTTTTCCTTCTTTGAGCCTTTTTTGAATTTCCTCTTCTGTATTGCTTCTTCGTCCTCTCAAGCGTTCTTCCCAAACTTTGATACTTGGTGGAAGAAGAAAGAAACTCATCACTTGATTTTTCCCAAGTTTTTTTTGAACTGTTTTTTTACCCTGTATATCTATATTGAGAATTGAAGACCTCCCCTGAGACAAGGTATTTTCGACATTTTCAAGAGGGATACCATAATAATAGTTATAGACCTTTGCATATTCCAAAAAATAGCCATCCTCAATTTTCTTCATAAACTCATCTTGGCTGTAAAAGAAATAGTGCTTCCCTTCTTGCTCATATTCCCGCATTGCACGAGTTGTAGCAGTAATGGAGAGAGAAAGTCCAGGGTGCTTCACGAGCAGTTTTTCGATTAGAGAGCTTTTCCCTCCTCCAGAAACAGAAGAGATGATTACTACCTTCCCTCGTTTTTCCATGTTTAAGAAGCAAACTTTTGGTCAGTTCGATTTCGTCGAGGTCTCTTTTGACCATCATCTGGAAGGGAAGCTATCAAGTGGACTTCGGCAGGACTAATCTGAAGAAAAGAAGCAATATCTTCTGCCTTATATCCTTTTTTGAAAAGGACACGAACAATTTTTAAATTCTCGTCTGGTGCCAAAGACAAAGGAGATGATTCAATAGGGGAAGTAGATCCTTCTTCCGAAGCAGGAACGACAGGCTTTGAGCTATCGGTTTTATAAGCCTCTTGAGCATTTTTAGGAGAAGCAGTGATTTCTATTCGATCTACTCCAAGTCTATCTAGCACCTTTTCTGCCTGATAATGATTCTCTTCCGTAATATTATCTTTCATGGGAGTATCTGCTAGGTACGTCGGTTTGACTGGATCCTTTTGTGTTTGATTCTTATGTTTAGAGGGTATCGGAATAGAGCTGGAAGTAGAAGCAGGAATATTTTCAGATTTCAACTCTTTCCTTGTCAAGTTACTTTTTTTCGGCTTATCTTTGGTATTTTTTGATACTCCTGTTGCTTTTTGTTGAAGGTGGAGGTTTTTTCGGACTTTCCTGCTTAGAGGAGGAGAAGTATCCTCTGCTTTCACACTGCTAGTTTTTTTACTATTCTTGTCAAGAAGCTCTTCTGTTCTTCGAAGCATCTGGTAGCAGGTCTTTAGCCTTTGATCGACAAGGGAAATGGATGAGTTAATAAAGGAAACTGTCATTTCGATATTCTCTCTGAATGCTGGGGGGACAGATTCATTCCGCTTTTGTCGTAACACTCGATTGATCCGAAGGCAAAAAAAGACATATAAAATCAAACAAACGACTACATTGACAGCTAGAAGTGAAAGAAGTTCCATACTCTACGTACTAAATATTTTTACACCTTAAAGTTAACATATCTACCTTCTGTATACTCAAAATCTTTTAATTTATTGCTAAGTCCAAGGGGAGTATAAAGTGAAAAAACATCCTTTCTTCCTTCCATTGCTTCTTGAAGTCGATTTTTTTCTTCTTTTGCTTCTTGAAGCCGATTTTTTTCTTCTTTTGAGAGCTTGCGAGAGATTGGATGAAAAACGCCCTGAGTGCTTTGCAAAGCTTTGGGGACAGTCTGTGACTCCATGAGGATCCGCTCTCTAGCCTGTGCATACCCTTTGAAACCTCCCCATAACACTGATGCCTGTTGTTGAGAGACAGACTCCCCCTGAGGAGCTACAGCATGAAGAGCTGTTTGGATGTCAACGAGCCGTATCATCTTCTTCTTGTCCTTCTACGAGTATAGTGCTGATTGATGTCCTTTTGTCTTGGTTCCAGCTTACCAATTTTAATATGGCCATTCTTAGCAGAAAGAGTAACAGCTTTGTAAGTATCAGAAACACTATGCCTTGCCCCTTGTATGGTAATAAAAACCCCTGGATAAAGTTGCTTTTCCACATGGATTTTACCATTTGCCTTATTCACATCAATCTCTTCCTTGAACTTCGCAAGCTCTTCTCGTAGAGCTTTCTGCTTTTCTGTAAGCTGAACTATGCTTTCCTTGGCTTTTTGAAGCATATTTTGTTGCTCTACTGAAAATTTTTGCACAGAAGCCTCCCGTCGTGCAGTAAGAGTCGATACGGTCTTTTCTGTTTTACCAATGTTATCATCTACATCTCGAAGATGCTTTTGTATATCTTCGCATTGAATGATAATTTTTGGATCAGTTCCTGCGGAAATTTCTGTGCTTGTATAGGCTTGAGACCCTATGACTCGAGCCCT
>JABABJ010000080.1 GCA_014238275.1 Leptospirales bacterium | reverse complement strand
TGCCCCTGAATCCAAAGAATCACAGGAAAGCTCTAGCATAAAATCTATAGGGTAGGGACTTAGTGAATATCTAACCTTTTCGCTTCTAAGAGACAGATATAAAGAATCTTTTGCAATCTTAAATTTGAAACGAACCATTCACTGTTTTTGCATACTGCAAAAGCAGCATCTATTGTCTTAACTGTCATACATGACATCCATAATGCGATATATATAATTACAAGCATGATTTGTCATAAAAAAACTGCAAAGTGGACTGATATGTATAGTTACCAAAATAGTTGCCGAAAATTCTAAAACCCCCAAAATTCTGAGAATCTCTTCAAAAAAAATCAAAAAATCCTTGCCATAAAAAAACAAGCTATGTATAAGGGTTATGGAGACGATGTATCATTTTTTTGAGATTGCGAAGAGATGGGGAGCTTTTCTTCTCATCGCTGTTTTAATTCTCATGATGGTGTTGATCTTTACAAGTCAACCTATTGATGAGTTGACCTCTGTCTTTGCGGGCAATTCGGGAGCAGGGAGCTTTTCAAGCAAAAAGATTTCATGGGATGAATATGGAATCCATGAGCGGAGTTGCAAGTCTTGGGCGAGAGAAAAGGGCTTTGGTGCACAAAACAGCTATATCATAGATTACTGTATTCGTTCTCGTCTCAAGCGTTATTATGTGATTCCCATGATAGGAAATCGGCTTGGGATCGACGAGACTTCAAAGACGGTCAAGGAGAAGCTCTATGACGCAGCAAAGGATGCACATAAGGGGCAAGAATCCGTTGATCTTGAGGATAGGCTTTCTGTAGATTCTCTCTATCGTTCAGAATTGGGGAGGCTACCCATAGATCTGAGGGTTCGAGAGGGAACTCTGCAGAATGTTTCTCAGCTTTTGAATCATCCGTTTTTATCTCCTGCTAGCGACAAAGATATAGAGCAATTTTCACAAGGAATTTTCATAGACCTGAAAATCATTGCTTACGATGGCAAAAAGATCATAAGAGAACTAGAAAAGAGCGTGCGTCTCAGCGAGTCTGAGATTCAGGAGGCTTATCAAAAAGAGCAGAAGGCTGCATCTTCCTCATCTAAACCTTCTTTACCCAGCAACTCAGCTCAAAAAAAATCATCTGATTCTAGCCCAAACAACACTCGTCTATCCTCTCAAGACAGAAAGAGGATAGAGTCGAGCCTTAAAACAGAAAAGGCAACTCTCGAGAAAAGTATCATGGAGTCACGTCTGAAGGCACTTACTAAAAAGGGAGACGTAGAGCTTTCGAAAATATCAGCCCTAATTCCTAAACCGATTGTAACTTTAGGTCGTGTTTCTCTTTCCGATCTAAGAAAACTTAAAGTGGGAAGTGAGACTCTGAACCTCATGCAATCTTCCTTTTTATCTCAAGCTACACAGAGCAATTTTTCGAAAAAAACGATAGGTCCCGTTCGTCAAGGAAATCTTGAGTTTTATGTATCCATTCACAAAATTCATCTTCCGAACAAAAAAAGAAGTGTAATTGTAAAAGGAAAGGAAAATGATCCCAATCAAGAAAAGATTCATCAGGTCTTTTTGAACTATCTTGTCGAAGAAGAGAGTAGTAGGGGAAACTTCAAACTTACGGGAATGGATAAGAGAAAAAAAGCTTCTTCGTCGGGTGCTTCAGGCATTCCTTAGCCCGAATACTCATAAAAGAAGAAGTGTTCTATAGAAAAAAGTATAACAAGAAGCGTTCTACCAGATGACATATGCCTGGCTTGTTAGACGGACGAGCCAAGCGTAGGGAATCTCTGCCTTTCCTTTTTCTCCCCATTTATGTCCAACAGAGTTTTGTATGTAAAAGGTTTCTTTTTCATTATCAAATCCGATCAAGGTCACTGTGTGACGTCCAAGCAATTTTCCCTTGGGCTTTTTCCATAGGGATTTTCTGAGCTCTATAAAGTTTTTCGTGATTTTCATGTTGAGAATAATCGGTTTCCCCGAGAGGAGATGACCTCTAAGTTGATCCATATCTGTATAATCTACTCGTCCAAAACCTTTAATACTATATTCAGTCGCATTCCTTCTTGCTCTCCCTGTAGGGGGGTGAAGAGGATCTTTGGGTTGGTAGGGCATGTACTTTTCTTCTGGACAACCCTTCGCCTTTAAAAAATGAAGCCCTTGAGTAACCTCAATACCCCTGTCCTTACCTTGATTTAGGCTATTATAAAGAAAGGCAGGGGCACATTGATAGTCTTTTTGATTGTATTTCTCGTGCTGTAGATAGGAGGCAGCAAAATATCCAAGTGCCCAAGCAGTTCCACTTGCCTGAGCCCCTTGATTTCCTGGGGGAAGAAGGTTAGGGAGGACGAAACGAGATGGAATTTCCTCAGGAAGATGAGCAAATAGAAAGGGAATCTTTCGATCGTCTGCTTTCCAGCCGAGTTGTATAGGATAACTCTTCAGTGTCCATTTGGATTGTTCTCTATCCATTGGAGGAAGAGACGCACATCCAAACGCCAATGAAAGGATAGTGCAATAGGGGAAAATATACGAGAGGTTTTCCTTTTTTCTCATTTGTGATATTTTGAAGATTTCAGTGGTCTTTTACTTCTGCATCAAGCCTCTGTATCGCCATCCTGTCTTATGCTCTTTTCTCAAGCAAAAGTCCACTGAAATCTTCCAACATACCATGAAATTCTAAAAGACGGATAGAAGGAATTTCTTGAACTACCTTTCCTGTGCTATGGTTTATAACCTGAATCTGAAGCTTTCCTGTTTCATTGTGCACCTTAATCTGATAACGTGAGTGTATTCCAGGCTGTATAGATGCAAGGGCTTTCAAGGCAGTTTGGATTTTACCACGGTTTTCAGGAGTATCTGCAACTCTGACTGGAAGACTCTTTCCTCCCTCAGAAGAGAGACTTGTGAGTTCCTGTCTATGAGCAAGCTTTTGTGTTCTATTTACCCTTTGCTTTTGAGACTCTACTGGAGCTGCTACTGTTTCTTCGATAATACTCTTCATAAGAATTTTCTCTGTTAAACCCATCGACTCTTTACTTTTGAGACTTGACTACTTTTCATAGAGAAAATGTTTTTTTCTGTGGAATAGTTGGATAGTCTGTCTCTTAAAATACTACTTTGTTACTTCATTTTTCCTAAATTTGGGATTGACTTTGCCATTTTTTTATGGGAATATGATAGGAGTTCACAAAAATTGGAAATGTAGAAAAAATTGTCAAAAAATCAGCTAATCTAAAAAATTAACTTGTCTTAAAAGCCTTGATCCCTGCTCTTGACCTAATAGATGCTGAGAAATTTTTTCCACGTTTTTTTTCGACGTTCACCCAACGTGGAGCAGATGCTTCCTTTTCCTGATGGAAAGCGGATTCATAAGGATTCCCATAAGATTCGCCATGAGCAGATGGATCAAGACGCACTAAAGGTGGTTCGGCGTCTTAGTCAGAGCGGTTACCGTGCCTATCTGGTTGGAGGCTGTGTTCGAGATATGCTCCTCAATTTTCTTCCTAAGGATTTTGACGTTGTTACCTCAGCTACTCCAAGACAGATTTGTCGTGTTTTTTCTAATAGTCGTACGATAGGTCGTCGTTTTAAAATAGTTCATGTGATTCAAAGATCCAAAATCATAGAGGTATCTACCTTTCGAGGACTTCCTCCTCACCGTCTCAGTAGGAATAAACGGAAAAGCTACTATATGACAAGAGACAATCGCTTTGGTTCTCCTCAAGAGGATGCCGCTAGACGAGATTTTACAATTAACGGTCTGTATTTTGATGCCAAAAATGATAGCATCATTGACTATGTGGGGGGATTCGATGATATTTTTGCTAAGAAAATACGATCTATAGGGGATCCGAATATTTCCTTTCAAGAGGACCCGATTCGCATGTTCCGTGCGGCTAAGTTTGCAGCCATCCTTGATTTTGATCTGGAAGGAAAGACAATCCGTTCTGTACGGTCAAATAAAGATGAGATCCGAAAGTCAAACCAATCTCGCCTTTATGATGAGTTGATGAAGGTCTTTCGAACCGGCAAATCAGCTCTGATTTTTCGGTCTTTGTATAAATTGGATCTCCTTGCTTCTATGATGCCTTCGGTATATGCAGCATCTTCCTTCAAAGAAGGGGACCTTTTTGAGCGATCTCCTTTGGGAATGCGTCTTGCCCTAGCAGATAAAACTCTCTCAGAATTTGAAGAGCTAACATCCAATATTTTTCTTTCGCTTTTACTCTTAGATCTTGCTCGTGCTTCATCGAAAAATAAACATATTACGAGTCGAACTGACCAGCTACGAAGCCGTCTTTCTCTTGTCTGCCGCGAAATGGCAGTTCCCGTTCGAGATCGAGAGAGATTGGTCCAAATGTACGCGGCCCAGTCTAAATTTGCCGCAGATCCCGCTAAGAGCAAGGTTCCTCCTGATGTCCTTAGAAAGAGAGACTTTTTTTATGAGTCCTTTATGCTTTTTAAGTTGAATGCGATTTGTGAAAACAATGAAGAGAATATTCAGAGGTCTATGTTTTGGGAAATTGGTCCTCGAATGTCTCCCCCATCCGATAGCAAAGTCATCAGCATCATGCGGAAAAATGGGCGTCAGAGGCAATTTATATCATCCCGAAACTCAAGAGAGACACAAAGACAGGATTGGAACGAAGGAACAGAGGCACGAAGTGGTGAGAGATCACGAAGTGGTGAGAGATCACGAAGTGGTGAGAGATCACGAAGTGGTGAGAGATCACGAAGTGGTGAGAGATCACGAAGTGGTGATAGATCACGAAGTGG
>JABABJ010000036.1 GCA_014238275.1 Leptospirales bacterium | reverse complement strand
CGTTTTAGTAAATACTCACTAGCTGGATAGTGAATCCTGACTATTTAAGACTATGCGTTTTAGTAAATACTCACTAGATGGATAGTGAATCCTGACTATTTGAGACTATGCGTTTTAGTAAATACTCACTAGATGGATAGTGAATCCTGACTATTTAGGAGTATGCGTTTTAGTAAATACTCACTAGCTGGATAGTAAATCCTGACTATTTAGGACTATGCGTTTTAGTAAATACTAATTTGTGTTATTTTCCTATGGAGCTATTGACGACCGAATAAAGGTGGAGAGCCTGTTCAAAGTCAGGTCTGCTTTTGAGGGCAAGACGAAGGTATCGACGGCTTTTTGTGAAATGGTTTGAATTGTAATAGGCAAGTGCTAAGTTGTAAAGAGCAAAATGTCTTTTGGGGCAGTGGGGAAAACGAGCAGCTTTCTTAAACCATTTGATCGAGTTTTTTGGAAGTCCCATACGTAAAAGAAGTGCTCCATAGTCGTTATAAAGATCCCCGTTTGCAGGATTGCAGAAAATTGCCTTACGGAAGAATCGAAGGGCTTTTTTTTCTTGTGATTCAAAAGCAACAGCATAGAGCCAGCCAAGAGATGCACAGTTATGCTCAGAAGGATCAATTTCAATAGATTTCAAGAGGCAATATTCGGCAACATCGTATTGCTCTGTATAGGTTGTTACAATTGCTTTATGGTAAAATAGTTCAGCTTCTTCTATCATAGCCCTAGGTCCTAGGATCGACTAGATCCTTTTTCTTGGTAAAACTGTGTAGGATCACTGGATCCAATGTCGGAATATTTTTCTATTATGAAATAGATTTTTTTTGGCTGAAAATGGGATGCGAGTCTAAAAAGCTAAAGACGGCAGAAGGAGAAAGTCCATAAGCTTCTATGATCTCCTCTCGAGTTCCTTGCTCTATAGCTACTGAAGGAAAGGCAAAGGTATGAATTCGCCTCCCAGCTATTTCTGGAGGAAGAAGCTGGAGAATGTAAGAAGCTGCACTTGAATCGAGATAGGAATCTTCCCAAATAATAAAATGTCGACATGTCAAGAGGGTCTGGCTCATCCAGTCCAACGCCAGGGGGCGAATCCAGCTTAACCCTATCACAGTGGAGGTTATGTCTCGTTCCTTTTCAAGGATTTCTGCAAGCTGAAGACCGTTTTGCCACATGGTGCCTATGCAGAGGATGGCTAGAGCTTTTCCGTTCCCCGAAGTTTTTGGTTCCCTTGATGGAGGAGAGCCCAGCTGGATTTTGTTTTCCATGAGTTCTTCTCTTTGTTTTAGCTCACTTCTGTGACAAGAGGCCTTGGGGAAACGGATAGCTATGGGGGATTCTTCGTGTTTTTCCATCGTATAAAGAAAGGATTGAAGTTCAGCTCCATTGGAAGGGGCATAGACATGAATATTAGGGACAGCAAGAAGGATTCCAAGATCATAGAGACCTTGATGAGTTTCCCCATCCGGTCCAACACATCCTGCCCGATCCACAATCATTCGCACAGGAAGATTCATCAAAGCAACATCTTGGATTAGTTGATCCAGTCCTCTATTCAGAAAAGTAGAGTAAATACAGAGAAAAGGAACCATTCCTGCTGCAGCAAGGCTTCCTGAAAAGGTCACACAATGCTGCTCTGCAATACCAACGTCATATATCCTTTCTGGCATAGCATCGTACAATGGACGAAGTCCAGAACCCTCGATCATAGCTGGAGTGATAGCAACAAGGCGATGATTCTTTTTTGCTAATTGCAAAAGAGTCTCTCCTACAATCTGACTAAAACTTACTATATCGTCTGGTGATTTTTTTGAAAAACTTCCATCTTCTCGGTTGAATTTAGGAACACTATGATAATAGATTGGATTACTTTCTGCAGGTTCAAAACCTCGTCCTTTGTTTGTATAAACATGTAAGAAAAGAGGTCCTTTGAGCTTCTTCATTCTCTTGAGAGTATGAACAATTTCTTTCACATTATGTCCATCTATTGGACCAGTATAACGGAAGCCAAGATTGATGAAAAATCCCCCCGGTGTGAAAATTTCTAAAAAGGAACGTTCGATCCTTCTCGAAAAAAGATGAAGTGTCGGTCCAATTACAGGTAACCAATGGACGAACTTATACCAGCTCCTCACCCACGAATGATAAAGTTTACTACTGATTAAACGACTAAAATATTGGTTTAATGCCCCTACATTATGAGATATAGACATATCGTTGTCATTTAGGATAACTAAACAATCTGTTTGAAGCTCTCCTCCGTGGTTGAGTGCTTCCAAGGCCATGCCACATGCTACAGAAGCATCTCCGATAACGCATACACACTTATGATCCTTTCCAAGATGGTCTCTTGCAGAGGCTTCTCCCAAGAGCTGAGAAATAGAAGTTCCTGCATGACCTGTATTATAAAGATCATAGATGGATTCCTCTCGCTTGGGGAAACCAGATATCCCTCCTATCTTTCGTACACTTTTTAGGATGTCGCGTCTACCTGTTAGAATTTTATGAGGATAAATCTGGTGACCTACATCCCAAATCAACTTATCTTTTGGTGTTTGAAAGGCATAATGGATGGCTGTAGTCAACTCTATAGCTCCTAGATTCGATGCGAAATGTCCACCTACATTGGAAAGAGTCTCGATCAGGAAGCATCGAAGCTCTTGGCAGACCTGAGGAAGCTTATCCAAGGGTAGTTTTCGTAGATCGTCTGGAGAGTTGATAGAAAACAAAAGCTTGTATGGATTCGATCCATTTTGAGTTGCTTTTGTTTGGCTCATTTTTCCTACTCCTTTTAGCATGAGTTTAAGCAAGCCGAGGAAAGAGATTTAGTCAGTTCATAAAGGGAAGGGCCTGCTTTCTCTTTTTTCTCTGCAATAATCAGATGATTCATACTTCCTACGATGATTCCATCAACGGAATCTTCAAGACCAAGAATTTGTTTTGGGTTGTGGAATCCAAAACCAGCAAATACAGGAAGATTGGATAGTTTTCTTAGTGATTTAGTCTTTTTTTTGAGTTCGGGAGGGATTGTTTTTCTCGTGCCAGTAACACCAGTACTACTTACATAATAGATCCAGTCTTGAGCTAAGGGGCAGTTTTGTGAGATTCTCTCTTGACTTGTATTAGGTGTTACCATTAGGATTTGAGAAATATTGTATTCTGAGGCAAGCTCTCGTAGGATTTGAGATTCTTTCTGGTCAAAAGGGAGATCGGGTATGACAAGGCCTTTGATACCATTCTTGGAACATTGTTCTAAAAAACACCTTAAATTTTTTCTGATTCC
Source organism: Leptospirales bacterium (assembly GCA_014238275.1). Taxonomy (GTDB): domain Bacteria; phylum Spirochaetota; class Leptospiria; order Leptospirales; family Leptonemataceae; genus JABABJ01. Next base: position 15,542 of record JABABJ010000036.1, on the reverse strand, counting down.
TTCTTCCAAACAAGGATATTGCAAAAAGTTTAGCCCGTTTAGAAGGGGGTTCAAGTAGCTCAAAAAGATAAGAGGAACTTCAGGACGAGAGAGATGGATCTTTTGGCATACATGAAAGATGTCGTGAAGGGAAAGATCTTTTTTTTGCTGAAAGGCTCGATTCATTGCAGCCTGAATCGCCAGACCATCTGCAGTTGGATCAGAAAAGGGGATACCAAGCTCTAATATGTCAGCTCCTGCATCAATGATTCCTATGGCAAACTCTACTGTTTTCTCCAAGCTTGGATCTCCTATCGTAAGATAGGGGATATAAAGCATTCCTTTTTGCCGCTTTTTTTGTATGTATTTTTGAAATTCCACAATCGAAGGAATTAAGTCATAAGAAGACAGTTCATTGGTCAGTCACAAAAAACTATAGACCTACAAGCCAGACAAGATCACGGTACATGATCCAAAGGCCTAGAATCATAAGAATGACAAAAGCTGATTTGTACATTAGCTCTACGACTTTTGGAGAAAATGGACGACCTACTATCGCTTCATAAAGAAATAGAACAATATGACCTCCATCTACGATCGGGAAGGGTATTAAATTGATAATAAAAAGGGCAATAGAGACTGCCGCAAAAAGATAAAGATAGTTTCTGAGCCCCGATTCCAAAATCAAGCCTGCTACTCCAAAGATGCGAACAGGACCCGCTGCATTGTCCAAAAAAGACATCCTTCCCGTAAACAAGCTCTTGAAAAAGATGGGATAAACCATAATGCTATTTTTAAGATCTCTCAGAGCTGCCTCTAAAGAAGAACTAAAGCTTTCAGGACGATTCAAATAATCGGGACGAATCATAGAGGAAGGGCGAAACCCAATGACACCAACTTTTTCCGATCGTATTGTTCCCTTGTATTGTTTGTCTCGGATGAGAATCCTTGCTTGAGAAGAGGTCTTAAAATTTTGTGAGATAAGTTGGAAGGAGCCAGGGGCCTTCCCGTTAATTTTAAGGAAATTCAGACTTCTCTGATGCTCAGGAGAAGCAGAATGAAGTACTTGATCCTCAATCCTTCTCTTAAATTTTATGTCCAAAAGATTTGAGAGATGAATCTTATATTCCCCTCTGGTAGGGACTGAAACAGTCTTCTCATAAGATGGCCAGGGGGCCATCCATGGATATTTTTTTCGGGCTACCTTGACAGACACAGTTTGACCATGATAACTTCCTAAAAGCTTTTGTAATTCGCTTGGAGAATGAACTTCCTTTCCTTCTACGGTCAAGATAGTATCTCCTTGTTTCAAATAGGGAAGTGCCCTAAGATAAGAAGGAAGATGATTTTCAGACTTCATTCCTAAAAGAGAGTAAATCTTCCAGCGCCAAGAAGCAAGGTTAGGATAGTCAACTTGAAGACGATGTTCTCCTGGAAGGCGAATACCAACACGTCCAGTCCCAGAAGGAAGAATATCAGGAATTACTTCTTTTACGTGGATTTTCCCCTTTCTTTCTACTTCAAAGGAAAGGGGTTTCCCGCCAGAAAGGGCTACGGCTTGGCTTAGTTCCATAAAGCTATATACTGGCTTATCATTGATCTTCTTTACTAAATCTCCATCACGTAGTCCCGAACGTAGAATACTCGATGAAGTATCCTCAGGAAGCGTCTGAATGCGAGGGGCAACAGGACCAGAGAGGCTATGAAGGAGGATGAAAAGGAATAGTCCCAACAGGAGATTGAATAGGGGACCTCCTAAAACAGGTATAATTCTTTGAAGAGGAGGGACACTGAAAAATCCTCCTGGTATGTTTTTTTTGCGATCCGATAGCTGATCCCCATAAAATTTTACATAACCACCTATAGGGAATGCTGTGATCTGCCAAGTAGTAACACCAATTTTTTTCTTCCAGATTCCCTTCCCATATCCTATAGAAAAGATTTCCGCCTTAACTCCAACAGTTCTTCCTAATAGAAGATGTCCAATTTCATGGATGAAAATACAGGTACCAAGCATCAAAGCACCACTGATAATAAATAAAATCATGTTTTTTCTTAAATCAAATCTATAGTAATATTTGCTCTATCCAATCCCCTAGAGCTTTTTATATGGCTCTTTTGCCACTGAAAGAAAGCAATTTGTTTGTTTCAACAATTTTTTTTGCTTCCTCACGTGCTTTCCTATCAGCCTCTAAAAATATTTCCAACTCTTCACTTTGACATATATCCATTTGGTCTAGGACAGAACGAATCAGATCTGGTATCTTAATAAAATCAATCCTTCCTTCTAAAAAAAATCTCACGGCTTCCTCGTTGGCTGCGTTAAGAATGGAAGGGGCAGTCCCTCCTTCTCTTCCAGCTTCCAAACATAAAAAGAATCCAGGGTACTTTTTCTCAAGCACACTCTGGAAGTCAAGTGGATTCCACATAAGTGGTGTTTGTTCTTGAGTACGCAAGAAGGGGGGGGGATTTGGGAAACATAGAGAATGTGCAATAGGGAATAACATATCGGGAGAAGATGCATGAAAGAAATAGGAGCCATCTGAAAGCTCTAGGATCGAATGAACCAGACTGCAAGGATGAATCCATGCATCTAGCATTTCATAGGGAAGAGAAAAGAGATAATGAGCTTCGATAATCTCTAATCCTTTGTTAATCATTCCAGCCGAGTCTACGCTGATTTTTGGACCCATAGACCAGTTGGGATGTGCAAGCACTTCTTCTTTCGAAACAAAGGCAATATCTTCTTCTTTCCAATGCAACAATGGCCCTCCTGAAGCAGGTAAAATCACCTTTCGCACAGAATCAAAACTGATAGAAGACCCAACTCTAAGAATAGAGTTATGTTCGGAATCTACGGGAAGAATGGAGGGAAGGGAGGGGGAAGAAGGAAGAGGAGGATGGAAGGGAGAAGGAAGTAAAGAAGAGTTGACTTCTTGAGTGGGCTTTGTGCACACACGGTCCAAACAGGATCGTATTACAGGACCTGCAGTTACAAGAGATTCCTTATTTGCCAGAGCAAGCTTTAAACCAAGCTCGATAGTTCGAATAGTGGCTGTAATACCAATGGATCCAACAACGGCAGTCAAGACTGTATCTGCTCCTCTTGATGCGGCAGATTCTATCATTTTGATCATACCATCCATTCCCAAATAAAAGCGGTTTTGCGGAAATGAAGAACGAAGCTCCTGAAACTCTTTTTTGTCGTAATTGGAAGTGATTGCAATATCCATATTGCTTTTTTTTGTTTTTTTTAGGAATTGATATATAAATCCTATAGAGGTATGGACAGAAAATGCACTAAGCTCTATTTCATCTTGTTTTTCAAGAAAGGACAAGGTACTTTTGCCAATAGAACCAGAGGCTCCCAATAGAATCAGTTTTTCTGTTTTATATGAAGAACTAAGGTGAAGCGATTTTTGGATATGCTCGCTGAAGGATATATCAGCTGGGAATTTCAAGAAAACCACGCAAAAAAAGATAAATACATCCCACAGGAAGGCTCCAATATATTGCATCCATAAGATCAAGCACTCCTCCATGCCCTGGAAGGCTACGAGATGAATCTTTCACTTGAATATCTCTCTTGAAAGTACTCTCAAGAAGATCGCCACAGATGGAAGCAATAGTAACTAAAAGAGCAATGAACGGAACTTCGTTATATGAAATCGGGATGATTCCTTCCAGTAAGTTGTTCCGTGACCATAACAGCAAAAGACCAGAAAAAACTGTAAAAACAAATCCACCTATATAGCCTTCATAGGTTTTACTAGGACTGACTGCAAAGCCAGTTTTATGTTTTCCAAATGTGCGACCAATAAAATATCCTCCCACATCAGTGCTGATAGGAAGGATGAAAAGTAGACAAATATAAAAAGGTCCATTCTCTGAGGTAAATAGGACAAACGAACATCCGAAAGGAAAGACTGTATAGACGAGCCCAAATAGTGTTGTAGAAAGGCTGTAGATTACTCCATGGGACTTTCTTGTGAAAAGTTGTATGAAAGCTGAAGCCATGATGGTCAGAATCAGAAAAATAACGACCCATGGAAGACGGGTAGCAAAAAGGGCTACAAGAAAAGATGAAAAAGGAGTTAGCTCATGACCTGTTTGGGCATGAATTTGGAGAAAGCAAGAATAGAAATAAATGACCAAAACTAAGCCACAAAACAAACCAGGTATAACGAAGGGACGTTCTTCAGAGTTGCGGGAAGCAAGTTGATAGAATTCACGAAGCCCCAAGAGAACAATGACAATCGTAGCGAAAAACGAAGCGAGCCAGTTGAAATGTTCTAGCGTAACACTAGCAATTCCTAAAAGAGCCATAGGGATTGCTGTAAGGAACCTTTGAAGAGTTTCAGGCAAAGGTGCTTCCTCCGCCAAATCTCCTTTCACGACTTTCAAACCAATGGAGGGAATGAGTCAGCTCTTCTTCAGTGAAATCTGGCCATAATGTCTTGGTCAGATAGATTTCAGCGTATGCAGATTGCCATAAGAGAAAGTTTGATATTCTTTTCTCTCCACCGGTACGTATGAGTAAATCTACAGGAGGAAGCCCACAGGTATAAAAGTGGGATTCAAGCTCTTTAGTGTCAATATAGGTAGTAGCTTTTTTTTTCTTTCCCTGCTGATAGAATTTCAATCTTTTTTTTAGAATAGAATTGCAGGCATGGAGAATCTCATGCTTCGATCCGTAATTGATACAAAAGTTAGCGATAAGTTTAGTGAATGATTTTGTCTCGTCTATGATCTTTTCTAAGTTGATTCGATTTTTAGAGGGAAGCTTTTCTAAGTTACCGGAAACTCTAATTTGTACACCAAGCTTTTGGCATTTTTTCATTCGTTTTTGGAAAAACTCATTCATTAGCTCCCAAAGAGTATCTATTTCTTCTAAGGGCCTCTTCCAGTTTTCTGTGCTAAATAGATAGAGAGAAACTACTGGTATCTCAAACTTGGTAAAACAATGCAATAGTTGATCAAGGGTTTCACCTCCAGCTCGGTGTCCTTCTGATCGACTAAGATTTCGATTTTGTGCCCACCGTCCATTTCCGTCCAGTATCACACCCACATGACAAGGAAGTTTTTGAAAGTCAAAGGTTTTTTGATTTTCTGTTGAGGACAGCGAGGTTTGGACGGGTTGCATGAATCGACAAGGCTCTTCTAAATGGTCAGTATGGATTTTTCCTTTTCAGAAGCGATTTTCTCACACTTCTGAATTTGAAGATCAGTAGCCTTTTGTATTTCAGTTTGCCCTGTTTTAATTTCATCTTCTGAAATACCAGAAGATTTTAGTTTTTTGATCTCTTCATTTGCATCACGCCGAATATTGCGGAGAGAGACACGTGCATCTTCCAAACGAAGTTTAAGTTGTTTTACAAGTTCTTGACGTCTTTCCATACTAAGCTCAGGAAGAACAAGACGAATTAGGTTACCATCGTTTTGTGGATTCATTCCTAAATCACTTTTGATAAGTGCTTTTTCAATATCCTTCAGAGAGTTTGCGTCATAAGGAGTAAGCAGAAGCATTCTTGGTTCTGGAGTCGTAATAGAAGCAATCTGGCTTAAAGGAGTCATTGTGCCGTAATATTCTGCTCGAATTTGATCTAGCATGGATGCGGATGCTCTCGACGAACGGATTTGAAGAATATTTTTTTGAAAAGACTCAACGCTCTTTTCCATCCTTCCTTTCCCAGCCTGAATTTCAGACTGAATTTTTTCTCTATCAGAAGTAGTATCAGACATATTGGATTTTCAAGATGAAGTCACTCTTGGAGACATCTATTTTGAAGGCAATCGTTATAATATTTTTTTGGCATTTATAATAGACATTAAGTATAGATCAATTTGCTTTCTGAAGAGATCAAAGTACCAATTTTTTCTCCTGTTAGTAGTCTTTTTAGATTTTCGTTTTGAAAGATATCAAAAACAATAATTGGAATATCATTTTCCATACAGAGGGTGAGAGCAGTAGCATCCATGATTTTCAGACCTTTTTGAATTGCATCCATATAGGCGATTTCTTCTAGTCTTTTTGCATCCTTGTTTTTTTCTGGGTCGGAATCATAAACCCCGTCTACTTTGGTGGCTTTCAGGATCACATCGCATTGTACATCTACAGCTCGTAGAGCTGCTGTTGTATCTGTCGTAAAATAGGGATTTCCTGTCCCTCCTGCAAAAATGACAATCCTATTTTTTTCTAAATGACGCATTGCTTTTCTTCGGATATAGGTTTCTGCCACGTTATGGACTGGGATAGCAGTCTGTACCCTTGTGATAATACCTTCTTTTTCGCATGCTTCCTGAAGAGCAAGGGCGTTGATGATCGTAGCAAGCATCCCCATATAATCAGCTGAGGCTCGCTCCATTCCATGACGCTCTGCCTCTTGACCTCTCAGGATATTTCCTCCTCCTATGACAACAGCAGCTTGAAAACCAGAATCATGGAATATCTTGAGCTTATGTGCTAGCTCCGCTACGCTTCCATAGTCTATACCTGATCTTCCTAAAGCCTCCCCTGAAAGTTTCAGAAGGAGACGTTTGTAGGGGAATGCCCCTTCTCGTGGAGAGTAGGGACGATCCAAAAATCAACTCACCTGATAACGGGAAAAACGGGATATGGTTATATTTTCCCCAAATTTAGCAATATGCTCTTTTAACAAGGAATCAATTGTCTTTGTATTATCACGAATGTAGGTTTGATGGTTCAGACAGACCTCGGAATAAAATTTCTTCACTTTACCTTCTGTGATTTTTTCGATCATTTCTTCTTTTTTGCCTTCTTTCAGGAGTTGCTCTCGATAAACAGACTTTTCCTTTTCTATCAGTTCTGGATCTAATTCACTTGGTGAAATGGAAAGAGGGTTGCATGCAGCAACCTGCATACTTAACTCATGGCCAAGTTTTGCAAATTCCTCGTTTCTTGCCACAAAATCAGTCTCACAATGAAGTTGGAGAAGAACTCCAATATTCCCTTCACCGTGGATATAAGAAAAGACTCTCCCTGCTCCCGTTTCTTTGTCAAGCCTTCGGACAGCCTTGGCAAGCCCTTTTTTACGGAGGGATTCTACCGCAGCCTCAATATTCCCCTTAGCCTCTATGAGTGCTTTCTTGCAATCAAGCATACCTGCACCGCTCATCTTTCTCAGATTTTTTAGATCTTCTGTATTTACTTCACTCATGCAATAGACTCCATAGCAGAGGCTTTGGAGTCATCTTCTTTTTTCTCAGGTTCCTTCTCATTAAAGGATGGAGCTTTTGACTCGCCTTCTTTTTTCTCAGGTTCCTTCTCATCAAAGGATGGAGCTTTTGACTCGCCTTCTTTTTCCTCAGGTTCCTTCTCATCAAAGGATGGGGCTTTTGATTCGTCTTCTTTTTCAGTTGATTTTACTTTATCGGGAGACATCTCTTTTCCGCTAGGAGCGACACCTTCTTTTATCAAAGGTTCATCCAGAATAAACTCCCCAGATTCATCATATTCCCCTCTATACCGAGCTTCAGCTGTAATCGACTCATCTTCCATACTTACATCATCATCGCGAAACTCTGCACCAGAAATGATACCTTTCGTTCCCTCTAAAACAGCATCTCCCATCGTCTGAAGAAACAAAGAAACAGCACGAATCGCATCATCATTTCCGGGTATGGGGAAATCAATCCATTCAGGGCTACAGTTGGAGTCAACTACTGCAAAGACTTTAATACCCATTTTTCGTGCCTCGCGGATAGCGATGATTTCTTTTCCTGGATCGATTACAAAGAGGTTCTCCGGAAGATTTTGCATATCTTTAATGCCACCGAAAGTACGACGAAGTTTCTCAAGAGCACGACGAAATCCAAGAGCCTCCTTTTTTGTGCGAGTTTCTTTTTCGAAGGAGTTTTCCTGCTCCATCGTTTCTAATTTTTTCATCCTTGCTGTGGATTTTTTCACAGTAGTCCAGTTGGTAATTAATCCACCGGGCCAACGCTGATTGATATAGGGCATACCACATCTCTCGGCTGTTTTCTTGATAGAATCTCGTGCCTGCTTCTTTGTCCCAACAAAAAGGACCTGTTCTCCTTGCCGTGTAAACTCGCGAAGATTTTCGTAGGCGACTCTTGCCATCTGAACTGTTTTTTGCAAATCAATGATATGAATACCTCCCCGAGCAGTGAAGATATAAGGTGCCATTTGAGGATTCCAGTTTCTGGTTGGATGACCAAAATGAACTCCAGCCTCAAGGAGATTTTTCATGCTTATAGTTGACATTTTGTCTTATTCTTCCATATAAAAGTGAAGTTTGAAAGTGTGGGCTAGTGAAGTAGTACGATCGACAGAACTCACGAGTGAGATTTGCGATCCTTTTTTTGTTAGGGGTCTTTCCATGATGAGTTTTTCTATCAGCTTTTTTAGACCTTCCATTTGTTTCTCAATAAGATGAATAGGACAGTGACAAATCCAAGGAGTGAGGCTAATGTAAAGGAAAGATCCATTTTATGGATGAGATAAAAATCCTCCATACGGATATGGAAAAGTTTGAAATCTAGGAAGCCTAGACCAAAGACTCTGCTGAACAGGGAACCAAGGGCTGAACCAATGACTAGACCCAAAATCCCTACTAGAAAAAGAAAGCTGATAGAATGCTGTTTCCACAAAAGTATATCGAACCAATATTTAATACCAATGTTTTTGACAGGGATAATATGTCAACAAGTTTAGAATAATTTATTTGTAAAACGTAAAAAAACTTGACATAAAATACTCTCCTGTACATGTTGTGGTTCATGCCTTGTTTTTGGCACAATGGAGGAACCATGAAGAATATAACGAAGAATATAACGAAGAATATAACGACACAGCAATGGGACAATCTATCTTGTAGGATATGCAGAGGACTGTTAGCTACTCTTGCAATGATAGTTCTACTTGCCTTTAGTAGTTGTGCTCCTGCAGATACAGACGGTGACGGTATCACAGATGATATTGATAATTGCCCGAACGTTCCCAATCCAGACCAGCTAAATTCAGACGGTGCAAATGACGGTGGAGATGCATGTGATGATGACGATGACAATGATTCTAAGCCTGATGACAGTGACAATTGCAGGACTGTAGCAAATTCCGACCAGAAAAACTCAGATGATACAGATGAGGTGGGCGATGAGTGTGATGACAACGATGACAATGATTCTGAACCTGATATTAGTGATGTAGACGATGACAACGATGGACTGATAGAGATTGGAGATAACAGAATAGAGGGTGTCTCTGCTGCAACGATGCTTGATAATATCCGTAATAACCCTGCGGGCACCTCTTACAATGATGGAAGCAATCCAGAGAGCGATGCTGGCTGTCCAGAACCAAACGGTTGCATAGGCTATGAGATAGAGGATCACATCGATCTGTCTGGTATGAATTGGACTCCCATCGGGCTGACTGGTGAGGGAACGACTGACAGTCCCTATGTCTACGCTGCCTTTACTACCACCTTGGAAGGGAATAACCATATGATTCTGAATCTCACGATTGAAAATGCTAGTGATAATGTGGGCTTTTTTGCCATCTTAGGCGATGGAAGTAGTGTCCGAAAACTTCGCTTTGAAGGAGGAAGAGTTACTAGCACTTCTACTACAAGTGGTCCTGATGACCTAACTATAGGAACCTTAGCAGGTCAGCTTACTTCAGGACTCATTGAGGATGTATCCTCTAACATTGAAGTCATTGGTTCTGATCGTCGCAATGATCGTATAGGAGGTCTTGTGGGACTTGCCCAAAACAATTCTACCATCCAAAATAGCCACACTACAGGGAATGTCAATGGTGGAGATGGGGGCAGCAACTATGTGGGTGGTCTTGTGGGGCAGAATATTGATACAAGCACCATCCAGGAGAGTTCTGCTACAGGAGATGTCAATGGTGGAGATGGGAATACCGACTATGTGGGTGGTCTTGTGGGGCAGAATATTGATGCAAGCACCATCCAGGAGAGTTCTGCTACAGGAGATGTCAATGGTGGAGATGGGGGTACCGACTATGTCGGTGGTCTTGTGGGACATTCTGGCAATATAGGCGGCACGACGAGTCTAACGAACCGTAATGAAATTGCCAATAGCTATGCTACGGGGAATGTCAATGGTGGAGATGGGGATAGCGACTATGCCGGTGGTCTTGTGGGGCGGAATAGTCACGGAAGTATTCGGAACAGCTACGCTATAATAGGGATGGTCACTTGCGATGCTGGGTCTAATAACGTGATGGGTGGTCTTGTTGGAATAAATAATGTGGGAGGCCTCATCGAAGAGAGCTATGCTACGGGAGATGTCAATGGTAGTGCGACTGGGATTATCGAAGAAATTGGCGGGCTTGTTGGGAATAATGTTGGTCTAACCGGAATCATCCGAAGCAGTTATTCTATGGGGGATGTCCGGGGCGGAATTGAGGGAGGGCAGCGAGTCGGTGGTCTTGTTGGGGCGAATACCAATCTAGCCTTCATCCAGAATAGTTACTCTATTGGGAATGTCTATGGAGGGGAGTATGGACTCAACAGAGTCGGCGGGCTTGTGGGTCATACTAGAAATGGAAGCACTATTGAGAACTGTTATTCTACAGGGGATGTCTATGGTGGAGATAGGGCTGAATCTGGGGATCAGGACTACGTGGGTGGTCTTGTGGGATATGCTGAAAATATAGGCAGTCAAAGTCCAGCTCCCTCTCATCAAATTACCAATAGCTATGCTACAGGGAATGTCAATGGTGGGGGTGATTCTGCGGGTGACGACTCTGTTGGCGGTATTTTGGGAAGCGAAGCCTCTACCAATCTAAGCACCATTACAAATAGCTACTATAACAGTAATGCAAGCATAGAGAATGGAACCCAAAACTCACGTGGTATTCCCGTGCCACTGCTACGGCTACAGGCTGCCTCTCAGATTATGCCTACACTTACAGAAATACCTACGGAAGAGATGATATGCGAAGAAGAGGCAGGAGGGACTTGGGACTCTAACAGTATGTGTACCAATATACCCTACTACAATGGCTGGTTGCCCCTGCATTGGGATTTTGGTACAGTTGTTCAGCTTCCGTTGGTTCGAATATATACGAACAATAACGTGGTTGGTGATCTTGTCTGTGGGCAGATAGCCGGACAAGAGGGATGTCCTTCACAGTAAGAAAGGGATCGAAGCAAACCTACTAAAACAGGATGATTGTGATTAGAAGTAAGTAGCAGGCTTGCTTTGAAAAGAGTCGCTAAAAAAGACTAAAATCCCTATTGCTATAAAAAGGCATGGTACCCTCTCTGGAAAATAGTCAATATCCACTAAAAATAGGAGTCACTACTAGTAGGTATTAGCTATCGTATTAGTCAATATCCACTAAAAATAGGATAGCCAATACGGGGCCTCCTTGTTTTCACTCTCCGGAAAATAGAAGTAAATATTAGGCTTGCTTTTTTATAAACCGCCGAAAAATAATATATCTGAGTTTTTCACGTCTAACTAGAAAAGTATGAATACAGTAATCATCATCGGAGCGGGGGGAGTGGGTCGTGTAGTAGCTCATAAATGTGCCTCTGTCCCTCATGTCTTTCATAAGATTGTTCTTGCAAGTCGCACTATTTCCAAATGTAAAGCAATAGCCTCAGAGATTAAGAATAGCACAATTCATGTAGAGCAGGTGGATGCTGACCATCCCGAACAACTCCAAAAGCTGATGCAAAAATATCATCCAAATCTGGTAATCAATGTAGCTCTTCCTTATCAGGATCTTTCTATCATGGATGCTTGTCTGGAGGGAAATTCTCATTACATAGATACTGCAAATTATGAGCCTAAGGATTCAGCTCATTTTGAATACAAACAGCAATGGTCATATAAAAGTAAATTCGCTGAAAAAAATCTAATGTGTCTTCTTGGCTCTGGTTTTGATCCAGGAGTTACCAATGTATTCTGTGCACATTCCCTCAAACACCACTTTGAGGAAATCGAAACCATTGATATTTTTGACTGTAATGACGGAGAACATGGGAAAAACTTTGCAACCAACTTTAACCCAGAAATCAATATCCGAGAAATCATCCAAAAGGGGCGTTATTGGGAAGATGGAGAATGGATAGAGACAGAGCCTTTTTCTGTTTGCCTTGACTGGGATTATCCTACAATTGGAAAGAGGAAGTCGTATCTTTTATATCATGAAGAGCTAGAATCTCTGGTGAAAAATATTCCGAAATTAAGGAGGATACGTTTTTTTATGACCTTTGGCGAAGAATATCTTCTTCATCTTAGAGTTCTTCAGAATATAGGAATGACAGGAATACATCCTATTGATTTCCAAGGACAAAAAATCATACCTCTGGAATTTCTCAAAGCCCTCCTTCCAGATCCTTCTCATCTAGCAGAGAACTATACAGGAAAGACATGTATAGGAGCTGTAATCAAAGGAAAGAAAAATGGTAAAGACGAGCAACTTTATATCTATAATATCTGTAGTCATCAAGAGGCATATAAAGAGACTTTTTCTCAAGCTGTTTCTTATACGACAGGAGTTCCTTGTATGATAGGAGCTATGTTGATCCTAAGCAATATATGGAAAAAATCAGGAGTATATAATATAGAAGAAATGGACCCTGATCCTTTTATGCAAGAGCTAAAAAACCACGGTCTTCCATGGGTTGAGACGTGGCTTTAGGACAGAAAGAAAAACTTTCTTATCTCAAGAAGTTCCCATTGGATCGTTTGGACTTAGAGAGAATCTCTACTCCTGTATATATTGTCAATGAACCTTCATTGAAAGAAAATCTGCAAATTCTATCTTATCTTCAAGAACAAAGTGGAGCGAAAATCCTGTTAGCTCTGAAAGCTTTTTCTCAGTATAGCCTTTTCCCTTTGATCCAAAAATCTCTGAGTGGAGCTTCAGCTAGCTCTCTTTTTGAAGCAAGACTTGCTTATGAGGAGTTTAGTAAAAAGGAAGTTCACATCTGTTCACCTGCATACCCCCCAGAAGACTTTGAAGAGATTTTAGAATATACAGATCATGTAGTTTTTAACTCATTTCATGAGTTTCGGAAATTGAATCCTCTGATCCCAAAATCCTCAAAAAATCATACAGTAGGGATGAGAATCAATCCTGAGCATTCGGAAGTGGATGTCCCACTTTACGATCCTTGTTCCCCAGAGTCTCGTTTAGGTGTCCGTAAAAAGGATTTTCAAAAAATATCATCACGAGACCTTCAAGGTATCGAAGGTCTTCATTTCCACGCCCTTTGTGAGCTTGGAGCCGAAAACTTGCAACGAACATTAAAAGCAACACAAGAAAAGTTTCACTTAGAGCTTTCTCAAGTCCAGTGGTGTAACTTTGGAGGAGGACATCATATTACTAAAGAAGATTATGATCTAGACCTTCTACTAAAAGTTATAAACGATTTTCAAAAAACCTACCCTAATATTGAAAGACTTTATTTGGAGCCTGGAGAAGCCGTCGTCCTCAATACAGGTATCTTAATTGCTTCTGTGCTTGATATCCTTCCCTCCCACTCTGGAACTCCCACTTTAGCTATTCTTGATACTTCTGCGACGGCTCATATGCCTGACGTGTTGGAAGCTCCCTATACTCCTCATGTTTATTCTAATGGAAGCTGGGCTCAGAGTATTTCTGATACGAAAAAAAGCGAAACGAAGCAATCTTATTCTTATGTACTGGGTGGATTAACTTGTCTAGCAGGAGATGTGATTGGAGGCTATTCTTTTCTGGAGCCTCTTGAGATAGGTCAAAAACTAATTTTCTGGGATATGGCTCACTATACGATGGTGAAAAATACAAACTTCAATGGGGTTCGTTCCCCTTCTATTGCTATTAGTAATACGGATACTGGAAAGATCCAAACGATTCGGCGTTTTGATTACGAGGACTACAAAAGAAGGCTATCTTAGTAGGAGCCAAGCTTTCTGTTAAGATTAACAGCAGCACTGATCAGTCCCAAATGAGTAAATGCTTGGGGAAAATTACCAAGATGTTCTCCATGAGATCCAAGCTCTTCTGCATAAAGTCCAAGGTGATTCGCATAGCCAAGCATCTTATCAAAATAAAAACAAGCTTTTTCTAGGTCCCCAGAACGAGAAAGACATTCTACATACCAAAAGGAGCACATCGAGAAGGTTCCTTCATCACCAGCAAGCCCATCCGAAGCAGCATCTTCAACCCTATAGCGATAAACCATTGAATCTTCTACAAGGTCTTCTTCTATAGCTTTTAGAGTAGAAAGCCACATTGGATCCGTGGGACTAATGAATTTGACTAAAGGCATCAAAAGATTTGCAGCATCAATGGTTTCAGAGTTCTTGTATTGAACAAAGGCGTTTCTTTTTTTACTCCAGAAGTGAGTATGTATTTCTTGATGTATTTCGTCTCGGATCCGAATCCATTCAGTAAGAGGAGCTGGTAGAGAACGATTGACTGCAAGTCGTACAGCTCGATCTAAGGCAACCCAGCACATCAATCGAGAATAGAGAAACTCTTGTTTTCCTCCTCGAACCTCCCAAATCCCTTCATCTTTTTTGTGCCAGTTTTTGCAGACCCACCCTATGAGTTTTGTCAAAGACTGCCAAAGTTGGAAAGAGATAGGTTCTCCATAGCGATCATAAAGGTAGACGGAGTCCATGAGCTCTCCATATATATCCAGTTGAAGTTGATCGTAAGCTCCATTCCCTATACGGACAGGAGATGACTTTCGATATCCCTCCCAATGAGATAGGTTTTCCTCTGTGAGCTTTTTGTGCCCATCAATCCCGTACATGATCTGAAGCGAACCGTCTGGATTCAAATCATAGCATCTTTCTTCTATCCATTTCATAAAGCTTTTACTTTCCTCTGTGAAACCAAGACGAAGAAGTCCGTATAAAGTAAAAGACGCATCTCGAATCCAAGTATATCGATAATCCCAGTTGCGTTCTCCTCCAATTTCTTCTGGAACACCAAAAGTTGCTGCAGCTATCACAGATCCATATTTACGGGAAGTCAGAAGTTTGAGAGTCAAAGCAGAGCGATGAACCATCTCTTGCCATCTTCCTCTATACGTACTTTTCCGAATCCATTCCCTCCAAAAATGAGTTGTATCAAAAAACGCGTGTTTTAGGGCCTCATGCAAACAAGAAGAAGAAGAAGCTGGCTCCTGAAGATGCTGCATAACAAAATAAACCGTCTGTCCTGCTCGTAGTGTGAACTCCGAACTAATGGAACCATTTTCTTCTTTCATTCCAACATCCGAGTAGAGTCGGAGGCATGGACAATGTTTTGCTTTCGAGAGAAAGAAAAATCCTTCACTAGTTTTTTCTATTTTATGGCTTTCCCTTCCATAGTCAAAGCTAGGAGAGCATGTCATCTTAAAACGAACCTCTCCTTTAACCGTCTTTACACGGCGTATTAAGGTTCCAGAAGGGAAACGAGGAGAAATCGGCATAAGATCGGAAACTTCGGATATTCCTGTTTCATCCATAAAGCGGGTAAAGAGGATGTTTGTATCATATAAATAAATCTGACGACAGGAAACATCCTGATTCACAGGAGCGATACGAAAAGACCCACCCTT
>JABABJ010000108.1 GCA_014238275.1 Leptospirales bacterium | reverse complement strand
GAGAAAGGTCTAATCCTTCAGGATCATCTCGAGAAAGGTCTAATCCTTCAGGATCATTCTCAGAAAGGTCTAATCCTTCAGGATCATCTCGAGAAAGGTCTAATCCTTCAGGATCATCTCGAGAAAGGTCTAATCCTTCAGGATCATTCTCAGAAAGGTCTAATGCTTCAGGATCATCTCGAGAAAGGTCTAATCCTTCAGGATCATCTTGAGATGATGGTTGTTCTGTGTCTTGAAGAACGTTTTGCAATTCAGAGTCGCTTAATGCAACTTCAGAAGATTTTTTGTCTTCATCTTGAAGGAGATTCATGTCGCTTTCCTCTATATCATCTTCTGCCATGATATTTTCCAGCTCAGAGCCACTCAGAGAAATATTTTCATCGGAAGATGTTAAAACAGGATAAATTGGATCGACTCCATCATCTGCTTCTTGCAATGTATTAGAAGAGACCTCCCCTAGCTCCATATCATCCAGACTGATATCTTCTAAATTGAGTGTATCGTCTTCTATATTTTTGGACTCTGGAGCACTCATATATATTACTGCCTATAGTCTTTTCTATCGGCATGTATCCATGCTGTTCTGCAAGGATAATGTCAATTTTCTTATGAAGAAAGAGTGTTACGAGCGGAGCTTGTCTATAATTTTTTGG
This sequence comes from Leptospirales bacterium, assembly GCA_014238275.1. Lineage (GTDB taxonomy): Bacteria > Spirochaetota > Leptospiria > Leptospirales > Leptonemataceae > JABABJ01. The sequence goes on along the minus strand of JABABJ010000108.1, from coordinate 4,047 downwards.
ATATCAATACCATGCTTTTTGAAAATAATATCTCGGGCTAGATCATAGCGTATGATGTTAATATTGAAGTTTACGAGAGCTTCCGTATAGCTCTGCTCAGATTGGACTAAAGAATCCAGAGCCTCCTTGACAGAGGAAGAGCTAAATCGTCCCTTTCGATAGCGAGAAATCAAGCCAGCATAAAATGCCTTCGTTGCTTGGAGGGCTTTTTTTGCATTCAATAGGGCATTATAGGAGACTTGAATTTGCTGAAATCCTTGTCGAATTTCATCTTTGATTTGGCGTTTTAATTGTTTTTCTTGGATATTAAGCTGTTTCAGCCTAATTCTTGCATTTCTCAACTCGACCCTCGCTTTTTCATCCCATAGGGGATATTCTAATTTTAGTCCAACAGAGGCATCAGGATACAAGCTCCGAAACGAGTCAGTAACGGAGTTTCTCAGGGCTGGATCAAAACCTCGAGAGGAATATCTTCCTTGAAGTTTTAGGGATGGGAGGAGCTGATTCTTGGCGATTTGTAGTGTTTTGTGGGTATTTTCCTTCTCAATTTGGAGGGAACGCAAATCAGCTCGAGTTCTATAGGCAAGTTTTATGTCTTTCTTTGGGCTTAGATCTGTCGGGAGATTACCGTTGAGCTTGACAGTACCCGCAAGCTTGAGATCACTTGGAAGGTTCATTACACGAAGAAGTTCTCGTCTTATATTATCACGAGCTAGACCAGAGCTTCCCAGTCTGGTTTTGGCGACTGCCTCAAGAGCTCTCCATTGGTGTAGCTCAAAGGATTCCGATAGACCAATCCTTCTCTTACGTGCCGTGATAGAGCGAATCCGTCTGATATTTGCAAGAAGCCTTCGAGATGTCCGAATGTTTTCCTCTGCCAAAGAAAGCTCCCAAAACTGTATCATGGAGCTTACGGTTAACTGTATGATTTCATGAATGAGATTTTGACGCTGAATTTCGGCTATATTACGGTAAATTTTATCTTGACGTCGTTGTGAATAACCAAAGGCATTTTTCAAAAGCTCTTGACTCAAAGTAAGACTCAGAGCAGTGTGATTCAGATTTGCAGGCGTAAAAATGTCATCAAAGGAACCAGATGCCGTAAAAGAGGGAGGAAGGGAGGCGTTATCTGGAGTGGAGCTTCTAAGAAGCCTATTTGATACCCCTGCCTCAAAATAAGTCCCACTTCTAAAAGATTTACTGATACTAGCTGTCACGTCTACCCTTTGTTGGACATTCCCGCTTGTAAACGAGTTAGAATAGCGGTTTCTTTGATAATTGTAATCTACTCCTGTTTTAAGGATAGGGGTGTATGGAGCACGAGATTTTTTGAGCTCAGTATCTGATGTAAGCACTTCAAGTTGGCGGTTCAGAATTGTCTGGTTGTTCTCTGCAACCAACAGAAGGACTTGTTTTAGACTTAGAGGGAAAGGCCTTCCTGTCTTAGGATCCAGAGGCAATAAAACTTTCTTCACTTTAGAAAGTGTTTGTTTTTTCTTCTTCTCTGCTAGGAGAGAAGAAGAGCTAAGAAGTAAAGCTAGGATAAGAAACGGAATAATTCTGTTAATAGAGCGAAGTGTAAAAGGGATTGTAGCCATATGACTATACTAAAACCTGACAGTGCCATGATTCTTAGACACATCTGTTTATGCTATCTTTTTTCTTTTTACATGATCTTTCTACCATCTGCACTCAGCTCTCGAGATAAAGAGATGAAGAAAGAGTATAAACAACCCTTCTTTTTTTCTAATTATTTCGCAAAATATGGAAAAATCAGCGAAAACACGAAAAATAAACCAGAAAAACAACTTGTAAAAAAATATAAAATACGCGAGGGTGGTAGGCTTATATTTTTTTTTAGCAAGCCTCTTTTAGATCGAGATGAAACATTAGAAGAAGCAGAGATACAGGAAGTTCAGTTTCGTGAAGTGCTAAAAAAGAAGAAAGTGGAGCTTAGTCTTATGCTATGCAAGAAGAAAGATGTTCTGGAACGAGAGAGATTTCTCAATGACCTAAAATCAGAACACAAACGACAGATTACTTTATGGGGAAAAATGCAGGAGAGATATACTCGCTCTATGAGAGATTATCTTGAAAAAAGGAAAGAAGCTGGTAAAATCAACTCTTCCCTTTTTCCCTCTGTGCTAAATACTTTCCATACTGTTTCTAAGCTCCAAAAATATCGACAAGGTCTTCTGAATCAGAGCTGGGTGATATTTTTTTCTAAATGGAAACCTAGCTCTCGAAAAAAACGAAAGAGGCTTTCCCAATCTTGCAGAATAACTCTCAAACATAAGTCTCAAGAAAAAGTATTCACAACTCAAGAGCCGAAAGAAAGACTCATGAGTCCTTACTATCTAGCCTTGTATCGTTTCTTGAGAATTCTTCCTGTCTCTGAACGTATCCGACTCATCCTGACAGAGACGTAAATACCTACGGAATAGTAAGTATTTACTATCCACCTAGTGAATATTTACCAAAAATAGACAGAACAACTAAGGTCTTATAAACCTCTCTCTGAAAACTATCTACGCCCTGTTCTTTCAATAATCAGCTTCTTTAGTTCTGTTAGTTCTTTTCGCATTTCTTGCATATCTGTTCGTATTCTATCCACACGCTTCCCAGTGTCGCTGTGTAGATAGGTTATCAGCATTAGTATAGTCCCAAAGCCAAGAGCATAGAGCCATCTTGTTTCTGTCCTAACAGCGTTTACATCTTGCTTTACACCCTCTATATCTTTCTTTACACCTGCTACATCTTTCTTTACAAGCTCTATCTTGTTCTCTACATCTATTCTTACATTCTCTACATCCTGTTTAGTCGCCAGATCGCCGTTCTGGTTTGTTATGTAGTCCAGTAGCTCGGTTGCTGTTTTCTCGTTTAGCAGTTTGCCGTTACTTAGCTTTTTTACAAGCTCTATTGTCCGTGTTGTGCTCATCCCCAGCTCCTGGAAAATTTGTCTGTCAAAGAAAGACTTTACTTTTATATTTATACTATTGAAACCTCCTTGTCGTCAATCAAAAAATTAAGAAATCACCAATAAAAAAGATGACTCTATACTAAATAAAGGTTAAAAAAAACCGTATTTGCTGCAATTTTTTTACTAAAATTCGTAATACGCGAGAAAAAATTGAGAATGAGGCTATCTTAGCCAATATTTACTAAAAAGGTGAGTCGCTAGTAGTAGATATTAGCTATCGTTTTAGTGAATATTTACTGAAAAGGGGCGGGACTCTTATGATTAGGAGATCGTGGCGGGCATCCGTGTTTTGGCTCCCTCAGTTGCACCACGGAGGGTGCAACTGAGGGCTTATAAAACTCCATCTCTGGGAATTTCACTTGTACTTTTTGATTTCTTTCTGGGGAATACCTGTAATCTCAGCTATCTCTGATATAGTATACTCTTTAGCTAGCATAGCCTTAGCAGTTTGCAATCTGCCTCTAGCTTCTCCTTCAGCTTTTCCTTCGGCTTTTCCTCTAGCTTCTCCTTCGGCTCTACCTTCAGCTCTGGCTGTCCTAATACGAGGCTCTACTAATTCCGTTATATCTGCTATAGCTCCCACAAGTTTCTCTCCTTCAAAGTATCTGAGTCTAAAGTTAACCATCTTGCTAAAAGTGTCAACCATTTTTTTGACTCTCGTTGTAAATTTTTTCTCTTTTTTGATTCTTGCTTTATCTTTATAAAAGATGGATAGAAAAGCACCAGTTTCTCCCCTTAGCTCTGCTTTTTCTATGTTGATAATTTTTAAATAAATGATCTCATTTTTGATCTCATATTCTCCTTCGGCTGTCTTTTTTAAGCTTGAGCCATATCCTCTGAAAAAGGATTTTGGAATCTTAGAAACAATCAAGGTAATAGTGGTGTTTTCTTGAGTAGCCTCAGGGTATTTTCGTAGGCAAGCATGATAGTAGATGAAACAATCCAATAAATCCTTGAGAGAGACACTATCCCTGAAGGATTTATAGCTAATGAGATTGTATTCTAGGAAATAATCAAGTATGCCTAGGTCGTTCCAGCTTTCTTTTGGCTCTTTTTTGACGACAAGT
>JABABJ010000068.1 GCA_014238275.1 Leptospirales bacterium | reverse complement strand
TTTCAGATCAATCCGTCGAATATCATTTAAATGAATATCAAAAGAATTCCCAGCGAACAGCTGCTTTTCCTTGCTGTAGGCAAGCTTTACTTTTCCATTAGAAATCCCTTTTATTCTTCCTTTTTTGGTTGATCGACCAAATCGATAGATTATAGCTTCGCGCTCTATTTTACAGAAGGAATCGTTTTCTTGTAGTAGAATACCTCCTGCATAAGCTGATAAAAAACAGAACAATCCAATTCCAACCCATCTCAAAAGCAAAAAGAGAGTTCTTTTCTTACTCTCTTTTTCTCCAGTATGGTTTTTTTGCTTTTGAGATGGGTTGCAATTGGATTGTTCTGTTTTTTATCAGCTTATGCAGGAGGTATTCTACTACAAGAAAACGATTCATTCTGTAAAATAGATCGCGAGGCTATAGTCTATCGATTTGGTCAATCAACCAAAAAAGGAAGGATACAAGGGATTTCTAATGGAAAAGTAAAGCTTGTCTACAGCAAGGAAAAGCAGCTGTTCGCTGGGAATTCTTTTGATATTCATTTAAATGATATTCGACGGATTGATCTGAAACCTCTCGAAAAAGAAAAAAAGGATAAATCTCAAAATGTTCATAATTTAAGTCTTGCAAGAAGGAAGTTTTTGGGACGTTACAGACTTAAAGTCAGTATGCATCGTGGTCTTTTTTATGTATATCATAGAAAAAACGGGAAATTAGGAGCAAGTCTCCGTTTTACTAATTGGGGGAATCAGGTCATGGAATTTCTCTATGCAGTCCAAGTGCAAGGGAACCAGATAAAGTTTCGAAGGTTCTGCAAAGGAAGGAGATGTCGCGAAATTGGAACGAATCGTCTCATGCGTCAGGATTTTAAAGGAACGATTTCAAAAAACCTTCGTAAAATAACAGGGACATATACAGGAAACCAAAGCAGTGGAAAGTGGACAGCACAGCGGTATTAATGATTTTTTAGATGGTTTCAATTTTTTTTGATAAATTTACAATTTTTGACAAATTTGCCTTGCTTTTCTGAAGCATGATAACACAATGATGTGTGAGTTTCTGTTTTGGGGAGCTATGAACCACGTTTTCACCAAAACTTCTGAGTATTTTTGATGAAGCGATGCACCTTAAAAACCCCTCTTGTCTTAGAAGGAAAGGGGATCCATTCAGGTGAAAAAAATCGTATGCAATTGAAGCCTGCTCCTCTTGGTCTTGGCATTGTTTTTTATCATGAAGATGCTTCTTTGGGAAGCATTCAGGCTCATCCTAGTTCTGTTGTCGATACTCGGTATGCGATCACACTTGGTAATGGAAAATGGAAAGTCCAGCTTATAGAGCATTTCATGGCTGCACTTCATGCCTTAGGAATCACAGATCTTTCTATTACTCTTAGCTCTTCTGAATTGCCCATTATGGATGGTTCTTCTCTTCCGTTTTATGAGGCAATGCTTGAAAGTAGAGCGGAAAAAAGTGACCAAGAGATGTCATCCTACAGGCTCAACAAAGCAGTTTGGCTTGTCCAAGGAACAAGTTATATCCTTGCAGTTCCTCAAGACTATCTTAGTATTACTTACAGTATATGCTATCCTCATCCTATGATTCAACACCAAAGCCTTTCTCTTGATATTAATGAAGATACAATGCGAAGAGAGATCCTTCCTGCACGAACTTTTGGTTTTTCCAAAGACTTGGAGGCAATGAGGAGTCAAGGACTTGCTAGAGGGATATCTTTGGATAATGTTCTTTCCTTTTCCGAGGATGGTTGTATGAATGAAAGCTTTCGATTTGAGAATGAATGTGTCCGCCATAAAATCCTAGACATTATCGGAGATATGTATCTTCTGGGATGCCCTCTTCATGCACATATTACTGCCTATAAAGCAAGTCACAATCTCCATATCAATCTTCTCCACCAAATCATGAACAACTCCGAAAAAATGGAAATAGAAGAATCCTCTCTTGAGAAAGAGGATTCTTCTATTTTTGCAGCATAAAGTTATAGGTATAAGTATTCTTATGGAAGTTTTGAATCAATTTTTGTATGATCACAATATATATTTAAACTCCTTGGCTTTTGCTAATTTTCTAGCTTTTCTCTTTGTTTTCATTGCATTTTGTTTTTTTATTACTTTTGTAAAAATTTCTTCCAAAGCTTCTTTTCATCTTGCTTTTGTGCTTTTTTCGACAGCACTGTTGTATGGAAATTATTTTATAGCCCATGCTTGGTATTCACCACTAGCAGCATACCACCGCTGGTTTTCTGTCGGACTGGTTCTTATTCCCTGTATTCATCTTTCCCAGTTGCTGCTACACTATCCTAAAACCAATGTTTCTTACCTTGCTAGGTCTCTGTTAATTTTTCAATATATATGTTCTGTCGTATGTACGATCTATTTTGTTTTTTTGAGTTTTCAGCTGGATAGAAAATTTACTTTTACAGGACATCATTGGGATTTAGATGCAGACCGCTTCAGTGTTCAATTTGGAATCATTGTTCTCATCTATGTGTTTATGATACCTATCGTAGGTTTCCTTCGAGTTCTATTTCTTAGAGGGAAGCTCCAGCCAAATGAGCGAAATTGTATTATCACCATCTCTATTGCATCATGGTGTATGTGTTTGTTACCTGGAATTCTAAATATTCTCAGCAGACAAGGTGTTATCTCCAGGGGTCTGTTTGCTATAGTCTTTACCTTAGCTACAGTGATTGGTATATTCATAATCTTAACTTCCTATATCAATCACATTAAGGATGCAAGTACTCTTCTTGCTAAAATAGTTGGAGTTTCCATTGCATCCATTTTTATTATCATTCTAGCAATAAGTTCTTTTTCTTCTCATAATTGGGACAAGCATTACAGTGATAGGGTTGTGCTTCTTGCTGTCCAATCCATAGGACTGGGAAGACCTGTAGAAAAAAATGTCCGGTATATTGCTAAATATGTAGAAAAAGATCAAAAGGCAAAAATGATCTATTCCTCAAAGCCTGTTTTTCTGGGGGAAAAAATACTTTTCCAAGATATGATTCAGGCAAAGATATATCATGAAATTCTATCTTTAGATAGGAAAAACTTTTATGATACATTCTTGTCCTATATTAGCAAGCCTTCTGTTGTTTACTTTAAGGGCTATCAGAAAGCTCTTTTAGAATATATGGATATTATCCGAAACGACAAAGAAAATGCCTATCAGCTAGTTTCCCATGAAATCGAAAAGCTAAACAGATATGTAAACATTAGTTCTATACGTCTTCAGAATCTTCCCTCTCAAGATTTGAGAATACATCTAGGAAAAATATTATCACAAAATAAAAGGACTTTCAAACCATTCCACTCAATACTTGTCAGATATGCAAAAAATTTCACAGGAACAGAGGAAGAGTTAAAGGAAAAGCTTTTACTGTTCTTGAGACCTTTTCAAGGACAGCAAAAGGGTGGGATATTCCGGAAAGAAAAATCAGATGAAACTAGTCATTTTTTTGCATCTATCGTATATGAACCTCAGAAGGAAGAAATATATGAAGTGGGTTTTTCCTATTTAGATTATAGGACGTACATTCATTCAGGTTTTATAGTTTTACTTGCCTTTCTTCTTGGCATACTTGTTTTACTTTTGTTTTTATTTCCTGTTTTCTTTCGAGGTCTTCTTGTTACCCCTTTGAAAAGGCTTGTAGATGGAGTAGAACAAGTCAATCAAGGGAATCTTGATATCTCTATTCCAATCAAGGTTCGTGATGAGATTGGTTTTTTATCTAAGTCATTCAACAAAATGGTAGATTCGATACGCCAAGGCCGCCAAAAACTGGAAGATTATGCTAATACACTTGAGGAAAAAGTACTAGAAAGAACGAAAGCTTTGAAGCAGACCTTGCAAGAGGTAAGAGCACTTAAGGTACAGCAAGATGGAGATTACTATCTTGCTTCACTTTTACAAAAACCACTACAATTGAATTGGAACAAATCTGCTACTGTAATTACAGATTTTTATCTGGAACAGAAAAAACAGTTTCAATTTCGAACTAAGCAATCAGAAATAGGAGGAGATATTTGTATTAGTGGTAATCTAAGATTTGGAACTAAGGAAAATTATCGCCGTTTTACAGTTGTCTTAAATGGCGATGCGATGGGTAAATCTACGCAAGGAGCAGGTGGTGCGTTAGTAATGGGGGTCATGATGAATATGATTATGGCTCGTTCAGCTAGGGATGACCGTATCCTAAATGTCTCTCCAGAAAAATGGCTTACGACTGTTTATCAAGAGATTCAGAGAGTATTTCTTAGTTTTGATGGTTCCATGATGATTTCTTGTGTACTTGCAATCATTGATGACATGAGCGGGAAAATGTATTATTTCAATGCAGAGCATCCTTTTACCGTAGTTTATAGAGATAAGAAATCTTTTTTTATTGAAAATGAGCTCCTCTTGAGAAAGATAGGGTGTAAGTCTGATATTCCGTTTCAGACCTATTCTTTTCAGCTTCAGCCAGGGGATGTGATCATTATGGGTTCAGACGGAAGAGATGATCTTGAACTGGAAAGCTCTGATGGAGTTCGAATGATCAATGAAGATGACACACTTTTTCTGGACTATGTGCAACAGGCAGAAGGAAAGCTCAAACCCATTGTTTCCTTTTTGAAATCCACAAGCAAGCTAACTGATGATCTTTCTCTTGTCCGTATCGTTTTTACACCACTCAAGGGAGAAAAGATTCAAATAAATGATTGAGAAAGCTATTTTACTGATTTCAGGAATAAGGGTAGATTTTTTTCTTATTTAGTGAGTTTCCCAAGGTTTCATCTTATGTTCTGATGGGATAAGTTTCTATTTGCAGTTCAGTATATAATTTGTAAAATTCAAGGGATAGTAGTTTGGTTTTTTTTCGAGAATTATTAAATAAGTTTCGTTTAATGGATCGTGATCTTGTAGATTTGAAGCATCTGAAATCAAGGCTTCCTTCTCAACGAAATTTTAGTGAACCAATTCAGCTTTCTGTCGAAAAACAAATTAACCATCTTCTCGGTCTGAAAACTACTCTACAGGAGCTTGAGATTGAGACTCCTTCAGAAAAACTGAAAAGACATATGCTAACTGCGGATCAAGTCACAGCATCTCAAATTCATGTTGAGCGTATTCGTACGGTCTCTCCACGACTTGAGCTAGAGGAAAAAAATCTTTTTGGATTCTTACAAGAAATGCCTAAATGTGAAATTCATCTTCATATGGAGGCATGTATTTCTCGTCAGACTTTACTTGACCTTTTAGAAAAACATGGAGTAGAGCATGAGAAAGAAAAAATTGAGCGTATGTATCAATTCAAAAATCTTCAAGAATTCATTAGTTTATTTTTATTTATATTGGATGCGATTCGATCTCCTGATGATTTTCATCTTATTTTTAATAGTTTGAGAAAGTATTTAGAAGAAAACCAAATTCATTATGCAGAGGTTTTTCTGGCACCATCTCGTATGATAAGCAATGGTTTAGATTTTCATGAGATTGCAGAAACAATTGACAGTTTAGCTTCTGAATGTGTTCGCACAGGGGGTCCAGAAGTAAAATATCTGATTGATGTATCTCGTACCTTTGGATCGGAAAATGCAAGTAAAAATCTCCAAAGAATATTGAAACTCAAGACAACTAATATTATTGGTATTGGTTTGGGAGGAGCTGAACTTATGGGACCAGCACGTGATTTCAAAGATGTTTTTGCTCAAGCAAGGTCTGAAGGTCTTCGTTGTGTTACTCATGCAGGAGAAGATGATGGTCCGTGGTCCATTCGTGATAGCATAGAAATTCTTCAAGCAGAACGGATAGGACATGGAACCTCTGCAATTCAAGACCCTAGCCTGATAGAGCTCCTAAAAGGGCGGTCGATACCTCTTGAAATTTGTCTCACATCTAATGTCTTTACAGGAAAATATGTTCGTGAAGAAAAAGATCATCCTGTTCGTTACTATTATGATCAAGGGCTGATTTGTAGTGTGAATACCGATGACCCAGAAATTTTTAATATCAATCTTTCAGAGGAGTTTTTTAAGTACTATAAACATCTTGGTTTCAGTATAACAGAGCTTATTGATCTGAATCGACAAGGAGTTTATTCTACTTTTCATCCACATCCAGCATCTATGTGGAAACAGTTTGAAGAGAAAACCGCTAAACTACGCAAAAAATATTCTGTATAATGAAGATATTCTAAATGAAGATATTTTAGAAGAATTTTTTCATGAGAAATAGATAGTTTCAATAAATCCCAAGTGCCATCTTAGCATCTTCTGATGCCATTTCCTTCGGATCCCACACTGGCTGAAAAACAACATCCACCTCAACCTCTGAAACTATTTTTAGAGCAGCTTCACGGACTTGCGATCTTAATTGAGGCCCATAAGGGCATCCCATAGAGGTAAATGTCATTCGTATTAAGGAGTGATCACTGTCAGATGATGGGAATTTGACAGTGTAAATCAAACCTAGTTCGACAATTCCAATACCAATTTCAGGATCTTCTATTTGTGACAATTCTTCCCAAATTTTTTTTTCCAGCTCTTTACGTGAGTTTCCTTGGAGCTCTGTATTTTCATCCTTTAATTCCATTGTCTTATAATTTCCTTTTTCGTTCAGTTCAGCTCTTGTATCATGTTTCCAATACGTTCCAATCCCTTTTGGAGGGATAGATCATCGAGAGCGTAGGAGAGTCGAATGGAATTGTCATTTCCAAATGCAATTCCTGGGACAACTGCTGTTTCGTACTTTTCCAATAGATGAGTACAGAAAACACGTGATAAGGAGTCATCGTTCTGTCCTCTTAAAATATTTTGAAACCCCTCTGTTTGATAAACTTCTCTAATATCAGGAAAAAGATAAAAAGCACCTTGAGGAAGGAGGGAACAGACTCCTTTCATGGAAGAAAGAAGCTGATGCCCTTGATCTCTTCTTCTAGCAAAAGCCTGTTTCATTTCCGAGACACAGCTTTGATCTCCTATCAGTGCTTCTTCAGCAGCAGCTTGAGAGATAGAGCAAGGGTTAGAGGTACTTTGTCCTTGTATTTTTTCCATAGCAGAAATGATTTCACGTGGGCCTGCACAAAACCCAATCCTCCAACCTGTCATACTATAAGCCTTACTAACACCATTGATCACAAGAGTCCTTTCTTGTAGCTCTGGGAAAAGCATAGGGAGATTGTAAAACTTTTGGTCATTGTACATAATATGCTCGTAAATATCATCTGTAAGAATGAGAATATTGGGATGTTTTTTCAATACTTCACCAAGAGAGATTAGGGCTTCTTTGGTATAGGCTGCCCCTGATGGATTACAAGGAGAGTTTATGATAAGCATTTTGGTTTGGGGAGTGATTGCAGCCTCAAGCTGTTCTGCTGTCATGAGATAATTCTGCTCGACCCCACAGAAAACAGAAACAGCCCTTGCTTCTGCAAGTTTTAGTTGATCAGGATAAGAAACCCAACAGGGAACAGGAAGAATCACCTCGTCTCCTTTGTTGAGACAAGCCATAAATGCATTATAAATGCATTGTTTTCCTCCATTGGAAGTAGTAATTTCGTTGAGTTCATAAGAAAGTAGGTTATCTCGCTCTAGCTTCTGAGCAACAGCTTTTTTAAGAGAGGGTGTCCCTCCTACAGGAGTATATTTTGTCAATCCCTTAGCTATAGCTACTCTTGCAGCCTCTTTGATATGTTCTGGAGTATCAAAATCTGGTTCACCTGCACCAAATCCAATCACATCTTTTCCTGCAGCACGAAGCTCTTTCGCTTTTGCTGTAATTGCAAGGGTCGCAGAAGGAGATATTACACTCAATCTTTCAGAGGTAGGAAAAACCATGAGGACATCACGAATGAGAGATGGAATTTTGTCAAGTTTTTCTTCATAAAACCTCACTTGCAGTATGAAGGGAAAAACTTAGGTTTTATAAAGTATGGCAGAACACACTCAAGGCTTGCTTTCTGTATAGCCTCGCCCCTTTTTAGTAGATACTGACTAGACGGCTGGCTAATATCCACTAGTCAGCAATATCGATTTTAGTGAATATCCACTAGAAAGCCTCATTTTTAGTAAATATTAGCTAAAAATACTGGTTTTTCAGCACTTTTTCTCATGCCAAGTCCTGTGAATTGTTTTGGACTGAAATATTACAAATTTACTGGGAGTTTTGTTTGGTTGATTTATGGGGTGTTTTGCTTACCTATACTTTCTAAAAATGCATCATATTGGTCTGGATCTTTTCCTTTAATAGTCTCTAAAACACACTCTGCTAATTTAGGTATTTCAGGGATTTCTATAGGTCTCATACTCCTATCAAATATCTCTTTAAGATGAGAAAACTCATTTTCAAATCTTGAAGACAGTTTTGCTGATATATTATCTGTAAAAAATTTCTTTTGTTTATCTTCGTTGTTCTGATTATTTGGATATTTATAGAATAGATAGGCTTCTAAAAACTTGCGTAGATTGTTTGCAAAATTGTAGTAAATATTGTAATTCTCTTCATTCTCACTGGTAATTTGTGAACATTTGTATATTTGCTCAAACAAATAATTAAATTCCGTAATGTATTCTCGTAAATAAAGAGGCATAGCTAATAGACGGCTATTGTTTTTTTGCCTCTCTAGTAAGAAAAATTCAATATCATTTTTTGATCTTGAAATTCTTTTAAGATATTTCAAAAAATCAAGATTATGCGTAGAAATAAAAAGTTGTTTGTATTTGTAAGTATTGGCACTATTCTCTTTTTTTATCGGACTTGTAATCACAGATTCTATTAAACTAAATATAAAAAAGATGTGATTGCTATCCAAGCTAGATATTGGATCGTCTATCCAAATAATTAGTTTTTTTTCTTTACTCTGACTATCTTCTAGTTTAGCTATAAAATAGCAAAATGCTATAAGACTTTTTTCTCCTTCACTTAAATTATATGCAAGCTCATTGCCTCGTTTTATTCTAAAATGGTAGCCATCATTATCTTCTTTTTTTACAGGTTCAAATTTAATGCTATCAACACCGAAAGAATGATTTAGATAATAATTTATTTTTTCTGTTGCTATTTTTTCATTTGTTTGTTTTGCCCGCAGGGCATCTATTTCGTTCCGGAGTTTTTCTACTTCTTCATTAGTCTCCTTGAGGTCATCTTCTAATTTTATTTTAATCTCTTTTAATTCACCAATATCTTTTTTCTCTTTTGTATATTGAATAGTATGTAAAAATGTAAAAACTTCATTCTGTCGTAATTTTTTTCTTGCTTCCTTTTGTCTACTCACAAAATCATCTGTTGTTTGATTGTGAGATTGGATGAATTCTTTAATTTTGTTTATTTGTTCATTTATAGTTTGTGTATTATCTATAAGTTCTATTTTTGGAAGAGAATTAAAAATATTATTTTCTCTTTTTTTTAATTTGTCCTTTATTTCTTTAAGAAATGTGTTATATTGCTTTATCTCTCTTTCTATTGTTTCTGTAAAAGATTCAAATTGAGATTGATATTGTGAATAAAATTTTTCTTTTTGGGGTAATTTTAAACTTTGAATTTCTATTTTTGATTCTTGAATTTCTTTAATTTTATTTACAATAGCGCTTTTTAAGTCGTTAGAATCGCGATTGAAATGATCGTCTAATTTTCGCCAAAGAGTACTTTCATCAATAGAATTATCACAAAAAGCACATTTAGTTCGCTTGTTTCTATGGTGTTCGATTCCTTCTGCCACCCAATTTTGTAGTTCAATATTCTTTAATAATTCGTCAATAGGTTTAGTTGGTTTTATTT
>JABABJ010000037.1 GCA_014238275.1 Leptospirales bacterium | reverse complement strand
TCTCTTTATCTGAATCGAATACAACCCAATGGAATCAATTTGACTTAAATCGAAAAGTGTATACTGCTCAAGGCCCTCTTCTCTGGATGCAAACCAAGTTTTCACTGAACCCTTCTGCTTTCCCTTGGCTTAAAGAGAAAGGACTCATTCTCTTTATCGAAGGTATTTGTGGCGAAGAAACTATTTTCTTAAATCAAACAAAGCTTCGTCCTGTTAAAGAAAACTTAGATGAAAAGAAAGCTGCTCTTCGCTGCTTTCGTCCAGCTTTGTACTATGTTCTTTCTTCTAACCTTTTTCTTGATTCAAGGGAAAATACTTTATCTATACGGACTGCTCACAGATCAAATCTTCATACTGCTTCTGTTCAAGGGAAAATCAGTATTCTTCCTATTCAAGATGCCTATATCGATTTGAGGAATAAAAGCCTGAAGGGAGTTCTATATAGTATATTTAGCTTAGGAATCGGAATTTTGTTTTTCTTTCTTTATAGAAGAGCTAAATTCAAACAAGAGTATTTTCTTTTCAGTATCTTTAGTTTTTTATACTCTTTGTATCAAATAACACAAAACGATCTTCTTTATTTGATTTGGGACAACACTTTGCTTTATATCATTATTCATCAAATAGCTTTCTTTATGCTTCCTACTGCATTCTTTTTATTTTATATTCATTTTTACTCGATCCAAAATATTCCTATTATCTCTACAAAAAACTCGCCTTGGAAAATAGGAAAAGCTGTTAGAATATCTGTTTTGGGAAGTTTGTTGATTTCTTTGCTTTCTGTTTTTTTTCTATCTTCTGGCTTGGGGCTAAAATTACAGTCTCTTTGGCTTTTAATCCATACTCCATTTCTCTTGTACTTTCTATATCTTTCTTTTCCTAAACTAAAAATTCATCTTCACGAAACTTTATTTATATTGCTTGGTATGGCTTTTCTGTGTCTTTCCTTTTTTTCTCGACTATGGAAAGAACCTCTTGGAACTCCCTTCCTTTCTCATGAGGGATTGACTTTCCTAGCTTTTCAGATATCCCTTTCTGTTGCACTTGTATTGAAAGTCAATCCAAAGCGAAGCGAGAGGAAGTCTCCAGAGAAAAATTCTGAGACAATTTTTCATATTGCAGAAAAATTTTTTTTACGTATCAGTCAAATTTCAAGCCAGCAGATACATAAAATCATTTGTTCCATTTCCCAAATCATGCGTGAAAAAAACCTAACAAAACGCCAAAAAGAGGCTGTTTCTCTCTTGTATCTGCTTCAAAATCTTGCAAGAGAGCTACAAAATGCTCTCTTGCTTGCGAGAATAGAAACTCGCCCTAATTCCGAGAAAAAGGAAAAAATTCAGATTGAAACACTTCTTTCACCATATTTTGAACAAATGGGCCTACTCTGTCATATTCGTATAGAAAAAAAATCCTTGATTTATATTTGTTCGGAACTGTTTCATTTATTTATGGACTCTCTTTTAAGTTTTTTGAAAAAAAACTTATTCCTCCATACGGATTTAGTTGTTATAGCAGACTCAGGAAAAAGTCTTATTTTCCGTTTCATAGCCTTTCACAAGGATTCTATATTTGTAGGGAGATTATATAGGAATTTAATTTATACAGGATCAAGAGAAGATTTCAAACAAAATGAATGGAAAATGATTCAAGAAATTTCTCGTACCCTTCAGGGAAAGCTGACTGTGAATAATAAAAGTAGCAGTTTTTTAACTATCAATTTGGAACTAGAATCTTTAGATACCTTAGAAAACAAAAATCAAGAAAAAGGCTTACAGCTTTTAATGAACGAAAATACTTCTCCTGTTCATCCTTTTGAGAATAGGAAAAACTCTTCAAGTACAATTCCTGAAAGTGAAGAAAAAGAAGTATCTCCCGTAAAACAAAAAAAAGAAAAGATTCAATCATGGGTTGACATGAACATAACTGAGCTTTTAAAAATGATATACAAAAAAACAAGGTCTATTTCGTTAGGTTGGAAGAGAAATTCTTCTTAACTGAAGTCTGAAACATTTTTCGTATATCCCATTCAATTCATCGATGACCTCCTTCCAAAAAAGGCTCCTACTGATTTCAGTTTCACTGTTACTGAACGGGTTTCTTTTATTCTTTGCTCGAAAACTTGAGTTTGATAATTCACACTGGTTGGATCAAGATAATCCTCATGAACAAAAAAGAAAATACATAGATGACGAGTACGAAAAGGGAGAAAGTTGCATTGTAGCC
>JABABJ010000077.1 GCA_014238275.1 Leptospirales bacterium | reverse complement strand
TCCCTCTCGTGGCTCTCCCCGCGCCCTACACTCGCAGACCTCCTGTCTGCGGGTGTAGGGATTATTCCGCCACGTCCGTGTGGCGGTATTTAGTATCTGTAGGGATTCCCTGTTTTTTCGGCGTTCCCCCTAAAGGCAAGCCATGGCTACTCACTCCTAATAACAATAAGCCCGACTTCTCAGGCTTGCTTCCATCTATAGACCCGCTTGTTTTCAGTAAATACTAGCTAAAACTCCTGTTTTTTCGGCGGGTTCCCTAAAAGCAAGCCACGGAGATCACGCCTAATAACAAGAGTCCCGCCTCCGTGTGGCTTGCTTCCATTCTACAGGCGTACCCGATCTATTTTTAGTAGATATTCACTACAACGATAGCTAATACCTACTAGTAATAACTCCTATTTTTAGTAAATACTACCTAAAACTCCTGTTTTTTCGGTGTTTTCCCTAAAAGCATTTATCAAACTTCAGTCGTACCGTCTGTTTTTGAGTTATTATACTTTTTTCTTCAATTTTTTATAAAAAAACACTCTACAAATAGAGAAGGTTTTTTTTTCTTGCTTAAAGGTTCTTATGTCACCCCCAAAAAAAGAAGACTCTTCCAATCTCCGTCTCCTTGCAACTGAACGAATGAGCGTTCGAGAGGCTATAGCCAAAGGAGAGCGTACTGTAGCGGTAGATGTCCAAAACCAAATGAAAGAGGCTTATTTGGATTATGCGATGAGCGTAATTGTGGGAAGAGCCCTCCCTGATGTTCGGGACGGGCTAAAGCCAGTACATCGACGCATCCTTTATGCAATGCATGAGAGAGGATGGCGTTATGAACGAGCCTACGTAAAAAGTGCAAAAATTGTCGGGGAAGTAATCGGTAACTATCATCCTCACGGAGATACTGCTATTTATGATACACTTGTTCGAATGGCTCAGGATTTTGCGATGAATGTTCCCTTGATCGATGGACAGGGGAATTTTGGAAGTGTCGATGGGGATCGCCCTGCTGCCTATCGCTATACAGAGGCTCGCCTTTCTCGTATTAGTCACGAGATGCTTCAGGATATCGATAGAGGAACGGTCGATTTTGTTCCTAACTTTGATACCACATGTATGGAACCTAAGGTCATTCCCTCAGGATTTCCCAATCTCCTTGTAAATGGATCCAGTGGAATTGCGGTTGGAATGGCGACTAATATACCTCCCCATAATTTGGGAGAAGTGATTCAAGCCTCCATTGCCTTGATCGAAGACCCTACGCTCTCTATAGATCAACTTACAAAGCTCATTCCAGCCCCTGATTTTCCTACAGGAGGTATTATCATTGGGCAAGAAGGGCTAAAAAAAGCATATTCAACAGGGAGAGGAACCTTTCGCATACGTTCTAAAGCTGAAGTAGAGACGAACTCTCGTGGTCGTGAACAAATTATCATTAGAGAAATACCCTACCAAGTGAATAAAAGATATTTGTTGGAAAAAATAGGCGATCTGGTCCAAAATAAGCTACTGATAGGAATTTCAAATATACGAGATCTTTCCGATCGCCATGGGATTCGAGTTGAAATTGATCTGAAAAAAGACGCAAACGCCCAAATCATTCTAAATAAGCTTTTTAAGCAAACGCAGCTTCAGATCAGTTTTGGATTCAATTTTCTGGCATTGGTCAAAGGTCAGCCTCGTTTATTAAATCTCAAGGAAATCCTAACGGAATATATCCAGCATCGTAGGGAGATCATCGTCAGGCGTGCAAAATACGATCTAGAACAAGCAGAAAAAAGAGTTCATATATTGGAAGGGCTGAAAATAGCTCTGGATTCTATTGATCAAGTAATTCGAATCATCCGCTCTTCCCGCAATGTAGAAGCAGCCAGAAAGGGATTGATAGAAAAATTTCAGTTAACAGAAATTCAGGCAAATTCGATACTGGAAATGCGTCTTCAAAAGCTTACCTCCCTAGAACAGAAAAAAATTATAGATGAGCTTGCAGAGTTAAAAAAGAAAATTCGAGAGCTTCAGTCTATCTTGAAAAGTACGGAGAAACAGTATTCCTCTGTATCTCATGAGCTTTCTGTTTTACAAGCAAAATATCCTATTGGAAGGAGAACCAGCATAGAGACTAATGTTTCGGACTCCTCTTTCGATTTTGATGAAGCTGACTTGATAGCCGATGAAGAAGTGCTAATTACACTCACAGAAGACAGCTTTATTAAGAGGATGGGAAGAGATACCTTCCGCCGCCAACGGAGAGGAGGTCGAGGGATTCGAGGAGGATCTTCTAAAAGTGCCGACCAAATTAAAAGAGTCCTTACAGCTTCAACACACGATACCGTCCTCTTATTTAGTAATAAAGGAAAGATCTTTGCGATGAAAGTTCACGAAATACCTGAATCTTCCAGGGAAGCAAGAGGACGTTCTCTCAAGGCAATCATCAATCTATCTTCTAACGAGGTGATTTCTGCAATGTGTGCAACTCGCGATTTTGACAAGGATCATTCCATCATTATGATCACAAAAAGTGGTATCATGAAAAAAACAAACTTGTCTGCTTACACAAACACTCGAAAAGGCGGGATCATTGCCTTAGTAATACGAAATGGAGATGAGCTGATTGATGTCCGTCTTGTTTCTTCTGTGCAAGATCTTATTATATGTAGCTCTCTTGGGAGTGCCCTTCGAATCAAAACCTCTAAAATGAGGAGTCAAGGACGAGGAGCAAGCGGAGTAATCGGGATGAGGCTTAGTACAAATGACTTCATCATTGGAGCAGATGTAATCTCCTCCAATGCATCTCTTTTTGTGATTTCAGAAAAAGGCTACGGTAAACGAGTCAGTTATTCCAATTTCCCTGCAAAAGGAAGGGGAGGTAAGGGAATGACATATCTCAAGATCTCTGAGAAAAACGGAAGGGCGATGAGGGTATGTACAATTTTCGAAGAAGATGATATAGTCATTACTGCAGGCAGTGGCAATACCATACGTCTTTCAGCAAAAGATGTCCCTCAAATCGGCCGCTCAACTATGGGGGTAAAACTTGTAGAACTAACACCAGAAGATAGAGTGAAAGACGCCTCCCTTGTTCCAAGAGAGTAGAGACAAACCAATGCTTCTCCCTCCAAGATACAAATCAGTAGTATCATTTATTCTTCATTATAGAAGAAAATAGGGATCAAGAAAAATCTGTGGGCCAGGGAGGACTCGAACCACCGACCCCTTCCTTATCAGAGAAGTGCTCTAACCGGCTGAGCTACTGGCCCCCATAAAGCCAAGTGTTGAAATGCCAGAAAGAAGTCAAGATAGATTTATGTGTAATAGAATAAAATCCAAATAGTCTTTGTAAATAAGGATATGAGGTGTTTTTTTGCTTTTGTATGAGTGTATTATAGTAGAAAAATTAAAAAAACAAATTCAATCTACTTTTCTTTCGGTTTTTTTCTTGTCAAAATAACGGGCTTTTTTATCCATTGTCTCTGCATGATAGAAGTTGAAGCTCTCTACAAACATTATGGCAATTTTCCCGCCTTGAAGGATGTCACCTTTTCTGTTAGTAGAGAACGGGGAGTTACTGCTCTTCTTGGACCGAATGGTGCTGGAAAAACAACAACTCTCCGTCTTCTTACGGGATACCTCAAACCGACTGTCGGTACCATCCGAATCGGGCAAAAAAGACTCAATGATAAGAATCGAGTAGCCGTAAAGCAACAAATTGGTTATCTTCCTGAGACAACTCCAATGTACTATGAAATGCTTGTTGCCGAATATATCCGATTTATGGGAAATATTAGAGGTATGACAAAAGAGCGTTTGGAAAGAAGATTCCGTGATATGTCTGAGCTTCTAAGCCTTGGCTCTCATCTTTATACACCCTTAGGCCTTCTTTCCAAAGGATTTCGCCAGAGAGTAGCTCTTGCAGGGACATTGATTCATGAACCAGATTACATCATTTTAGATGAACCTACTTCTGGATTGGATCCCAATCAAATCCAGCAAATGCGTCAGCTGATTCGTGAGCTTGGAAAGAATCACACAGTGATACTTTCCACACATATACTTCAGGAAGCAGAGGATATTTGCGACCGAGCGATTATCATTGATAGAGGAAAGATAGTAGCAGATGAGTCCACCCGTTCCTTGAAGGATGCCCAATCTTGTAAAATCGTGGTAAAAGGAACAAATATCCAACAGACCTTGCAGGGTCTGGAAATTGTCAAAACTTGCAGAGAAGAAGAGACTCTGGGGCATCCAAACGGCTATCAGACCTATTTATGTGAGCTCCGACAAAATTCTCCCGAGAAAATTTATGCGTCTGCAGCTGCAAACAACTGGGATCTAAGAGAGCTTTCCGCCCTCTCTCGCTCCCTTCAAGACGTCTTTTATGAACTGACAAATTGAGAGATGATGTACTAGAGCTATGTTAAGAAAAAATTGGAAATATCTTTTTTATAGAGAGTTAAGCAACTATTATAATACTCCTATTGCTTATGTCTTTCTGTCAGTTTGTTTAATGATGAACTATCTCTTTTTCTTTCTGGGGATCTTTGGTCTTGTTCCTGCATTTTGGGATACTAAAGAAGCAAGTATACGAGGCTACCTAAACCTCATCCCAATTACTTTTCTATTCCTTGTTCCAGCTGTAACGATGAGACTTTGGTCAGAAGAGAGAAAAAACGGAACCATTGAACTTCTCCGCACTCTTCCCCTAGATGAACTGGATATGGTAGTTGCCAAATTTGCAGCCGCATGGGTCTTTGTCTCTATTCTGATTTATGCCTCCCTTCCTCTTGCTATGTTTACTTGGATTTTTGGGGAAAACTTTGACTGGGGGAGTACAATTGCTATGTATGTGGGAGCTACTTTGATGGCTGGAGCTTATGTCAGCAGTGGGTTAGTTCTATCTACTCTCACTCGTGAACAGGTGGTTGCCTTTGTTATGATCTTTATTATGGGAATGTTTATGTTTTTAAGCAACTATTACGTAGTTAGTCGCCATCTGAATCCAGACTTAGCCCGAGTGATTGGCTTTTTCTCTCATAGTTACCATTACAATTCCTTTTCTAGGGGTTTAATTCGATTCAGCGATGTCTTTTACTACACTAGCTTTATCACACTCATGCTGACCATAAATATCTGGCTTTTAAGGAAGGAAAGATGATACGTCTATTGCTTGAAAAAAATAAGATTTTCTACGCAAATATCATCATTCTGTTCTTTCTGAGCAATGGTGTCATAAGTAGAGCTAATCTTCAGCTAGATTTAAGCAAGGACAGGATTAACTCTGTTACTCGAAGTACAAAAAAGGTATTCCGCTCTCTGGAAACTCCTGTTTTAGTAGAAGCCTATATTACGCAAAAAGTAACTGGAGAAATACTCCGAGGAATCCTTCCAATTGTCAGTACGCTAAAAGAAATGAAGAGGATTGGAGGAGATAAGATACAGCTCCGTATCTACGATCCAGACACAGAAGATCTTCGAAATAAAGCCCAAAGCCGAGAAATACAAGGAATCCAAGTCGAAGAACGAAAAGACGCAGAAGCCAGCGTAAGACTGGGATATTTTGGAGTTTATATGCAAATGGAAGACAAGTCTCATAGCATTAATCTCATCGATAAGAACTGGTTTGTTAGAGATATTGAATACCGTATCCTGAAACAAGTCAAAAAATTTCTTCAAAGCAAGGAAAAGAGTGGTATTGCCTTTGCAGAGGTTCCAGGAGCGGTTTCGATTGTCCCATGGTCACGGATTCAGGATAAGAACAAAGACAATTTATACGGTTTCAAATCTGTTCTTCGTCAAGAAAAAGGGGAGATAGAATCCATTCTTCTGAATACACGTATCCCTGATAGGATTCAAACCATTTTTCTGGTTGGTCTCCCCCGTCTGGAAAAAAAGGAAGAGTATTATCTTGATCAATTTCTCCTCAGAGGAGGGAATCTCATTTGCATGTTCAAGAGTTTTCAATTTCAGATCAAGGATCCAGACCCTCGACTTGCCCAGTTTGGTGTTTCAGGAGGAGGCTCTTTGGGAAACGCATCTCTTGAAAGAGAGGATGTAAAAAAGCTGAATAAGTGGATTTCTGGCTATGGAATCAGCCTAAAGACTGAAATTTTACTAGAACCTAAGCAAGCCATGCCTGTCTGGGATTTTCAAGGTAGGATTCCATTTCAAACTATATATCCTGCATGGGCGGTATATAGCAAACAAACAGGCAATTTGATGAGTAAGAAAGAGGCAATGACTCCTATTACTCAGCTTGTAATTCCTTGGTTTTCCTCCCTAATATTGAAGGAAACAATCCAATCAAATGTCCAATATGAGGTTTTAGCTCAAACATCTCTGAACGCTGTAAGTGTAGATTTTGCCAATATGAACTATAAAGAGGTCCAAAGACTTGCCTCTTCCACAAAGCAGTACTTAGGATATAAAGCACCGATTGCTGTGTGGGCATCAGGGAAGTTTAACTCTGTCTTTACTCCCTCTTCCATTCCTTCAGGAGTGCGAAGGAACTTTTATCAACGTACACAGCAGGAAGAAACCCAGGGAAATCTAGCAGTGATTGCAAGTCCATATATGGTTTCTGATATCCTTCTTCATAACCAAAACGGTCTTCAGGTTTTCAACCTAAACCGTGCCTTCCTGCTTAACTTGCTTGAGATGATGGAAGGAGATACAGACCTTGCAGAGGCACGAAGCCGTCAGCCTACTTTATCTACTTTGAACGTGGAAAGCAAATTTTTTCAAAAACTAGTCTCATGGATATTATCCTTTGCTTTCCCTGTTTTTTTCGGTATTTTTGGGACACTTTATTTAATACGTCGAGCAAAAAAGCGTGGAGTAGAAAAAGCATAGAAAGATGAAGCTGTTTTTTTCACAACTTAACAAGAAACTTGTATTACTTTGTGATTTGCCTCGTGCAAGCAAGACTATGCTCGTTATCCTATTGAACCTTTCCTTGGCCTTTATCTTGATCTATCAATATAATCTTCTTGGACTTAAACTAACAGGATATGAGGCCTCTTCTTCCTTATTGAAACTGGGACAGAATGATATAAGAGAGATTGAAATTTATGACCCTAACTTTGAGAACTATGAGCTTAGACTGATCCGTTATCAGCCGCTTTCTGACGTATCGGATTCGAAAGATAAGACAAGAAATAAAGAGCAAAAAAGCCCTTCAAAGCTATTTGGAAGCTGGTCTCAAAGGGATAAAACTCAGTATTTTTGGAGGCTAAAAATTCGTGATCTGCGAGATAAAACAAAAGATCAAAACTACGAGGCAGATTCAGAAAGAATCCAAGAATTTTTTCAGGCTCTCAAAAACACAAGGCGTTATTATTCCATTCAAAGGAGCAAGGAAAAAGAAAAGAAGGCAGGATTTCTCAAAGACGATGAGGGGAAATATATCACCTTTCATCTGAATTTCATTTTGGCTTCAAGAGAAAATGCTAAAAAATCCTCTAAAAACCAAAAGAAAAAAGAGACCCTTTATGAGGGTAAAAGTATACAATCCGGGCGAGAGGCCTATGTCTTTCGGAAAGGTGAAAAGAAGATCTATCTTTCGAGAAGCTTCTTAAGAAAAAAGACAGGAGAAGGTGATATACATTATTTTCGTGATAGAAAAATATTGCCAAAGGCTATTCAAGAGGATCTTATCACCTCTATATCAGTGCTATCTCCTACAGGGAGTGTCATTACTCAACTCATCAAAAACAAAGAAAACTGGCAGCTTCAATATCCTTCTCACGGCGAAAAGAAATTACGTCAGGACTGGATTCAATCTTTTCTGAGTGATCTTATGGATTGGAAGGCATCGGCATTTCCCAAAGAAAAACCAAAAGGTCTCAATCGTCTCTACTCATGTCGAATCGTCATCGGCTATAAAACAAATAAGGATAAGGATACCCAAGAACAAAAATTTTCCATAGATGTACTTGGACGAATGGAATATAGCGAATACATACTTTCCATGAGCGATGATACCCTTCGTACATTCTCTTCCTCCTTTATTGAAGCTCTTTTGGAACCACAAAAAAGTCTTTTAGAGCTTAAGCCGAATCCTTAATATTTCCCCATCCATATACAATCGCAAAATCAAAAAGACTTTGTGCTATTAGATAGAATGGATTCTGCGGAAGTATCTAAGTCATTGAGGAGTTGGTCCAAGTAGGCTCTACTTCCAAGAGAAGGATGTGGAAGGATAAGTCTTGGATCTTGACTCTGTATTTTTCCATAAGATAGAATATCTAGGTCAATTTCACGAGGTCCATAGCGAAATCGCTTGATTCGTCCAAGTTTTTTTTCTAATTCCTGAAGAAAGGCTAGGAGTTCAAAAGGTGAATACGAGGTTTCAATTTCCAATACCTGATTCAAAAAATCCGCCTGATCCTCATAAAGAACAGGAGTACTTTCTGTGATGGAAGAGGATCTACATGACCTGATTTGAGGAGTGGAAAATATTCCATCCCTTGCCCTAAGAAGCATTTCTCTCCGATTGCCTACATTAGAGCCAAGTGAAAGAAAAACCTTAACATTGTTCTTCTGTTTTCGTGGCATCTCTAAATGAAAGCCTATAATCAGGAGCATCTATGTGTATTTCTCTACACATTTCCTGAAGCCGACTATAAATACGACCACCTGCTGTTTCTTTCCAAAAAGACATTGGCTCATTGGAAGTAAGGATCGTTAGAAGATTATTTTCATAACGAGTATCAATCAAATCATATAAAACAGAGACTACCCACTGTGTCTCCTGCTGAACTCCAAAATCATCTACAACAAGTACCTTCACCTCCGCGAGCTCTTCTTCAATTTTGAGGCCCTCTCCGTATATCTCAGAGTTTGGATTAAAAGAGGAGCGAAGCTTTCTAAGGATATCCCTATTTATCTTCGCAAATCGAACGGATATTTTATGAAATCGAAGTAGTTCATTGAGAATCGCACAGGAAATGAGTGTCTTCCCTCTCCCAGTCCCCCCATACAAATACAGTCCTTTTGGATTCCATTCTTGACTCCCAAACTTAGAAACAATCTCTTCGGCATAATCAAGAGCTGTAAAAAGCCCACTACTTGCAGGGGCATGATCGAGTCGGATGTGATCCAAAAAAAATCCCTTGTATCTCCTAGGGATATAAGCTTTTTTCTCTAGGTATTGAATCTTTCTGACAGTACTTCGGATAGATCTACAAGAACATGGCTTCATTGCTCTTATCTCAGGCTGATAGAACTCATAGGGAGGAAGGCAAACTTTCTGTCCACATAGGCCTGCAATACAGGAACAAGAGGTATATCCACCCATTTTGCGGGAATAATTTTCATATATAAAACCTGTTCCATAACATTGAGAACAATTAGAAATGATTGGGACATTTAAACTTCCTATCAAATGTTCACAAATCGAAAGGTTTTTTTCGGTTGAAGAAGTGCTTGTTCCCATAGTTTTTCAGCTTTCTAGCATTTTCTATTATGTATTCTGGTTTCTTTCATAGAAATCAAGGAGAAAAACCAAGGCAAACATAAAAAGAAGGATAAACTTCCTTCACAGCCTATTTTTCAGGGGTTTTCTGAGAAATAGGCTAAATAAGCCCAAATACATAATTCACCAGAATTTCTCTATTAAAATAAAAACAAAAGCTAAAAAATAAGAAAGAGCCAAAAAAAGATAATTTTTTCTTTACGTCCAAAAGATAATTTTTTTATTGTTTAGAATCAATTTTCAAATGCTTCTTCCCGATACTCTACCTAAGTCAAGTCTTTTGGAAAATAGGTTTGGCATTTATAAAAAACGGGGTTCAAAATGAATAAAATTTTTTTTCTTATTATTAGTATCATTCTAACAGGAGGTCTACTTTTAGCTCAACCTGCTGGGACACAAGGGCAGGGGCAAGGTGCAGTAGCCCCTCAAAGCCGATATATTAATCCGGCTAATCCAACTCCCTTTGAGGCAACTCCAGGAGAGCTTGTTTCAGAGGAAATAGACCTACAAAGCCTTTCTGAAAAAGAAAGGAAAAACTTAGATCGAAATCAGAAAGCAGAGTCTCTTTGGAATAATGCCGACTATCGTGATTATGATAAATCATTTACAGAGCTTTATAAACTTTCTCGTTCCTTTGCAAATAATAAATATCGCTTAGCTTTGTCCTCTTACCAAGCTGGGGTAAACTCGATCATCAAGATGCGTGATGCAGTAGAAAATTTCCGTAAAGACAATGAAACTGCAAAACATATGGGAGAGAAATGGTATTGGCAAGTCATTGACAGAAAGGCACAAGAAGAAAGGGTCATACGAAGGATGCAACGGAAAGCAAAGATAGATGCAGTGACATATTTTACTCGAGGTGTCAATCATCTTGATGAGATTGCAAGTTCAAGTCTGAGGGAAAAAATTGCTTTTAAGCGTCTCCTTTCAAATATTTATCGCAACTGGATTCTTTACCAATTTGATCTAGGGAACATTCCACAATGTACTCGGATGCTGGAGCTTTATATCCAAATCGATAATAATGAGAAAGAATATCCTGCACATAAGTATCTTTCTCAAAGTTATGCTTTTCAGGAAAACCTAGTTCTCAAGTACGGAAAAAATGCTAATGAGAGTGACCTTCTTCGTTTTCGCTATAAGAAAAATGTTCATCTCCTTAGAGCTACTGAATTGAAGTACGGGAAAGAGTCGGTTGAGTATAAGCATATTGTGAATCTAGTCAATCGTGATGATATTATTTCTCTACAAAACTAGACTAACAGTAAGTCCATGAGATTTCCATTTGCCCTCAAGCTAGGCATAGCAGTTTCTTCTCTAGCAGTACTTACGACAGGGCTTGCTTCTTATTGGATCTTTCATCAGGGAAGGTCTATCGTAATTGACCAAATGAGTAACCGTCTGAAGGACATTGGGCGGGCTGGAAGTTATTTATTTCAAGAACAAGAAATCGATGCTCTCAAAGAACTCTTAGAACAGGTTAGTATTCACTCAAGCTTTAATGAAACAAAGGAGCAATTAGAATCCCTAAATTCAGAGGAAATCGGCTCTTATGAATCGATTCCAGCTTCTGTATCTTCTCAAACTATGAAAAGTTCCTCATTCCAGAAGATTGTACAGATCCTTCGATGGATTCGCGAAGGAACAAGAGATGAAATATATCCGAAAAATCGACAACTCCCTGCTTTAGACGTAATACGTAAAAAATCTAATGATATTCCTTCGATGGAATATGTTTATCTTCTGACTCCTGTGAAAGATTTCCCAACCAGCCAATATCTCCTCTACTTAGTAGATTCAGACTATCTTCCTGCAGATGATGATGGAACAGGAGAGCCTTATGAAGGAAATCCTATTGGAAATATCACCAGAACTCTCACTCCAGAAATGGGAATGGGGTTTAGCGGAAACGCTATCACAGAGCAGGATTTTACTAGGGATCAATGGGGAGATGTGGTGATTTCTGGCTATGTTCCTATTCTCGACCGAACGGGAAAGATTTTATGCGTTTTAGGGATGGATTACAATGTAGAAGGTTCAGCAAATAAAATCTCTCTACTAAGAAATTTTTGTATTGCTGCTGTTTTGTTTGCTTTCCTACTTTCTATTTTTGTTGCATTTGTGGTTGCAAGATGGCTTAACAAACCTGTATCTATTCTCGAAAAAGGAGCACAGCTTGTTGCTCAAGGAGATTTTGGCACACGTATAAATGTCAAGTCACGTGATGAAATGGGTGATTTGGGATACGCATTCAACACAATGCTAGATAAAATTGATGACTACGCTACAAATCTACAAAGCCTCAACCAAGCCTTTGAACGTTTTGTCCCTAGGGAATTCTTATTCCACATGGGGCAAGAAAATATCCAAGATGTCCGTTTGGGGGATCAAAATGAAAGAAATATGACAGTTGTTTTTGCAGACATCCGTTCTTTTACAGCTCTCTCAGAAACGATGACTCCAAAAGAAAACTTTGAATTTCTCAATCGATACCTTGGTCATGTCACCCCTTCCATACGAAGTAATCATGGTTTTATCGATAAATTTATTGGAGATGCAATTATGGCTTTATTTCCGAGAAAACCTGAAGATGCGATTGAAGGTTCTATTCAAATGCTGACTCATTTGCAGTCTTTTAATGTTCAACGTAAAAAACAGAATATAGCTCCAATCAACATAGGCATAGGGATTCATGGTGGAAGGCTAATGCTTGGTACCATTGGAGAAGAAAATAGAATGGAAGGAACTGTAATTGCTGATGCTGTAAATCTTACAAGTCGCTTAGAGGGGCTCACGAAACAGTTTGGAGTAAATATCATTATTAGTGAAGAAACACTCCAAAAAGCCAAGAAAAGCAAAAATACATTCTTTTCACGCTTTTTAGGACTAGTTCGAGTAAAAGGAAAGAAGGTTGCTCTCAAGGTTTTTGAGGTCTACAATGCCGACAGCGAAGAACAAATCGAACTCAAGAAAAAGACGCAAAAAACCTTTGAGACTGGAATCATGTACTTTCAGAATGGAAAATACCAAGCAGCATTTAAGCATTTTTCAGATGTCTTACGCAAAAACCCGCTCGACAAACCTGCTAAACTCTATCACAAAAAGATAAGCAGAAGATAGATCACATGCACGGATAGTTTTTTTATAAAAACACTAAGCCCGTTCAAGCATCATGGAGCCTGCAACTCCTCCGTGAGCACATGCAGTCACAAGGATCCTATTGACACTTGAATCATTCTGAAAGCTCATTGCCGCATTCGCCAGCAATCTAATCCCTGTAGCACCAAAGGGATGACCTATAGCAATAGAACCCCCATTGGGATTAATTTTACCTTCCTCAAGTTTGCTTTCCCATTTATAGCCAGCTCTCTTCTGAAGCTCTTCTAAAGCTCCAAGTACCGTTGCAGCAAAGGCTTCATGAATCTCAATCTGATCGACCTGTTCTATGTTAATCCCTAAATCTTCCAAAAGGGAAAGACTTGCTTCTGCCTGACCAATTCCCATTTGATTGGGATCGACTCCTTTCATCCGAAATCCAGTAATGCGAGCAAGGGGAGTAAGACCTAAATCCTGTGCCCTTTCTTTTGTACTTACAAACGTTGCAGAAGCACCATCTGAACGAGGAGAAGCATTAAAAATACTCACAGTTGGTCCATGACTTTTTTCAAGCGAAGAAGCATATTGTTTTGTAAATTCATCAAACTTCATTACACGATTATCAAAAAGGAGCATTGCTTTTTGCATCCTGCTTGGATTTTCTACGATACCCTTCCTAAGAAGAACTGCCTCATCATCTTGCAATTCTTTCCCTGAATCAGAACTCTCCACAGGGATTAGAAATTGCCTATACTTTCCTGCAAGAGTCGCATCATAGGCTCGCTTGAAGCTATGATAGGCAAGTTTATCACTTTTCTCTCTGGAGATTCCATAGTTCTGGGCAACGATCTCTGCCGTCACGTGCATTCCATAGCTATTTTCACTCCCGTTTAAACCATCTTCCAGAACATCACTCATAGTAACACCCTCAGGAAGGTCATTTGGTAGGTGGTTTTTGAGTTTTTCCAAGTTTGCTGTCTCTTTATGATTTCTGGCTCCTTTAATCACAACTGGCATACAGGTCAATGACTCTTGCCCTATAGCAAGATAAAGTTTCCCTTCTTTGAGCTCAATCCTTCGACATGTTTCGGCAACTGCTTCCATTGAAGAAGCACAATTATTTGAAACGGTCAGAGCAGGGATCTCATTCGGAAGTTTCAAAAGATTGGAAATAACTCGAGCTGGATTCGGCTGCGAAGCAGAGGCTTCTCCTGCCACCACACCATCAATATCATTCTTCTCTATCTTACTTTCCTCTATGACTTTCTTAGCAGTTAAAAGCCCCAAATGATGAGCCTCATAGCCACCAAGACCCTTTGAAATCTGGGCAAAAGGAGTCCTTTTGGTACCAGATATTACAATTTCACTTTCAATTTTCATATGGCAGTCTTTTGAGAGAGCTTCTTTTTGACAAGAATTTTTTTATAAAACTTTGGCAACATCTATTTCCTTTGCAATTTTTCTATGTTTTTTTCCATCCCTCAATCCTTTTTATCCCTCTGTCCTAGCTTGGATTTGATTTTGCCCCTCAAATTAAAAAATTATTTTCATAATATTTTTTTAAAAAAGTTGACAAGAATGAAGGCATCCAAAAACTACGGTCAAGAGGTCGTGTTTTTCTGTGACTTGCTGAGTGTGTTCTTTAGGGAATACTTGGCGATCAATGGGAAATATGCCTTGCATCGAAAAAATATTGTTGCTTTTGCAACATAATACTTACGGAGGAAAAGAAATTTTGATGATACAGAAAAATATGAAAGAGAGAGGGTATTCCTCTCATTTAAGAAGATTTAGGAAGGGAAGACAGGTTATTGCTTTTCTAATTTTCTTGTGCATGGGGTTTTCCCTTGCTAGTTGTAAAGGGGGCAAAGGAGAAGTCCTAGTTTCCTATAAAAAAGGAAAGATCAAGGGAAAGATCACAAGAAGTGATCTCCAAAAAATTATGTTCTTGAGGTATAGTAGCCTGAGGAAGGATGATATAACAGTTAAGTTACAGACGAGTATACTGAAAGACTATGCATCAGCCAAATTGATTCGTCTAGAAGCACCTGAACTAGGTCTTTTGGATGATCCAGAATATAGAGAAGGGACGCTCTTGAGTGATGAAAAAGCGAAAATTGCTGCCTACAGCTATCATATCCAAAAAAAGGCTGATAAAAAAATGAGGTTTCATTTTATGGAGATTCAATTTCTCTATCTGGAAAAGAAAAAGGATGATAAAGGTGAGCTACTTCCTGGGGGTGCAAGAGTAGAAGAAGCTGAGAGAATTCTTCAGGTCTTAAATGATCCGAAAACTAGTGATACTAAGGTTGAGGAAGAGATTTATAAGCAAAGTGAGCATCCTCGCTATAGACTTGTGGGAGGCTATCTAGCCCCTATTTGCACAAGTTGTAGTGATGTTCCCTTAAAAGATATTGTAGAGCAGTTGAGAGTAACTGTCAAAGGCAAGTTTATCAAAACTTCTCTTCCTGAAGGAAGTGCTGTATGGCTAGTTCGTAAAGTGAAGGAGTATGAAGTGAAAAAGCAAGGTATTTCCAAATATCTGGAGAAATACTATAAAAAAGCTGCTTCTATTGCACGGAAATATACTGCTGATCTTTCTCCTGCTGAGAAAAGCCAAAGTTTCATTCGTCAGCTTCTGATGGATGAGAAGGATATCAAGTCATTAGCAGAAGGAAAGATGGAACGTCTGGTTTCGACAGAGAAACGAGAGCTTCTTCCGAACAGGCTTTTTGAAATTCGTGATAAAAGAAACTACAGTCTAAATGAGATCGTTGGGAGTGAGTCGCAAATTGTAACTGCTCCTTCTTTAGATACAGTCCTTTTTTCTGTTGGTAGTAAGACTTATTCCTATGCGGAGGTCTTAGAGAGAATGGGGGGAAGGGATAACGCTCCCAAGAGTTTTCCCGAACAAATGTCTTTGACAAGAAGTGTCATCATACCTGTTGCTCTTCTATCGAATGAAAGTTTCTTTGAAGATGTCAAAAAAAATCCGGATTATGCTTTTGTCCGTGATTATTTAGAGTCCAATATACTTCTCCTTCTTCATATCAAAAAGAGGGCAGGGGGAGAACCTAAAGTTACAGAGCAAGAAATTCTCGAGAAATATAACAAGGATAAGGATGTCCTTTATTC
Source organism: Leptospirales bacterium (assembly GCA_014238275.1). Taxonomy (GTDB): domain Bacteria; phylum Spirochaetota; class Leptospiria; order Leptospirales; family Leptonemataceae; genus JABABJ01. Next base: position 14,823 of record JABABJ010000077.1, on the reverse strand, counting down.
AGCAGATTCTTTTGCGAAAGTCAAGGATACTGTTAGAAGAAGACTTTTAAGAGATAAGTACGATCAGGTTGTGGATAAAATTCAAAAAGAGCTTTATAAAAAGTACAATCTTGAAATCAAAAGTGATAGGCTAAAGGAATCTAAAGTCTAAAAGGATAAAGTGTCTATGCAAATTGAAAGGAGGAGTAGTTCTATAGTTTGTTTCATTTGAAGGAATTCATTTTGTCTACTATTATTCCCTGAATCAGTAGGCTGTTTAGATAAGATGAGTTTTTTTTGATTTGAAGATTTTAAGAGATACTAAGGATTATCTTGCTATTCATAAGCCCATTGGTCTCCCTTTCCATGGTTTAGGGAGGGAGACTGGGGCGATGGATTGGATTCGTCGCTTTATAGCAGAAGGGACTCTTGCTGAAAATCCCAGAATCTTTCCCGTACATCGCCTAGACCGTCTTTGTTCTGGTATACTTGTATTTGCACGAGGAAGGAAAAATGCTAATTTGTTGGCAAATTCCTTCCGACATCAGAGAGTAGAAAAGGTCTATTTAGCACTTTCTGATAGAAAGCCGAAAAAAAAACATGGAACCATTCGAGGAGACATGGCTCGGAGTCGTCGAGGGACCTGGAAGCTTCTTCCAAGCCAAAGCAGACCTGCAGTGACTTCCTTTGTTTCTCTTGCGGTTCCTAAAAGACGTCAAGGACTTCGATTATATGTTTTGAGACCTTATAGCGGAAAAACCCATCAACTTCGAGTAGCCATGAAAAGTCTTGCTGCTCCTATACTTGGGGATACTCTTTATCATACCCCCTTTGAAATCTCTCGTGCTGAAGAGAGATGCTATCTCCATTCGTTTGCAATTCGATTTCGTCTAAATCAAGAAGAAGTGTCTTTGATTGAACCTCCCGATTCTGGAATAGAATTTCTTTCTGAGCCTATCCAAAATCTTATTGATGGCTTAGGTGATATTTTTGCATTTTCTAAAGAGAGGCTGGAGACACTTCGCTATCAACAGAAAGGTGGTTAAATGTTGTTTGAAAACTTGCTTTATGTTCGCGTAGTAGTTTCAATTGTTTTCTTTCTTTCTGTAGCTTCCCATCTTTCTAAGATACAAGCTGCTGAAATTCCCAAGCCTTACGATTCTTTCAGTCAACTTAGACAGCTTGATCTAATTCTTGAGAAAAGAAAGCCGTTTTATCAAATTACAATTTTGGATTTATTTGAAGGAAAGAGAAGATATATTCCGTATGCTTCTTCAGGAGCTCTCATTGATATAAGAGCAATCGAAAAAATACCCGAAGGTAGATCTTTTTTATTAGAAAAAAAGATTTTCAGGAAATATCTGAAAAAACCTTCTTTTGAGAAAAGTCTCATGATCTATACTTCTTTTCGTTTTCCTGGAAGACAAAATCTAGTATTAAAAACAAAGACACCTCCATCTTTTCAGGGAAGACTTTTAGGGATATCACTTTGGGTGCATAGCAGAAATTATCCTCATCATCTCTTTCTTCTTTTTAAGAGTGCAAAAAGCGAGAAAGAGATAAAGATTTCTGTAGGAGAGCTTTCATGGAAGGGTTGGAGACGTCTTAGCCTTGATCATACGAATGGAAATCAATCTTCATTTTATAATTCTTTCGTTCCGAACCGTATTATAGAAAAGAAACAGGATCATCATTTCCTTGGATTGATGATTGTATCTTCTGTTCGAGCTAAGAATGCTACAGTAGAAATTCTTTTGGATCACTTAACGGTTTTGACAGATCAAAAAGACCTTATGTATTCAGGTTCAGAGATTCGTTATAATGAGTGGAATAAACCCTAGCAGATACTTGTGAAAGCCAAGCTATACATATGCCAAGCTATACATTATAGATATCACCCTCTCTTGCAAGATATAGGCGAAGAGAAGGAGCTTTGGATATAGATTTTAGATATTCCCTGGCTTCCTGAAAAAGGCTATAGATTTGCATATCATCATGTTCTGGATCATGATGAGTTAAAATAAGATTTTTTATGCCCCATTCTTGTGCATAATCTACTGCTGTTAGCATCCCTGTATGCCCCCAACCCTTGGAGGATTCTGCTTCTTTCAAGCTATATTGTGCATCTAGTACGACTAAATCAGCATTTTGGAAGAATGGAAGATAGGCTTTTCTTTCAGGGGCATCCTTTTCAGGAGATAGTTCTGTATCTGTCGCAAAAATAAATGTCTTATCGGATACAGAAATTTTATAGGCAGAGCATCGTCCTGGATGAATCAATTGAAGTGTGGAAATTTGAAATGGATTGATATGAAGAACCTCTTCCTTTTTCAAGAATCGAAATTTTTTCTTTGACTTCATTTCACCCAAAGAAACTGGAAAATGTGTAGACTGTTGTTGAGCTTCGAGACGGCTCTCCAAGTCTTTGATAGCAGAATAAAATTGAATGGTATAATTAGGATCAAATGCAGGAGCAAAAAAAGGCCATCCCTGAATATGATCCCAATGCGTATGAGTAATGAGAATATGTAGCTCTTTATCAGGAGAATCTTGTTTGACAATCTCTTTCCCTAAAAGCCGGAGCCCAGTTCCCATATCAAATATAAGTTTGCTTTTTTCATGGTATACTTCAATGCAAGTAGTGTTTCCTCCCAATGTTTTCTTATAAGGACTAGGTATAGTATCTACCACCTCTTGAATACCATAGTTGGGGTGATCTTTGCATATCTGATAAACAGAGTAGATGATTTTTTTCATCTTTTCTTGAAACTCTTTCCGTTTCAAAGGTGCTGGGCAGGAACCCCTTATTCCCCAGAGCTTAACTTGCATATTTCCATCCTTGTGTCTAGTCTTTTCATTGATTATGCCACTAGCTCCTCATCTCCTCCACGTGCAACAACAATCTCTCCTGCATCTTCTAACTTACGGATAATATTTACGATTTTTTGTTGACAGTCTTCTACATCCTTTAGGCGAATTGGTCCCATAAAGTCCATATCTTCTCTTAGTAGAGAAGCTGCACGCCTTGACATGTTTTTCAGTATTTTTTCCTGTACTTCTGCATCCACAGATTTGAGAGCTTTTGCAAGTTCCTGATTGTCCACTTCACGAAGAATCCGTTGAATGGCTCTATCATCCAGAAGGATGATATCTTCGAAGATGAACATTCTCTTCTTAATTTCTTCTGCTAGCTCGGGATCTTCTTCTTCCAATGCTTCGATAATTGTTTTTTCAGTTCCTCGATCTACTAGGTTGAGAACCTCTGCTACTGCATCAATTCCTCCTGTTGTCGTATAGTCTTCTGAGGCAAGAATGGAGAGCTTTTGCTCCAAGACTCTTTCAATTTCATGAAGAACATCAGGAGAAACTCTTTCCATCATTGCAATTCTTTTAGCAACATCTGCCTGAATTTGATGAGGAAGTCTGGATAAAGTCATTGCAGCTTTTTGTGGATCAAGATAACAGAGAATGAGAGCTATTGTCTGAGGATGCTCACTTTGGATAAAATTCAAGAGGTGCTGAGGATCCGTTCGTCTCACAAAATCAAATGGCTTGGTTTGGAGGCTTGAAGTTAAACGATTGATAATATCAATAGCTTTTTGTGTACCTACTGCTTTTTCCAAAACCTCTCGTGCATAGTCTACTCCTCCCGTAGTGATAAACTCTTGAGCCATCATAAGCTCATTGAATTCTGTTAAGATCAGTTCCTTATCATCTGAGGACACCTTGTCAATTCGAGCCATTTCAAAAGTAAGTGTTTCCACCTCTTCATCTCGTAGATGCTTGAAAATATCAGCAGCAACTTCAGACCCAAGAGTGATTAGAAAGATTCCAGCCTTTTGGCGACCTGTAAGTTGTGTTTTTTTACTTTGTAACATGATAGTTCAAGGTCTAAATAAGCATCATCATGAGATGCTTATTTAGACATAACAATGATAGATAATAAGAGCTACTTAGATTGTCGATAAAAAAACCCCCACTCTGAATATAAAGAGCAGGGATTTTTAGTTTTATTTATGAGCTTCTCAATCTTCTGAAAGCCATGTTCGAAGCAATTTTGCCACCTGATCTGGCTTTTCTCGAGCAAGAGTGATTGCATTTTCAAGCATTTCTCTTCGTGCCCTTTCATCTACTGAAAGCTCTATTTCGACATCTCCTTCATCAGAAGCCCTTAATGCAGCATCTCTCATCAACTGTTGCTGAGCTGCAAGCTCTTCTTCTCGGATCCTTCGTCTTCGTATAATTTCCCTTTTGATGGATCGATAGAGTAGGGCAGCCAGCAAAAAAGCTCCTAAAGAAATGGCAGATACAATTAACATTTGTTTGATAAGATGCTGTCGGGTAAGAATTTCATCTTCTTTCTCAAATGCTTCTGTTCGATCTTTTTGGAGATGACGTACTTCAATTTGGTCACCTCGAACAGCATCATACAATAGAGATGCTTTTAAAAGCCGTTCAAGTGTAGATAGCTCTTCTTCTGAAGGAGGTATGTATTTTCGGATATATTGCCAATTTCCATCCTTAGTCTTCCTGATTCCTTGTTTCTTCCAAATACCATCTATTACTACTGCAATAGAACGTGATTTTTCTTCCCATGCTTGATGGGTGATTTCTTTTTCTGAGGAATTAAAGGCATAGTTTGTAATTGTATCATCATTACCATATTCTGATCTTTGATAATCTAGATCCCTATATCCTGGAGGAAGCTGCTTTTCTGTTCCTGTTGGACCCCCTGGAGTAAATCCATTTCCTCGAAATCGTTCGTTCCTTTTGTTTTGCGATACGATCAATGTTCCATTTGGCATGAGTTTCCTGTCAGGATAGGGGGTTTCTGGATTTTCTGGCGAGGATTCAACTGGAGATACAGTTTTTTGTTTCTCTTTTACTTGATTCCATTTGATATTCAAAGCCACTCTAAGTATTGTAATTCTATCTGCAGGATAGAAATCCCAAAGATTTTCACGAAGCTCTTGGAGCCATTTCTTTCTCTCTTTTTCTTCGAAGGATTTTTTTCGTTCTATTAAATCTAGCTCTCTTTGTGCTTGATCGAGCTCATCAGGCTCCATAAACTCATTTCCTTCATCATCTGTGATCGTTATGTTTTCTCTCTTGAGCTTTGGAACTGCTCGATAGACAAGGTTCTTAATTCCCATAATCTTTTTACGGCTAATTTTTTCAGTACCTGAGACAAGAGTGATTACGATGGATGCCTTGACAGGCTCTGAGGAAGAGAGAAAGTGATTTTGTTGAGGAATCGCAAGCTCCACCTTTGCTTTTTTGATAAAATCAAGAGTCATTAACATTTTTTCTAAGGAGCCTTTGACTGCTCGATGAAGTTTGATATTCTTATCAAAAGTTGTTTCATCCCAACGAGATATATCAAAAATTTCATATCCTTCTACACCGGATGGAATAAGATTATCTTGGGCTAGCTTTGTGATAATTTTCTGCCTTTTCTCTGGCTTTACATATATTGCACTTGTTCCACTTCCACTCCAACTATATCCCATGGAATCTAAACTTTTTGTGATCTTCCCATAGTCATCTGATCTAAGATCATCATAAAGAAGAATTCGTGAGCTTTTGGATGAGAAAGAAGCAATAGAAATAAATAGAATGATCGTGATGAATAAAGATACCCCTACGATAATTTTTTTTGTATTGTCTAAACTCTTCCATAACTCGTGAATTCGCCTCATGATTTTTTGTAAATTGTTTTGCATATTTTTCCTCCGTACGCTATAAAGCCACAAGGAATATCACTCTCGAAAAGTACAAGTTTTTTTCTCGTTTTTTTGAAAAAAAATATCAGTTGAAAAACTGGGTAATTTTTGATTTCTTGCTTGGAATGCTACCATTCCTTGAGTTAGATAGAGATAGTTAAAAAGCAAAAGGCAAAGGATTAATCCCAGCTACATTAATTGCTTATAAAAAGATTAAAAAAAAGTGAAAAAATCGTACTTTTTTTAATAAACTCTTGCTTGTTTCAAGATGGAATAGTATGTGTCCGCAGGGCATTCTCTGCTGTGTAATGTCAACGGGAATCTAACCACTCTCATGTTTAGTCTACCGTGGCAGTGAGTGTCCTATCTTATACCTTGTAGCCTGATTTGGCTATAAAATAAAAGGTGTAGGGGTGATTTAGGAGAAGTAAAGATTATGAAAAGACTAATGTATATATTGATGGCTAGCCTACTGTTTGCATGTGGGAATGCAGGCTCGGGGCAATCAGTCTGTGAAGAGGCGGGGCGTTATGATACGGATGACGACGGTTGTTATGACTATACACTTGAATGCCAAAATAACGGAACGAAAAGGACATATCATCAGGATGATATATGTTCTTTGACTAGGTCTCGTGAAGAAACCTACGATGAAAGCGGGACTTTAAAGACACATATAAGCTACCAGTCTGACGGAGAAACAAAAAAGTCTGAATTAACCTACTACGAAAATGGGAATACAAAGACATCGATAACCTACAAGTCAGATGAGAACTCAAATAGGACTATAATTACCGAATACGAGAGTGGGAATCAAAAGGTATTGATAACCTACGAGATCGACGATCTGAGGATAAGATCAGTCCTTTGCAGTATAGATGCTGATTTTTCGACTTTGGTGGAACGAAAAGAAACTTGCACTGCAGAAAAGCACGGTTGCACACAAGACACAGATGGTGTATGGACTTGTGTTGATTTGTAGAGACAGCACTTTTGCACAGTGACGTCGGAAGGCGTTGGACGACAGAAAGGCGGTTTCTTTCCTAGATTAAGACAACTAAGAAAGAAACCTAATCACAATCAAGTAATTGAGGGTCTGATTGTGACTAACAAAGACAAAAATAGAGAGCGTCCAGATTGTCAATCGAAAATAAGCAATAAGTGTACTATGATATCAGCTTATACTTTGCAACGTCAAGGTCTTTTAGTAATAGAAAAGACCTCTTGAGCTCTTGAGCTCTTTTGTTATTTTGTTGTTTGAGGTGTATATTGATAAAGCTTTTTGACTGTTATGATGGTAATACCTGTGATGATGAGAAAAACAGCAATGATTTGTCCTTGAGTGAACCCATACCAATGCCAGTTTTCAAAATAAGCTGCATCAGGATGAGAGTGAAGATAGAGAAAGTTTTTTAGAGGAATTTCCGGAGAACCAGCCCCTGCAGATAGATACGAAGGAGGCTTTCGAATTGGTATTACGGCGTCATTCAGGCGAAGAAACTCCAAGAGGAAACGCATCATTCCGTTCCAGATAGCAAAAATACAGGTAAGCATTCCTGGGCGGAAGGGTTTGTAGCGTGCCCATAGCATATAAAATCCAAAGAGGCAAAAAGAAAGCAAAGATTCAATTACGGGAGTATTCCAAACTCTTACCCCACTTGAGCACATGAAAGGGTATTTCCAAAGAAGAGCAGGATCGGATGGACATCCTCCTGTTTCTGGGCCATAGACCCATGTAATGAGGGGAATGGAAATACCTCCTGAAGAATAGCCATAACATCCATCCCCGCTAACAAAACATGCAAGTCGCCCGATTCCATAGCCAAGCGAGAGAGCTATCGCAGCAGCATCCAAATGTTGTGCCACATTGAGCTTGTTTTTCCGTAGGTAAAATAAGATTAGAGCAACTGAACAGAGAAGGCCTCCATAAAAGACAAGTCCACTTCCACTAAACAGTGTCTTCCACATGCTTGTCCCGCCTGCGTATGACATTCCTTTCCAAGTAAAAAAGACTCGATAAAATGTATCCCAGAATCCAGTATCAGTGACCCATATCTGGGGCCAGATTTGTATTACGAAAAAGACTTTTGCTCCTACTATAGTTCCTATGATACAAAGAAAAACCAGCCAATCTGCAGTTGCAGGATTCAATCCTCTTCTTTTAAACTCACGGACGCTTAGGAAACTACAGGATAAAAAGGCAAGCATGAGGAAAATACTGTAGGTAGAAATACCTGCTCGTCCTAAAAATTGGATGCCCTCGGGGAATGGGATCATACTCATCATAGCAATTAAGCCTACAGTTTTTCATATTGTCAGAAAGGCAAGAATATTTTTTATTCAATACCTTTGTTTTTTAGAAAGGAGTTTCTACTGATTTTCCTTGTCCTTTTCTGTCTCTCAAAAAGATTGGGGCAAAATCTTATGTTCTTGAAAGATGATTCTCCTTTTCTTTATCGCCGTATTCCCTCAAGAGTAGTGATGGTCGGATCAGTGGCAGTTGGAGGAAAGAATCCTATACCTATCCAATCAATGACCATCCATGATACGATGGATACCAAAGCTGTTGTAGAAGAAGCAATCTCATTATATCATTCAGGCTGTCAAATGGTAAGGATGACGGCTCAGGGTCCGAAAGAGGCAGAAAATCTAGGAGTCATTCGCTCGGAACTGAAACAGAAAGGCTACCATTTCCCTCTCGTTGCAGATATCCATTTTTCTCCTAAAGCAGCAATGATTGCTGCTCAATATGTAGAAAAAATCAGAATCAATCCAGGAAACTTTGCAGATACAAAACGCTTTCAAAGACGAGAATATAGCGACTTAGAATACCAAAATGAACTGAATCGAGTAGGTTCTGTCTTTTTACCCCTTGTAATCAAGGCCAAAGAGTTGAACAAATCCATCCGAATTGGAGTCAATCATGGATCTCTTTCAGATCGTATTATGAACCGCTATGGAGATACTCCTAATGGCATGGTGGAGTCGGCTCTTGAGTTCATTAATTTTTCTGTACATGAGGGATTTTTTGATTTGATCATTTCCATGAAGGCTTCCAATCCTAAGGTAATGGTAAGTGCAGTACGACTTTTAATCGCTTCTTTTCAGGAAAAGGGTTATGATTTTCCAGTTCATCTTGGAGTTACTGAGGCAGGGAGCAAGAGGGATGGAAGAATGAAATCAGCTGTTGGAATTTCTTCTCTTCTTATGGATGGAATAGGGGATACCATTCGTGTTTCTCTTACAGAAGATCCTGTTTATGAGGCTGAAGCTGCTCAATTGATCCTTCAAAGTTCTATTGGTTCTTCTGATTTAAGGAATGAATTACCATTTGCTCAGGAGATGCATGAAAAGTACAGAAATCGATACCAAAAAATGTTTCCCATCAAGGGTGGAGGATTGTCTCGTTTCCCAGTTCGTGAGGTAACTTTATCTCATTTATCGTCGTCTCTTACAATAGGAGGGAATCAAAGACATTCTGTTTTTCTAAGGCTTTCTGATAACAAAATAGATCTCAACAGGAATACTCTCCAAAGGAAAGAGCTTCTTTCTCGCTTAGCCGAGCTTAGGCTTTCTGGTGAAGCAGATGCAGTATGGTGTTTACCAGAAGAGTTTCGTCTTCTGGAAGATATAGAAGATAATAGTATTGCTTCTCTTCCTTGTATTTTAGATATGGGAATTTGGAAAGATTCACTGGGGCAAGAAAAGCCATACAAAAAAGATGGAGATTCCTCTCTTTATCAAAAAGCAAGTGCGTTTCACTTCTTCTTTCCTTTTCAGGAAGAACTTCGTAATCAGAGGTCGGCAACAGGAATTCTTTCTTGGGTAAAGAGGATGAAAAAGCCTCTCATTCTCAGCCTTTCTGTTTCTCTACGGGACTTTCCGAAATCTCTGGAATTTCTTAAAGCAAGTGATATTTTTTCTTATGAGCTTCTCATCCTTTCTCTTCATATTCGTGATATTCACCCTATTGATTCGCATCGCCTCTTCGTTTCGCATGAGGATATTGCTACAGAGCTTTTCCCTCCAATACTTCTTCAGCAGACATATAACTCCCCTGATACAGCTCCTTTTGAGGCTGGTTCCAGATTAGGTCCTCTTCTTCTTGAAGGAATAGGAGATTCCCTCCTTCTTGAGGTCAAGGACTATAGCCCTCTCGAAAATCTCCAGTTTAGTCTGGATCTTCTTCAGGCTACTCGTCTTAGGAGTAGTAAAACTGAATATATTTCATGTCCTTCTTGCGGACGTACCCTTTTTGATATAGAAGAGGTAACTTGTCGTATTCAGGAAAAAACAAGCCATCTGAAAGGAGTAAAAATTGCTGTTATGGGTTGTATTGTGAATGGACCTGGAGAAATGGCAGATGCAGACTTTGGCTATGTAGGTGCTGGTCCTGGGAAGATTCACCTCTATCGCCAGAAAGATTTGGTTCGTCCTAATATTTCCGAAGAAAGGGCTGTTGATGAGTTGATCGGATTGATTCGAGAGAGTGGGTGTTGGAGAGAGCTTCCAAAAGAGAAGCTGGCAGAGCCCCTTCATCTCACTTAGAATCATTCTTCGTTCTAGTTTACACTTGTCCTAATTTGGATTTGCATATTTTTTATGAAAAATACAAAAATTTTCCTATCTATTTTATCCCTATCGTAGGATATGGTAAGTATGAAATGGATAGGTTTATTGACTCGAATTCTTATAGGGTCTATTTTCGTGGTGTTTGGTACAAATGGTCTTTCTCTAATGTTTTTAGGCCATTCGTTTATTCCTGTTCCGGCCCCTGTTCCTGGTTCGAAAGAAGCGTGGTACATGAGTGTGATTGCCGGAAGTTATATCTTGAAAACGGTTAAGATTGTAGAAGTAGCAGGAGGACTGATGCTCATAAGTGGTTTTTTCATGCCTTTAGGGGCTATTTTATTGGCTCCTATTGCTTTGAATATTTTTCTCTATCACTTGTATTACAGTCTTTCTGGTCTTCCCATAGCAATTTTGCTTTGTGCAGGGGAGCTTATGATAGGATTTGTTTATTGGCGACATTTCCGACCACTATTTTCAGTGATTCGAGGAGCCTCGTAAGATCATCTTCCTTCTATATTGGACTTCTTTGCTTGTTAACTTAACACTTGTGTTTTTTTGACTTTCAGCCGTTATTAGGGGGGAGTGGATACAACTGGAACTCCTATAGAGAATAACTCTTATCGAGCAAGGCTGCCTTATTTTGGTGCCTTTTTTCGTTTCCTTGTCTCTTTGGCGATTGTTGTTATTGGTCTTTCCATCTTAGCTATAGGAGTACTTCGCTTTTATCGCCCCTATTTATATAAATACCCATTCTTTCAAGATGTCTATGGGGAGGAGTCAAGTTTAGCCTATAGGGAAGCTCTTCCCAAAAAAGTCATTCACGACATTCAATCAAAGCTGAAAGCCTATCCAAGGATAGGCAAGGAAGAATTACGGAACATAGGGCTTCGTATACAGGAAAAAAATCTTCTTAGTTTCCTTATCATTCGCTTGGGGAATGGTGATATTCTACATGAATCTTATAATGAGGAGCAGGAGGATTCTTCTTTTCATTATCTGAAAAAAAATCTTTTGGATACTATCTCTTTATCCAATAAGCCTATTCTTCAGAAGGATCATTACATTTGGAGACAGCGAGGAAGGCTCCATAATCCTTCTAAGCAAAATTTCCAAGATATAGAGGCTTTTTTTGCTTGGAAAGAAAAGAAGATAGGGGACTTTCATCTTCCCCCTAAGATACTCACGAGATTTCATCAAATCGCTCCTCAATTCTATCAAAATCTTCGCAAGTTTCTCATAGAAACAAGTTCGTTTGCTGGAGGGATCTTGCTCTTTTTGGGAAGTTTTCTCTTTGTCTTTGGGGTATTTAGGCTCTCTTTCATCAATCATTTGAAGAATACCCGTAAGGATCCAGATGAGATCATCCCTCAAGAACCGAAAGAATTTCCAGCCTCTTTTCCCAAAGAAACAAGCTTTGAGCAGGAGAGATGGAGCCTTCCAGGGTTTCAGTCTGTCTTTTGTCCAATACGCAGGGTTTCAAGCCATGATTTTAACCCTTACGGACAGTATCATGGAGGGACGAGTAGTAGGGAAAGTCTTCACCAGCTTCAGTACTATGATTTTACTGAGATGGAGGATTGTATCGATAGCATGAATAGTATCGAGTCCTTTGTCAAGAGGATGCTCATTGGTCTTGTAGATAAGGTGAGCTCATATTTTTCAGCAGAATATACGAATCCATCGTCGGCTACTGCATGTCTGAGGAATCAGGAAGGAGACTATTACTCAGTATTGCAATATAGTGGAAGGATGTTTGTATCTCAAAAAACTGCTCGTCTCAAAGATAGTAGTTCATGGGAACGTATCATTCATGCAGTGGAAAAAGGTAACTATCTAGTGCTTCGAAATGGAGAGGAGATGGTCTTTCCTCTTGTTTCTCAGGCAGGGACCTTAGGTCTAATTCACTTTCATCTCCAAGCACCTATCAGTGATCGAAATCTTCTCAAACAGCTTTGGGAGCAAATTCGCAAATATGGAGAACAACTCCTTCATGTCTGCGTATATGAGCGAACTCATACAGATCCTGAAAGTACTCTTTTTAACGGGATTCGTTTCCAAGAAGATCTAGCTCAAGAGACAGCACGACGAGGAGAAAAATCCATACCACCTCAACTCATACTCATCCAGATAAAAGGAAAATTGAACCAGGAAAGTGCTCTTTTATATGGGATGCTTCTCAGAAAGACATTTCCATTTCCTGCTTCTGCCTACCGTATTGGAAGGGAGTTTTTTGCTATTCTGACAGCGGAAATTCCTTCGGAAGGAATTGATATTTCCCTTGAAATGTTTCTTGCACAAACAAGACAAAGAGAAAGAATTCATCTTTGTGCGGGGAGTGCTGTTCCTGGACGTGAGATTCGAACCCCTCAAGATTGGTTCTTACAAGCTCAAAGAGCCTTAACTCAGGCTTTGGAAAAGGGATGGGATCAACACCAAGCTTCTTCTCCCCCAAGAGGGAATACTGCTTATCTTAATACCTCAAGTGACTTTTTACAATCAGATGAATTATCAGATCTTTCTGAGAAAGAATCTTCTTCTTTTTGGAAAAAATTTGCTGTCAAATGATAAACGTGATACATGACGAAAAGCTATTGTTGAGCCTTGGTGAGTTTTGTGTGGACTATTTTCGTGATTCTCTAGGACTAGAGCTGGAAAAAGAAGCATACGGTCCTTCCTTGAATGAAGGGATTTGCTATGAAAAATGTTTCCGTTTTGATTTTGAAGGAACAGTCTCAGGAACAGTTTTTGCTTGCATGGAAGGTTATACTGTACTTATGCTAATTCCCAGAATTATAAAGTACTTGAATCATCACTCGTTCCATTTACTTTCTTCCGATGATTATTTAGCTGAGTTTTTCAATAGATTCATCAAAAAAGTATCGACAGAAATTGAGGAACATAAAGTTCATATCCATAGTTCAAAGTGTCAAGATATGAGCCATAAGATGATATCTATCGATTTGGAAAAATTGCGACAACATATTTTAGTATTTTTCATGAGAGATATAAAAGAGGAAAACTATTATGGAAGAATGCATCTTATCGTAACGATAGAAAAATATGATTCCAAACAGGAAAAAGAAACAAAGAAACCTTTATTGTCACGATTGATGAAAAGTATTTCTCTTATGTGAGCAAAACAGAATTGTCTTTTTCTTATATCTTCAAAGATCAAAATGACTCCTCAGATCTCCGTTATAACATCAGTCTATAATGCACTTCCCTATCTTGAAGAAGCACTTGAATCCATCTTAAACCAGACCTTTCAGAATTTTGAATTTATCATTATAGACGATGGTTCGACAGACGGGTCTTCTGATGTAATTCGAAGCTATTCGGCGAAAGATAAAAGAATCCGTACTATCTTTTTAAAAACCAATAGAGGAATGCCTTATGCTTCCAATTGTGGGCTAAAAAAAGCAAGGGCTCCTCTCATCGCAAAAATGGATGGAGATGATATATCTCCCCCTGAACGTCTCCAGAAACAATATGATTTCATGAGGAAAAATCCTCAGATAGGCCTTCTTGGATCTGGTTATACCTGTTTCCGTGAAGATGTGAAGGGAGAGAAAGAAATACTACAGATAGTCCAAAAGCCAAGGTTTACACAGTCAAATGAACGTGAATTTTACGAGATGGCAGATATTCCTGTGACTCATGGAGTTTCTATGTTCCGTCGTTCTGTTGTTATGAAGATTGGAGGATATAGAGAAGCCTGTCGTTATGGTGCAGTTGAGTTTGATTTATTTCTAAGAATGCATGAAATAACAAAAGTGCAAAATCTACCAGAATCTCTCCTCTACTATAGGATCAATCGAAAAAGTATATTCCGAAGTAATAAAGTACGTTCTGCATCAGCAGGAACTGCAGCGAGACTTTCTGCACTTCGTAGAAGGAGAGGAGAAAAAGATCCAGTGACATTACATTCTTCTTGGGAAGAGCTTCCTCATAGATTCTCTATTTCTCCTAAGGCACTCAGAAAAATCAAAAGAAGTCCTTATAGCTGGAGCTTTGATCTCTTATATAGTCAACTTCGTAATGATCCCATGAAGCGAGAGCTTCGAGCAAAGCTTTATCTTGAGCTTTTCACTCTGTATTATAGGGTTCATTCAAGCCGTTTTATGTCTATTGCTTGTCTTTTTTGGGCTCTCAGGCTCGATAGAAAGGGAACGATACATACGATCAAGAATTCCATTTTTTGAGGATTCCTAGGGCTCTCAGATTTCGTAGGAATTGACTATTTTGCTTGCCCATGTTTAGTAGGAATTGGCTATTTTGCTCGCTTCTGTTTAGTAGGAATTGGCTATTTTGCTTGCTCATGTTTAGTAGGAATTAGCTATTTTGCTTGCCCATGTTTAGTAGGAATTGGCTATTTTGCTCGCCCCTGTTTAGTAGGAATTGGCTATTTTGCTTGCCCATGTTTAGTAGGAATTGGCTATTTTTCTTGCTCCTGTTTAGTAGGAATTGGCTATTTTGCTCGCTTCTGTTTAGTAGGAATTGACTATTTTGCTTGCCCATGTTTAGTAGGAATTGGCTATTTTGCTCGCTT
>JABABJ010000038.1 GCA_014238275.1 Leptospirales bacterium | reverse complement strand
GAAACTGTCGTTGTTGTATGGTCTCTCAAAAAAGTTGTCAAAAATGCTCCCCTGAAAGTCTACCGTAGCCGAGAGCCTCTTGATACCAGAGAAGCAGTAGAAAATGCCAAGCTACTTGGAAGGATTCGTTCAGGAACAGGAAACCTACAGCAGTTCATTGATACCAATCCTTTGCCAAATCAAAACGTCTATTATGGAGTTTTACTCGTAAAGCAGGGCTATCAGAATAATTTCTCAGGTCTCATCCGAGCTCAGTCTTACGCTCGACACCGCCATGTTCGAAAGAACAAGCCTGCTCCTGTACCTAAAGAAATTAAAGGGATACGTTCCTTTGATAGGGGTAAAGACGTTGTAATTCTCTGGTCTCTTCATGGTGCTGCCAAGAGTGTCACAATGAAGGTCTATAGAAGTTTCCAATCGCTTGAAACCAAACAAGCGGTGGAAGAAGCAAAACTTTTGGGAAGAGTACGGAGTGGAACAGAAAACTTGCAACAGTTTATTGATACTAAGCCAATTCCGAACAAAAATGTGTATTATGGTGTATCAATAGGTAATGAACTCTACAAAGCAAGCTTTCTAGGTTTAAGGCAGGGTCGGTCTTATCTGCGACATCGTCATAAGAGGAAAAAAAAGATCGAGAGTCCCTCAGAGAAACATGAAGTGCAAGGGGTACAGGCAGAGGATCAAAGAAAACACGTTATCATTTCTTGGTTTCCTAAACATGAATCTCAGAGACTTCGCTTCAAAATCTATCGGAGTAGTGTTCCTCTTGATTCTCGAGCAGCAGTAAGCAATGCAAAGCTTCTTGGCAATGTGGATGGTGGCAGCAAAAGGATCCATCGATTTACCGATAAGAAGCCTATCAGAAATCAAGAGATGTATTATGGTATTGTTGCCGAAAGTGCTCTGTTCAGTCCTGATTTTCGCGGATTGCGTGAATTGCGATCTTATATAAAGCATCGTCATCGTTACCAAGTAAAACCCAAAAAGCCTGCTCCCCCTAAGAAACGCCCAAAACCTGTAGTGAAGGCAAACTATAGAGCAACGCTAAATCGGATACTTCACGAAACTTATACCAAGAAACGTTATACTTCTTGCTCAGATGAGCTAACAAAGTTTTTATTTGTCTATAAGCCTCCAATGAATATAAAATCCAAAGCATATTTATACCAAGGGATATGTTCTTATCAAAGAAGATTGTACAAAAAGTCCTTAAAATATTTTTCTAAGCCACTGGTTAGAAAGTACTATCCATCTCGTTCCCGCTTTTGGTTTGAGAGGACCATTGAAAAGATAAGATAATATGGCTTCCTTGCTTTCTTCTCACAATCGAGTCTCCTTTCCAAGGACTATTTTTCTCGTTGTCTTTGGGACAGCTCTTTTCATTTCGGGAGTTCTTCTCTTAATGATCGAAAATGGGCAAGATATCAAGGTACTTCTTCAAGGTTCTGAGCATAAAGTAATGCTTCGAGAGGCAGAAGAGTATCTTCGTCATAATTCCAAAGAATCAGCAAAAGAGGCATGGCGGATTTTCAATCGAGTCCTTTCCCAAGATATCAGTGTTGAGATCAATCAACAGGCAAAATATGGAATGGCAGTTGCACTCCAACGTTTAGAAGAGAACGCTGTAGCTCTTGGCTATTTTCGAGAGTTGTACAATCAGAAGATCCAACAACCTCAATTAAAGGAGAAAGTCATCTATGGACTTGGAAAGATGCATCTTGATTTAAATCATGAGGAAGAAGGAAGATCTTTTTTAGATGAACTTCTAAGAACCACAAAAGATCATATCTTAAAGTCAAAGGCGTGTACAGCCTTTGGTATATATTATATGAAAAGAGGAGACTATAAAAGAGCAGAAGAAAATTTCAAAATAGCAATCAAGTACAATCCAGAAAATCTTTTGGCAGGAGAAGGTCAAGGGAAAGCTGCTAAAGGAAGAGGACTTGACTCTAAGGCTTATAACTATTATAATGATTATCTTCTTAGTGTAGCAAACTTAAACCCTTCTCGTAAAAAAAAGATTGCTTCCCAAGTCAAGATGCAGATCTTGAACTCTGGGATACGCCACTACCGTCAAGGGAGATACTCGAAGGCAATAGAGTTTTTCAACCAAGCCTCCAAATCAGGTGCTACAGAGCTCATGCAAGAAAAAGCTCTTTTCTGGCTTGGAGAAAGCTATCGTGTTCAAGGGCTTCGTTCTAAAGCTGTATCCTACTATGATCGTGTCTTAAAAAATACAGTTTCGATGAGAGATCAAGCTTCCCTTTTTCGTAAAGGACAGATCGATTTTATGGGAAATAATTTCAAAAGAGCCGCAAAGCATTTTAAGAGAGCCTATAAATCCTATCCATACAGCTCTTATACAGAAAGGGCTTCAGAATATCTCGATGAAATTGAAAGAGAGTTGAGTGCTCAAGAAGATATTGAAGATTCACATCATAAGCCTATTTTTTCCTATCATCCCCAGAAAAAGAAAGCTCCCAAAGTAAAACCAAAAGTGATTCCAAAAGCTTCTCCCTCCGCACCAGCTAAAAAAGAAGAAGAGGAAAATACAGAATCTCAAACTCCAGCATCCTCTCCTCCAAGCAATCAAGAGAAGAAGGTGATTAAACTTCTTCCCTAAATAGATCTTGCAATATAGGATGGAATGATAGCCATTGTACGAGCTGTCAAGGAATCTTTTTCTTTTTCTAGGAATTGATAGATTTGTGCTTCGTACTCTATTTGAGTAAAGTATAGAAATATACGATCATAGATTTTATTCGTATTAGGGAGCCATGATACTCGTTTTCTTTTTTTCTTAATATCTGCTTTATATCTTAGAAGGCTTGCAATCTGCGATATTTTTTCTTGTATAATTTGCTGTCCCTTCTTTTGCGTTGTATCCTCCAGAAAAGGTTTACAAATAAATTCAACCTCCTCGAAAGGATTTTTATAAAGGGGAATGAGCTTTGGCTTTTCAAATAATCCGTTGCTCATTCGAATAAACTCTCTGCAATCAGCTTGAGATATTATGTAGAGATCATAGTTTAGATTTTGGAATCTTCTTGCAAGCTCCAAGAGGGTGCTAGGTGAAGTGATATTTTTATCTCCACTTTTGGAGATCTCAGCCCATTCCATTTTAGGTAAACCGAAGTGATCCGAAAGTTTGATATTAGGATTTTTTTTACGTGCATTGACAAGGATTTTATATGTTTCTATCCATGACAGAATAGATCCGATCTGGCCAAATCGTATATCTCGAACCTGCCATCCAGCTCTTTTATGAAGCCAAATACCGTCAAAGTCAAAAACAGCAGCAATTGTATCTTCTCGTTTTGTCATATTTGCAAGAAATCTATCATAAGGAATTGATTCTCTTTGAGATTTCCATTTCTTCTGAGAACGATTCTTTGTTCAATCTAAATTTTAACATAGAAAAATTTCGTTGCCTAAAAAACAAGTTATTCAAAGTATGCTCATATCTTTTATTTAACTAGAAAGTATAATCTCAAGAGAAAATGAACCAAGAACTTAAGAACAAAACAGAAAAATATATCATGAATGTATATTCTCGCTTTCCTATAAGCTTTGTGAAAGGGGAAGGTGTTTATCTTGTTGATATGGACGGAAAAAGTTATCTTGATTTTTTTTGTGGAATTAGTATTACATCGCTTGGGCACTCTCATCCGCGTATTTGTTCTGTGATTGAACGACAAAGCAAAGAGCTTCTTCTTACATCGAATTATTTTTATAACCATCTTCAAGTGGAACTTGCGGAATATTTGATTCAAAAAACTTTTTCTGGAAAATGCTTTTTTACCAACTCAGGAACAGAATCGAACGAAACAGCATTTAAGCTTTGTCGAAGTTATGGCCAGCAAAAAAAGAATGGTGCTTCACGCTTCTTTTCTCTGAAAAGAAGCTTTCATGGAAGAACTACTGCTTCGGTTTGTCTAACAGGTCAGGAAAAAATCCATAAAGGTTTCGGAAATCTTTTGGATGGGCATACTTATCTTGACCCCGATGAGACAAAGGTTTTGGAAGACGAACTTAAAAAAAATGGAGATCAATATTGCGGATTCTTTATAGAGCTTATCCAAGGAGAAGGTGGACTGTATCCCCTAGATCGAGAATATGTTCAGAGAGTCAAAGAGCTTTGCGAAAAACATAAAATACTTTTGGTCGTAGATGAGGTACAAACAGGGATTGGTCGTACAGGGAATCTTTTTTGCTTTGAGCACTATGGAATTACTCCTGATATAATGACCCTTGCAAAAGCACTTGGCTCAGGTGTTCCAATCGGTGCTATGATTGCACAAGAAAATTGCTGTGATTTCCTTGCGACAGGTCAGCATGGCACAAGCTTTGGAGGGAACTATCTCTCTTGTATAACGGCGTTAGAAACCTTCAAAGTCATCGAAGAAGAAAATCTTCTTGCAAACGTGAGATCCGTATCAAAATATTTCTTTGAGAGGCTCCGAATCACTCAAGAAAAATTTTCTTTTATCAAGGATCTAAGAGGTATAGGATTTCATATCGGCATAGAGCTGGATCGCCCTGCAAGGAAGCTCGTAGAGGAATGCCTTTCCCGAGGTCTTGTCTTAAACGTGGCTGGAGAAAACACAATCCGAATCATGCCTCCCCTCATCCTGACGAAAGAGCAAGCCGAGGAAGGAATCAAAATATTGGAAGACTCTCTTTCTTCTTTTTGATAAGATAGGCAAACTTCGTGATGAGCCCCTTATATTTTCGAAAGAGAGCAGAGGTATTAGTAGAATCATATTGGCTAAGACTTTGAAGGACATCTTCTGGTTCTAACTCTTCTGCAATCAGACGATTCAGAAGATAGATTGCTTCTGAATCACGAATGTTAGATATTTCACGATTTAGTATTTGTCTGATAGTTTTTGTAGTCGTCTCTTCAACTGAATTTCCATCTGAATCTATGTAAGAGATTGTCAGTGTGAATTTCTCATCATTGTCTAGCTCATCTTCATCTCCAAATGTTTCATAAAAGTATTGGCTTGTATTGTAAGAAAAATTTGTAGGCTGAACTTCTTGTTTATTTTGAGATACTTCTTCGCTAGCACTGCTTAGATGAGAAAGAGAGCTTGGGAAATCCAATCGAAACCGAACAGAACCCGCCGCAACGGACAGAAGGGCGATGAATCTTTCACGAAATGCACGTTCTGCATCATTTTTTGTGACGAGGGAAAAGTAGGCTCCTCGACCAGCTTCGGTCAATTCATTCAAGAAGGCTTCATTGAAGTTAGCACCTATTCCGAGACCAGAAAAATAGATTTTATCTGCTTCGTTGTATTTTGCAAACTTAGATATTGTTGCACTATCCACTTCGCCTACGTTGGCATAAGCATCTGTCAAGATAATGACACGATTCCATTTGTTTTTATCATGATGCTTCCCAGCGATCTTATAAGCCTTTTGGATTCCTGAATAAAGGTTTGTGCTTCCCCCTGCTTGAAGCACTCTTACTTGTGGAAGAAAAAGCCCATTGAGCTGAGAATATTGTACATTTTCTAAAAGAACCCTACTCTCATCTGAAAACGAAACAAGATTGACAATATCTCCTTCTTTTAGTGCCCCTGTCAAAGTTGTAAGTCCCCGTTGCACCAACTCTAAAAGGCTATAGGAATCATCTCCCAAAAAAGAGGTAGTAGTCATAGAACCAGAAGTATCTACAAGTAAGGTTAATACAGTACTCTTCCGCTGTGCTTTGCTTTGGGAAGGAGACTTTAGGTGTATTCCCAAGTGGTATTGATTCGTGGCTTCTGAAGAGCTTCCAATACTATTGTGCTTCAATCCAATTGACACCTTAAATGTTCCCAATGATTCTAATACGGATTCCTCAAATGTTTCAAAGTTAAAAAACTCCCACGGACGGGAAAGATGTCTATCAGGAATCATATCATTCTCAAGCATATATTTGACAAGCTCGACAGAAGCAGTGCTTGCTGAATCATCGTAGCTAAAGTAAAAATGATTACTAGAGGAAAGTTTCGCTTCCCCTGAGTAAAAGGAATTTGAATCTATCAATCCTGTGCTAATGTTTGGAGCTGCACTAGCTCCTTCCGCCTCTGACGACGCGACTTCATCCCTACAGCATTCTGTTAGCTCTTGGTTTTGCTTGCATTGAAACGCAAGCAAAACGAAAGATACAAAAAACAAACACCTTACGATACCTTTTCTATTATCAAATAATCCTAACATCATTCCCACCTCAAAAATCAAAATATTGACAGTATAGTATGAAAAATTATATACAGTGTCAATCATTTTTTTGAAAAAAAATAAAAAATTATGTTAATAAATTATAAATATTTTTTCAGATATTTTCCAAATCAAGAACATTAGTTGAGCGGAAGATAGTTGATTGGGTTTAGGGAGACTTGATTTTTCCGAACCTCGTAGTGGAGATGGGGACCAGTTGCTCTCCCACTTGAGCCTACTGTCCCTAGAAATTCTCCTGGTTCCATAAATTGATCCTTTTTCACCCAAATCTCTAGCATGTGAGCATAAAGAGTAACATAGCCAGAAGAATGTGTAATTTTGACAAAATTCCCGTAACCTTTTTTCCCTCTCCGGGTATGAGTAACCGTTCCTGAGGCAGCAGCAGCTACTGGAATCCCATTCCCTCCCCTCAGGTCTACTCCTTTATGTAGCTTTCTTTTTTGCGAAAAAGGATGAAGACGCATCCCAAAAGGAGAGCTAATACGGATCCTTGCGGTTTGTAATGGCATCCTATGGGGAATATTTCTCAACAGATAGTGATAGACCTCAGCAAAAGAAAGACTATCATGTGCTAGATGGAATAGAGGAGAGACGGAGGGGAAAGAAAGAAGAGGAAGAATCTGCTTTTTATCTCGAAGATATTTTGAGTGTATTTTCTTGTGAATCTTGTATGATTTCTGGAAGGATTGTTCTATCTGCTGTAACTCCTTTCCCCATTCCAGAGCAAGAGATTTCCTTGCTACTTGGTCTTTCCAAGGAAACAGACTTTTGAGAAGGAGGACTAGAACAAACAAAAAAAAGAAAAGCATTCCCAGTCCTGTAAGAGCCGTTCTTAGCTGGATCTTATAAAAATTTTTCCACTTTCCAAGTGAGGGAGGGGAATCTTCCCAATAGAAATAGAAATGGACAGGAAAAAAGTTTTTGCTGCTGGGGCGGGGTTTTTGATTCTGCAATTCTGATTCTAGTATGGATTAATGGATTAAAAGAAAAAGCTCAATCCTGTAAAAATTCCAAAACTTAGGATATCTCTTCTCCCTAGGGTTGGACTCTGAATAAGGCGTGCATTTAGAGGGACTGAAATCCTCTTGTAATGAAACTCATAACCTAAGGTATAGCAAAGATCCAAAGAAACATCCCTTCCTCCCTGCACGGCAACATGATTTGTCAGACCAAGTCCCACACCAAGCCCGATAAGAATGTTATGTGTCTTATCTTTGCTTACTGGAAAGAGCCAATAGGGACCACTAGAGATGTCGATATGATCCATAGCACCTAGGCTACCTTCATCTGTAAGAGGAACAGCGATGTCATAGTACATTTGTACCCTGAGGAAGGGGATCCAGTGGGATCTTAGTACATGAAAGAAATAGCGGTCGTAGTAGAAATGAAAGGAAGTCCCCAGATTTGCTCCTATTGCTGGACCCAAAAAGGAAACAATCCCAGTATCAATCCCTAATCTTTCTTCGAAAACAGAAGACTTTCCTTCGGGTTTTTGCTTCTCGATCGGGCGGGACAATAAGGGACGATAACTGAGGGAAAATCCAATAACAAGAAGGAAGACACAAGAACAGGTCGACAAAATCCGTCGTTTTCTTTTTCCCATGAGGAAGGAGGATATATCTTGAGATCGCAAAAACACCCTTTTGCCCCAATTCAGACCCCTTATAAAATGTGTCAATCACAAAAAAATAAAAAAATACTTGACAAGAAAATCCCCCCTGCCCTCATTGGCTATCATTCCTTGTTTTGGAATGTAGTGTACTGACTTTAATAAATAGTTATGTACTCTGAAGGGAAGTTATGAGCATTAAAATAAGAGACATTCTTAACTTTGAAAACGAGAAAGACTATAAGGTGCATGCGGCAAATTGGAATCGTTATAATCAGCCTTTAGATGTGTTTGTAAGATCCAAAGAAGAGTGGCAAGGCTGGAACTCTTGGCGAAGTGAAAACGATGATTTCAATCGCAAATATATCTTTTCCCTAATGGATTTTTATCACGAGCCAAATACTTGGCTCTTTGGTGGTGTATTTGAAGTTGTAAAAAGACTCAATAAAACCGGAGCAAAAGGTTACGAAATTGAATTAACAGATCAGTTCAAACCCTTTATCGGCCGCTTAAAGATTAACTGGCAAAGAACTGGTCGAGTGAGGGCTAG
>JABABJ010000039.1 GCA_014238275.1 Leptospirales bacterium | reverse complement strand
TTCACTCCTGTCTTCTGTAATAGAGAAGTGTAGGGCTCTTTGCTCCTTTGGATAGAGTTTGGAACTACTTCCAACATCGTTTGCTCATGACGATAAAGTAGTCTTCCTTCCAAGACTACTTTCTTACCTTCAAATTCCTTTGCCATTTCCTCGGCTCCAAACTTTAAGGGAGATGTAAGGAGATAGGAGGAATACTTCAAACTCTTTCCTGAAAGACCAGGCCGCTTTATAAGGAGGCGAGGATAGGGATCTAAGCGTATGATCCCTTGGAATGGACGAGAGCGATTGTACTCAAAATAAGCTGCTGCAAAGGGAGTCTGTCCAAGAACAAATCCAACACCTGTCATGAGACCAACAAACAAGATAAGGAACAAAAATAGACGGAAACGAAAAGCAAGAGATGGAGTCATTCTCTCCTCGTAGCCTATGTAAAAATCATCAGGATTTTGATTCAACTCTGTTTTCTTGCTCATTGTCTTTTCACTTCTGTCAATTTCTTTCTCAAGCACTGTTTCTGTCAAGCATTGACAAAAGCGATTCGTGGATTTTCTTCACATTAGATTTCAGCAGGAGTGACAAGAGTTCCTGCAGGCAAGGGATGGGGATGAATATAGACCATACCCTCATCAACCTTCACTCGAAACGTTGGAAGTTTTTCTGTATAGGGGGGGGGTGACGATCCATTCTCAGCTTGGTATTGGTAGCCATGCCAAGGACAGACGATACAGCCATTGATAATCCTTCCCTCTCCAAGAGGGCCTCCTTGATGGCGACAAACATTCGATACTGCTGATATACGGTCTCCATAACGAAAAATAGCTACTCTCTCTTGGGAAAGAGTCACTGTAAAGGCCTTGGAATCTTCGATTTCATCTACCCTGCATACAGGGATATAGCCCGATCCTTGGTGTTTTAAGACACGGAACTGGGAATGATCTTTGAGACAGTCTTTAGGATGATCTTTAGGACGATCTTTTTTCTGCTCTCTTAAAGAGGATATGATGTGAAGTGAGACAATCAGAACAAGTCCTCCTCCAACAATCCATGCTAAGAGGGGCTCTCGTTCTGATTGAAGAGTCCCCAAGCTCACATGAAGGATGATCAAGGCGTATGCTCCATATACACCCATATGAAGGCTTTTCCATACAGGAGGCGTCAAATTTGCTAGCCAAAAATCATGGCTACTTGCTGCCATGATAAAAAGGATAAGAAGGGCAAAAAACCCAAGGGTTTGAAAAGGGAAGTTGGTCAAACTAAGATAATCCACATTACTAAGAAATAGATTGATCAATGGATTTTTATCCCCAAAGCCGTGATATTGAAGGAGAGCAAAAATACCATGAAGAGAGGCTAAAAGAAACATGCAGACTCCAAGATGTCTTCGGTTATAGAGGAGTGGTAAGAAACTACTATTCAGACGACTCAATGGACCAATGCTCAGGATCAAATGAAGAAGAATAAAGGAAGCACTTCCTGAAGCTCGAATCACAAGTGTCTCAATGGTAATATGGGGATAATATATAAGGCTGAGTATAGTAAAAAGAAAAAAATAGGAAACAATCCATAGAAGCAATGAAATATCATAATTTCGTTTCTGTCGGTTCCAAAGAACAGCTTGATAGGAAGAACTCATAATTTGTAGACATCTCCACGATCGTTAAAAGAATACATGGATTTCGAATAAGCAAGACTGTATATGACAAAAACTCCTGTTCCTAATGAGTACTCTGGAGGAAGCTGAAAGCTATGCTTTTGCGCTCGGATTACTCCAAGAAGATAGGCATTTGTCGAAAGACGTCTCTTTTGGGAATTCTGCCAATAGAGAAGAATATCAGGGGCATCAAATGGCTTTTGAAAATGCAAAAAAAGCTTTTTTCGATTTCCACTCTTCCAGAGATTCATTGACAGCTTTAGATCTTCAAGGATGATTGTTCGTTTTAGAAGGAGCTTGGAATTTCTCAAATCTTCTTTTCTTCCATCGTCTATTAGCTGAGAGGAAGTGTTTTCTTCTCTCAAGGGATCTTCTTCCCTTAAGATAAGAGCTACTGAATAGAGGAATATCAGAAGGGGACCAAAAAAGAGAAAAAATCGTCTATGTCTTGTACGCTGTGTTAAAATCATAAGACGGAGAGGAGTCCTTTTGTGTTTACCTGTCTTTCTGGAAATTTATGTGCAAGGATATCTCATCATGTTTACTATGTGATACTGAAGCTGGTTTTTTTTTCAGTATCCATCGGTATGTCAAATAGGGCCAGAATATGCTGACACCGGGGAGGAGTAGAATACGAAAGAAAACAGAAGACCCTTTTGCGTTTGTGTCAATTCTATCAATCTTAGGTAAAAAAAGCAAGAGCCAAGATGAAATACCAAGCAAAAGATAGATTCCCACTCCGCAAAAAACAAAGCCTAAAACCCTCTCCATCATAATTACTAAACTCTAGCTAAGAATTTTTGGATAGAACAGAAAAATATCAGCTTTGAGCTCTTATGTGATGCAGGAAAACTCCAGAATCTTGCAGCAATATTGCTGCAAGATTCTAGCATCAAAGATGCAACTCATGAGTCGCTGTACATCTGTGCAATTAGATCATTATACTTCTCTGTTGTAATAAACCTCTTCAATTTAAAGAGGTTTGTTAGCTCATCTCCTACCTCGAAAGGCTTGGATAAAATGCGACAGTCTATTACCTTTTCAAACGACTTAAATCCATTTTCTGTACTGATAAGGGATTTCACCTCAGTCTGCATTTTTTTGAGAGCTTCTGCATTCTGTGCAATAGAAGCATAATCTTGACCATAATCAGGCAGATGTTCCACTGAGGGAACTATGAGACAGGATAAATACTTCTTATCCTGACCAACTACCATGCAATGCTCAATAATAGGCGATATTAAGAGCTTATTCTCAATTGGAACAGGCTCTACGTTTTCTCCTCCAAGGAGGACGATAGTCTCTTTGGAGCGCCCAACAATCTTGAGAACGTTCTTGAAGGTGATGATACCAAGATCACCCGTATTCATCCAGCCGTCTTTCAAGACCTTTTCTGTCGCCTCAGGATTCTTATAGTATCCATTCATGATCTGATCTCCCTTCGCATGAATCTCACCTTTTACTCCTCGCTTGGGAGGATAGACTACTTTACCACTTGAGATATCTACCAAACGAATCTGAGTCTCTGGCCAAGGGAAACCAACAGAACCAATGATAAGGTTTTGAAAGGTACGAGCAGCAAGAACAGCAGTAGTTTCAGTCATTCCATATCCTTCTAGCACTGAGATACCAATGTTATTGAAAAACCGGTCAACATGAGGGGGCAAAGCACCTCCTCCAGATATACTTCCTCGAAGGCAGCCTCCTGTAGCAGCCCTGATTTTACGGAGAACTACCGCATTCAAGAGGAGAAAGGGGAGGAAAAAAATGATAATCCGCAGCACTCGCAAAGGAGCACGGATTAGAGCCGATACAAGGATATTCCGGTTGACAAGGTCGTTCTCCTTTCCCTTCAAGAATAGAATGGAAGACTTGACTTGGTTAGAACAAAAACAGGCAGCAGTAAACAGTGCTCTCGGAACTGCAGGACCTGAATCAATTTTCTTCTTGATTCCAAGATAAATATTCTCCCAGAGGCGAGGGGCAGAAGCCATGAAGGTTGGACGTGCTATAGCAAAATCCTCGCGAAGGTTGCGAATGTTCGTATAATATGTAGAACTTCCCGTTGAAGCTGCCATTACAGCGAATGCCCGCTCAAATATATGCCATATAGGTAAAATAGACAAAAATCTATCTGTATCTCGAATTTTTATGGGTATGGTTCGAGCTGGAGCTACTACATTTTTATGACTCAGAAGGACTCCTTTAGGGTCCCCTGTTGTCCCCGATGTGTAGATCAGAGTACAGGTATCACCTGGCTGGATTTTTTCCATTCTCTCTTCGGCTTTGCGGCTCCCGTTTTTACGAAGCTCACGTCCTTTTTCTATAATGTCATAAAGCTTGAGGACACTTGAATTGGGAGATTTACTTTCCTTATCCATCATGATGATATGAGTAAGATTTGGAAGAGTAGCTTGAACTTGTTCTAATTTCTTTAAGATCTTTTCATGCTCCACAAAAACCACCTTAACTTCAGCATGAGAAAGTATATATGTAATTTCCTTCTCTGTAACATCTGTTCCTCTTGGGACATCCGCAGCCCCGCAGATCTGAATGCCATAATCTGTTAGAATCCATTCTAGCCTATTATCTGCAAGAATTCCAACATGTTCACCAGCTTGGACTCCTAAATCAATCAATCCCTCTGCCAGTTGCAGACCTTGTTCATAAAGCTCTGAATACGTTGGTCCTACATATTCGTTCCCTTTTCGTGTTAGAAAGGATGGATTCGAGCTATACCTCTCTGCCACCTCCTTATATAGCATTGCTATGTTTTTTTCCTTTACTTCTATCATCGTTCCTTACCTCATGGATGTTATATATGGATCTCTACACAAGAAGATATCCATGCGTCATTGTTTTATTACACCAATTTTTGTGTCAAGCTTTTATCAAAAATATTTGAAAAGAAAGAAAAAACTTTTATCTGTCTTATGTGTGGGTTTAGATCCCGATCCGAGGCTGATCCCTTCTGGTTTTGGTTCTCAGTCTCAGGTTTTTCCTAGATGCAAGAGCTTCCTCCGTTGTGTGATTCAAGCGACTTCCTCTTTTACAGTCGCTTATAAGTTGAACTGTGCTTTTTATGAAGCTCTAGGTCCTAAGGGATTTCAGCTTTTTGCTGATATTATTTCCATCATTCGGAAAGAAGACCCTGAATGCCTAGTGATTGCAGATGCAAAAAGAGGTGATGTGAGTCATAGCTCTGCTGCCTATGCAAGGGCTTTCTTTCAGGAAATGGGCTGCGATGCTATCACTTTGAATCCTTATATGGGTATGCAGGCTTTGGAACCATTTTGGTCATACGGAAAGAGCAAAGCCTGTATTTTATTGTGTAATACCTCAAATCCAGATTCTTCTCAGTTCCAAGGCTACGGTGAGCCTCCCCTTTATTTAGAAGTGGCTCGACAAGCATCCAAGTTGAATCGA
Source organism: Leptospirales bacterium (assembly GCA_014238275.1). Lineage (GTDB taxonomy): Bacteria > Spirochaetota > Leptospiria > Leptospirales > Leptonemataceae > JABABJ01. The sequence continues at coordinate 1,325 of JABABJ010000039.1, read as the reverse complement.
AAGAGTGGAAATATCTGGCTGGTCGTTGGTGCGACAAGAAGCCCCAAGGAGATTGCTCTCATCAGGGAAAATGCCCCTGAGCTTCCTTTTCTCATGCCAGGGGCTGGTGCACAGGGGGGAGATTGGGAGAGTTGTCTTGAGGCAGCTGGGGAGAAGGTTCTCATTCACGCTGGCAGAAGTATCCTTTATGGCTCTACTCACGCGAAAAACACATCTGATTTCGCCCAAAAACAGTGTCGTTCCCTAGTAGACTCTATGCGTCGTTTACTTCAATTTTCATAGCAAACAGTTACGCTTTAGACATAGCTCTTATAAGACCTCAGTTGTGCCGTCCGTGGCACAACTGAGGGACGCCAAAACAAGGAAACCTTGTTTTGGCTCACATTTTCGGAGCGTCATGGCTCCGAAAATGGGGCGGGCATCCGTGCCCGCCACGATCTCCTAATATCAACAGTCCCGCTTCAGCAGGCTTGTTTCTGTTTTTTTTCATGAGCCACGGGTTTCAGCAAAAAAACTGCAACAAATGTGATTTTTTTGACCTTTATTAGGTATGGAGAAGATAATTCAATGGGACAGAGAGCATAGCTCTCGCTTTCTTCCAACTGCTCTTTTGATACCAGACAAGGAGCTTGCTAATCTACAGGCTTATCTGCTCAAGCACGATCTTAGTATGAATCGCTGTCTTCAGCTTCTTCTTGAGGATCACGTTTCCATTGAGGAGGCAAGCATAGCCAACCTACGGACTGCCTATCAGGCTCGTAACCTATTCCTACAACCCAAGTATTTCCGTGTGGATGCCGAGGTCTGGTATCGCTTCGGGGTTTTGGCTCGCTTGGCTGGGATCAGCCGCTGCCGCCTCTTCATAGCGATGATAACGAACAGATGGGTATCAAAAAACAGCAAAGTTTTAGAATTGCTTCATGCCAAGATATGTTATACTGAAATCCTGCACCTTGCCCCAAAACTAGCTCAGATTAAACGCCACTTCACAAGGAGACCACCGGCAAGAGAGCCCCCATTTCTCAGAGAGGGGCACAGCAGCCTCTCATAAGACCCTAGTTATGTCGTCCATGGTGCAACTAAGGGACACCCAAATAGGGAAACCCTGTTTGGCTTACATTTTGTGGAATCTCATACTCCTCAAAATGGGGCAGGTATCCATGCCCGACTACCCTACGCACCACCTCGCCGTATTATGTCGCGTTGGGAGCAGGCGGATTTACGGAGGCATGCCCGACTTCGACCCTGTCAAAACTTTGATGGGGTGGCAGCCCCTACCCTGCGCACCACCTCGCCGTATTATGTCGCGTTGGGAGCAGGCGGAT
>JABABJ010000040.1 GCA_014238275.1 Leptospirales bacterium | reverse complement strand
TCTGCCTCTTTTTGGTACAGAGCCTTTTCGCTCGGCGACTGGGTTTCGTGGAGCTGTTTTTGTGCAGCAAGCATCATTTTCACGAGAGGGAGGACCGCGCCTCCCTCTCGTGGCTCTCCCCGCGCCCGACACTTCACAGACCTCCTGTCTGTGGGTGTCGGGGATGTTCCGCCACCTCCTGTGGCGGTATTTGATAGCAAGAGGGATTCCCTGTTTTTTCGGCGTTTCTTATGTGAGCAAGCCTGATACTTACTCATAATAACAACAGTCCCGCTTCAGCAGGCTTGTTTCCTTGTATAGGCGTGCCCGATCTGTTTTTACTAAATATTCACTAGGACGATGGCTAATACCTACTAGTATTGACTCCTGTTTTTAGTAAATACTACCTAAAACTCCTGATTTCTCGGCGACTTCCATTCCCAGAGAGGGATGACCGCGCCTTTTATAAGCCCTCAGTCATGCCCTCCGTGGCATGACTGAGGGGACGCCAAAACAGGGAAACCCTGTTTTGGCTCACATTTTCGGAGCTTCATGGCTCCGAAAATGGGGCGGGCATCCGTGCCCGCCACGATCTCCTAATAACAAAAGTCCCGCCCCTTTTCAGTAGATATTCACTACAACGATAGCTAATACCTACTAGCAGCAACTCACCTTTTTAGTAAATATTAGCTAAAACTCCCGATTTTCTCGGCGACTTCCCTAAAAGCAAGTCATGGAGACTATCTCCTAATATCAACAGTCACGCCTCAACGTGACTTGCTTCCATCTACAGGCGTTCCCGCTTGTTTTTAGTAAATATTCACTAGGACGATGGCTAATACTGACTATTGAAAATGTTTTAAGGCTTTGAGAAAAGCATTCTTTTTTGCTTGGAACTCTTCTAGTTTTTCTTTCTCTTTTTTGCTAACAGCCTGAGGTGCCTTTTTCAGAAACTCTTGGTTGTCAAGTCTTCTTTCCGAAGTCTTGATTTGTTGATCTAGCTTTTCTATCTCACCATGAAGCCGCTTTGTTTCAGTTTGAATATCTAAAGTTCCTTCAAGAGAGACAAAAACTTCCCCCTCACTAAAGACTTCTATTGCATCGTGCTTTGAAGGTTGATATGTTTTGAGGAAGAGTATCTCAGAAGAGCCTGCTAAACGTTGAATTGCTTCTTTTTTTTCCTGAAAGACTTCTCTTAACTCTTCATTATCCGAACGAATCACTACGGATATTTTCTGAGCTGGAGAAAGTCCAACTTCTCCTCGGATCAAACGAGATGCACTTACTGCTTCTCGAAGAAGGTTCAATGACCTCACACAAGACTGAGTCTTTTTCGGGAGAGAAATAGGCTCTGGCCACGGAAGAGAGGTCAATAAAATGTGAGGCTTTGGGTTTGTCTGATTTTGTGGATTTTCTTTTTGTACAAAATAATTTAGATATGAATGAATCTCCTCTGTAATAAATGGCATGAACGGATGAAGTAGACCAAGAGAGTTTTTCAGTACAAAATATGCAGTCTGTTGAGCCGCCTTCATGGAGTCTGGGGATATTTTTCCGAAAATACGAGGTTTGATAAGCTCAATATACCAATCACAAAACTCATGCCAAATAAAAGAATAAAGATAGGATGCACTCAAATGAAACTTACAGTCATCCAGGGAAGTTGTAGTTCGAGAAATTGCTTCGTTCAATCGTTCAATGATCCACCAATCTTCTGCCTCTAATGGGAAATCAACTATCTTCGATTCCTCTGGCTTGAAGTCTTCCGAAAGGTTCATCAAAACAAAACGTGAACTGTTCCAAATTTTATTCGTGAAATTTTGATAACCCTTGAGACGCTGCTCTGAATATATTGTATCCTTCCCTTCACTAAGAATGGCGATGAGAAAAAAACGAAATGCATCTGTTCCGTATTTCTGAGCTGCCAACAGAGGATCGACAACGTTCCCTTTTGTTTTGGACATTTTCCTACCGCTTGACTCTCGAATGAGCCCGTGAATATAAACCTTACGAAAAGGTGGTTTCTTCATAAAATGGACTCCAAACATGATCATCCGAGCAACCCAGAAGAAAATAATATCAAAACTAGTGACTAAAACTGATGTAGGATAAAAGTTTTTGAGATCCTCTGTGTTTTCTGGCCAACCTAAAGTAGAAAATGGCCAAAGGGCAGAAGAAAACCATGTATCTAAAACATCTTCATCTTGTAGCAATTCTACTTTTTCTCCATAATGGCTTTTTGCTTTTTGGAAGGCTTCCTTTTCATTTTCCGCAACAAATTCTTTCCCATCTGGACCATACCATACAGGTATCCGATGACCCCACCAAAGTTGTCGTGAAATACACCAGTCTCGAATATTTTCCATCCAGTGAAAGTAGGTATGTTCCCATTGTTGCGGAATAATCTCTACTTCTTTTGAACGGACCATTTTCAACGCCTTCTCAGCAAGTGGTTTAGTTCGGACAAACCACTGCACAGAAACGATTGGTTCTATAATGGCGCCAGTTCTTTGAGATCTTCCTACTGACATAACATGAGCTTGAGTGCCTCGAGCTAAACCTAGTCGTTCTAGCTCTTTTTTGATTTCTTTTCGAGCTTCATAGCGATCTAATCCCTCCCATTTACCTCCCTTATCGTTGATTCGAGCAGAGGTATCAAAAATAGAAATCATTTCGAGGTCATGGCGCTTCCCAGCTTCAAAGTCATTTGGGTCGTGAGCAGGAGTAATTTTCACCGCCCCTGTACCAAACTTTGGATCTACTAAAATAGAATCTGCAATAACAGGAATCTTACGATCCAAAAGAGGATGGGACAGCTTAACACCAATTAACCCACTATAACGATCATCATCAGGATGAACTGCAACAGCTGTATCACCAAGCATGGTCTCTGGACGAGTAGTTGACACAACAATTTCTTTTGTTCCTTTGCTTGAGCCCTTGCAGGAGGATGGATCAGAAATAGGATATGCAAAACTATATAGCTCGCTCTGAAAATGATCCTCATGTTCTACTTCTAAATCCGAGAGTACTGTTTTACTAACAGGATCCCAATGAACCATTTTTTTGTCTCGGTAGATTAATTTTTCACGATACAGCTCTACGAACACTTTTCTAACAGAACGAGAAAGTCCTTCATCCATGGTAAATCTTTCTCTACTCCAATCTAAAGAAAACCCCATCCATTTCTGCTGTTCTTTAATAGAATTGCCGTATTTTTCCTTCCAATCCCAAACCTTCTCTATAAATTTCTTTCTTCCTATCTGATGACGATCTATGTTTTCTTTCTGAAGCTCTTTTTCCACACAAACCTGTGTTGAAATACCAGCATGATCTGTCCCTGGTAGCCACAGTGTCTTTAGATTTTGTTTCCTTGCTTTTCGTATGAGAATATCTTGGATGGTTTGATTCAGCGAATGACCAACATGAAGTTTTCCAGTCACATTAGGAGGAGGAATGACAATAGAAAAACTCTCCTTCTGAGGAAACTTTTCTTTTGAGTTGGATGGAGAATCAGGAGAGAAAGAATGCTCTTCTTCCCAAATTTCTCTCCACCTCTTTTCGATTTGCTCTAGGTCAAATCGAGGCTTAGGAATGGGAATCATAAAAGCTCATTATTTCGACTTGCTTGTGAACTCAAAAAGTCTACTAGGTTATTTTGTTTCTTTTCCGAATCGGAACATAATTTTCCGAAAAAGGTAATTCTAGTCTAACTGTCGTATATTCTTTGCCAGCTATAAATCTAAGAAGCTCAGTGCTAATCTTGTGTTCCTTTAACAGGATAGTAATCATCGCAATTCCTAGTCCCGCACCTTCAGCGTTACTTTGATTTTCCTCATCCAGATAAAACTCAGCTAAATCATTATATTTTTCCGCCTTTGTCAACATAGATCGTATTGCTTTTTCTTCTTGCATGACAAGAGATACCTTGTTCCTGATCTCTACAGTAAGACATTCTCGATTAAAACGAAAAATAATTTTTACATGATAATCCTTTTGTCGTGCTTGGAGAGCATATTTCGCAGCTGATTCCCTGCTAAATTGATCTTTGTACTTTTGTAATCCTTCTTGATAAGACTCAAGATTATGAATATCCAAACCCTGTTCTTCAAAAAAAAGACGTTTCTGATTTGCCTTGCATCCATTGAGAACAAGCTCACGAGTGATTGTATAGAGCATATCTACAGTCTCTTCTTTATTGAACTTTTTCAGTATGGAGCAAATGGCAAACTCTATATTTTTCCCAACAACTGCATCAATATGATAGGTTTGGAGGATTAACTCACCATCTTGTTCAACATTGTAGGTCTCTAAGGTTTTTCTGATAGTATCAAACATCTCTTGTCCCATTAGCTTTTTAAAGAGTGCCGAATCATTTCTTTAGCAATATCCAGGGCTGAATTGATTCCTGTTCCATCTTGACCACCTGCTTGGGCAACAAGGCTGCTCCCTCCTCCTTTTCCCTCTATTAAAGGGGCAGATTTTTTTATAAGCTCCGACATATCAAGCCCTTGTTGCACAATAGCGAGCTCAGTACTAAAAAAAAGAATCCCTCCCTTTTTATTTTTTGCTCCAAGAAGGATCACTGTATTCTTACATTTTGCTTGAATTTGACGAGAAAATGCTCGTAAGTGTCCCATTTCTTGTCTGCATAAGGCCAAAGATATAATCTTTATAGATTGAATCGTTTCGGCTTTTGTGATGCTATCTTCTACAAGTTTCATGAGCAAGTTGGCAGATTCATTGTTTTGTTGCTTTTGAAGTTTCAATGATTTTTTTCTCATTTTTTCCAGAAGATTTTTTTGCTCCTTGATTTCTCTATCCAGAGAATTTAACTCCTCTTGGTTTTTCAAAAAAGAAGCGGAAGATTCTTCTGTTCTTGAATGGCAATGTTGTAGCGATAAAGACTTGATCTGATGATTTGGAAATACATGATTCGTATCTGACAAAAACTCCTTGACTGTATCGTTATGGAGAGAAATTTCTTCGTTTAGTTTTTTTAAGAGCTTTGCAAAATATTTCCTAACTTCATCACCAGCAATCGCCTCAATCCTCCTCATCCCAGCCCCTGGACTCGACTGCCTCACAATATGAAAAAAACCGACTTGAGTTGTTTCTTTCACATGACATCCTCCACAAAGCTCTTTGGATAAAGCTCCATTTTCTCCCATTGAAATGACCCTAACTTCTTTACCATATTTCTCTCCAAAAGTTGAGAGAGCTCCGTGTTCTTGAGCTTGTTCGATAGGCATAATAGATTCAACAACAGGAGCCTTTTTCAAAATCGCACTATGTACGAGAGATGATATTTTTTCAAGTTCACTGCCTGATAGCCTTGACGGATGAGAAAAATCAAAACGAAGCCTGTCATGAGCCACTAAAGACCCTGTCTGGCACACATGATCACCCAAGGTTTGCCTAAGAGCTTGGTTGAGAAGATGGGTTGCACTGTGATGACGTGTTAGCGATCTTCTTCTTTCTTGATCGATTTGAACTCTTCCTTTCATTCCATCACTCAGCTTCCCAGTTTTGACATATCCAATGTGAAGGATGAGTTCTCCACTTTTTTGAGTGTCCTGTATAAAGAAAAGCGAATTTTTTGAGAAAACGATCTGACCTGTATCTCCTAGTTGTCCTCCTCCTTCTGGATAGCAAGGTGTTTGATCTAAAATTAGAATAGAATGATCTCCAGCTTCACAGCTATCCTTTCGCTTCCCATCTTGAATGATAGCTTGGATGGAAGATGAGGTTTCATAATTATGGTATCCTTGGAAAACAGTTTCAGGAAGCTGAATCGAAGGAAGGGAGATATCTTTCCCTGAGAAGGATTTCCTTGCTCTGATTCGTTGCTTTTCCATACATAATTCAAACTCTTTATGATCCACACGAAGACCTTTTCTTTCAGCCATCTCAACAGTAAGCTCAAGAGGGAATCCATAGGTGTCATAGAGTAGAAAAGCATCCTCTCCGCTAAACAAATGATCTTTTGTATCCTTTTTGTTTAGCTCATAGCCCTGAAGAACTAATTCCCATTTCTTCAAGCCAATTTCAAGTGTTTCGAGAAAACGTTTTTCTTCGGATAAAATATTTGCTTGAATCTCATTTTTTCTTTGAATCAGTTCGGGATAAGTATTTCCGTACAAATCAACAATTTTCGTTGATAAGCGATAGAAAAAAGGTTCATAGATTCCAAGCTCACGAGCATAGAGCACAGCTCTTCGAATCATACGACGAACTACATACCCTCTTCCTGTATTAGAAGGAATCATTCCATCAGACATTGCAAAGCTGACGGAGCGAATATGATCAGCCAAGACACGATAAGATATAGGGGCTTCAGTAGAAGATAAAATTTTTCCTTTTTTCTTGCTTTCTATGTCATGACTCATATTCTCAATAGCATGAAATATGTTTTGAAATTCTTGCGTATCATAAACACTATCCTTTCCCTCCAGAAGCATTAATATCCTTTCTAGACCAGCACCAGTATCAATTCCTTTTTGAGGAAGTGGGGATAAAGTCCCATCTGGCTCGCAATAGTACTCATTAAAAACAAGATTCCAATATTCTAAAAATCTTTCTCCCTCTCCCCCAGGTGAGCAGAGTTCCTTAGCTTGACAGTTACAGGTCTCACAAATAGAAGAGCCTCTATCCAAATACAACTCACTACATGGACCGCAGGGACCTGAGTCTCCTGCAGGTCCCCACCAATTTTCCTCTTTCCCGAGCCTTTTGATCCGAGATGGTTCAACCCCTATGCTCTTAGTCCATATTTCTTCTGTTTCCTGATCTTCCTGAAACACAGTAACATAAATTTTCCGTGGATCAAATTGTAAAACTTGAAGCGAAAAATCCCAAGCAAGTTTGATTGCTTCTTTCTTAAAATAGGCACCAAAGCTGAAATTCCCAAGCATTTCGAAAAAAGTGCAGTGGCGATCCGTTTTCCCAACAGAATCTAAATCTGTGGTCCTCAAGCATTTCTGTATTGTAACCAGCTTTTCGTGGGGGGCTTTGCTTTTCCCTGCAAAGAAGTCTTTCAAGGGAACCATCCCTGCTGTTGTAAAAAGGAGAGAGGGATCCTTCTCAGGAATCAGGCTAGAAGAGGAAAGGAAAACATGACCATTTTTGACAAAATAGTCCTTCCAGAGTGCTCTAAGAGACTCTGCTGTCTGCTCCTTTGCTAGGTTGATTTTTATATTTTCTCGATTCATATCTTATAACTGATTGGAATCAACACGAAAACAGCAGTGCCATTGGGAAATAAGAAAGAAAAGAGAAAGCCCACTAAATCAAAGCCCCCATGACAAGGGAAAAAAGATATTCTCAAATGTCAAGATAATTCTGTTTTATATAAAACCTCAGTTGTTCCCTCTAACGAAAGGCGAATTAAAAATGATATTTTTTTCTTGCTTGTTTTTCTTGCTTTTTTAAGAGGTTTTTAGTTATATGTCGAATATTTGCTGTGGAGTGGAATTTATCCTTTCATATCAGGCTAAACTCATCCCATTCCTCCAACCAAAGGAGAATTAAAAATGAAAAAAGTGTTTATATTTTTGTGTAAAAAGAGCTTAACCCTGCTTTTATGCTTATTTGCCATCTGCTCTGCGTCTTGCGGTGGAGCTTCGCCTGAAGCTCCCTCTGAGTATTCTAGGCAACTTGCCCAGAATGCCTTATCTGCTTGGGATATTGGCTTGGAGATAAACAAAACGAGCTTGACGAGAAATACAGTAAATGGGCGTGGATACAATCCCGCCAACTGGATTACAGTGTCAAGCAACATGGAGGGTTCGTGCAGGCGTACCTTAGGGTTAATTGCAAGGACAAACGAGTATGACGAGGATGGTTCGGCATCTCTGTGTGAACTTCTAGCGACGGAGCAATTTCGTGGACTTACGATCATTCGAGAGAAAAAAGATACTGGAGGGATACTGGACACGACTGTGGTGGTATCGAAGGAAGCTATTAATCGTCCACTTATTCAATACCTAGATGAATCTACTACGAACACTTTTTACGAAGAGCGTCAAGAAGAGCTAACTCTCCCCTACGTCTTCGTTCATGAGATCGGTCACGCATTAGGTCTACAGCATTGGGGATTTGAACAAGCTCCGCAAGGAGCTTTGGAACAAGAGGTAAATAGCTACGAATCCACTAGACACGTTATGTACTACACAGTTATCTCAGGGCATCAGTATGATAGTGCTGGAAGACTAAAAACTTGGTTGACTGAAAATAATGTAATTGTTGAGCCACCTTGCGAAGATGAACAGGCAGAAGAATGCAATTCAACGAATAGAGGTAATACTGTCCATATTACAACAACGCCTACACCTCATCCCAAGGAGATTGAGGCAGTTAAAGCCGTGTATACCCGTGGGCAAGCAAGCAATGACCCAGCAACTTTAGCTAATCATGATAAGTGCTTGACGTTAAAGGATAATCCTGCAGATAGAACCTCTAACATACACAATAGACCTCCTACTCCTGAAGAGGAGGCTTCTGTAAAGGCTTATGAAAGCTACTATCCATGCTATTATCTTCAATCAGAGTACTTTCCAGATACGAAGCGTAGCTATCATGCTTCCTTTCCAGAGTTTTATATATCTGGTGCCATTGGCTCTATTGACGGTGTTCGTGGAAGTGCTTATGGACTAGAGGGTATGGCAGAGCCCGGTCCAGTAGTGGATGAAGACAATATTACAGTGAGAATACAATTTCTTATGAGTAATGGAAGTGAAAGAGTCATACATCGCCCCTTTCGTTTGAAAAAATAGTTCTTCTACTTTCACGAGAGGGATGACCGCACCTTTTATAAAACCTCACTTGCACCCTCCGTGGTGCAAGTGAGGGACGCAAAAATAGGGTTCCCCTATTTTTGCTCACATTTGCGGAGCTCCCATGGCTCCGCAAATGGGGGGACCCTCCGTGGTCTCCCT
>JABABJ010000041.1 GCA_014238275.1 Leptospirales bacterium | reverse complement strand
TCAAGTGTGAAGGATATGAGAGGTATGTTTCGAAATGCCTCTGTATTTAACCAAGATCTAAGTAGCTGGAATGTCAATATGGTAGGATCTTCTCATGGAAATTTTGCTAGAGGTGCGGCATTCTCGCCAGCCTCGAATCTGCCAAATTTCTCTCCATAAAGTTCTGTATAAGGAGGTTTTTTTGTCCCAACACACAAAAGTGCTTCTAGTCTAAGTAAGAACGGCTTATTGGCTTTAAGTCTTGATCCAGCGTATACATTAGAGGAGAACCTGTTGGAATGTTGACTTTTAGAATTTCTTCGTTGGAAAGGGAGTCTAGATCTTTGACAAGGGAACGAATACTATTCCCATGAGCCACTAGGAGGATTCTTTTTCCTTCTTGTATCTTGGGGACGATTTCTCTTTCCCAATAAGGAAGGACTCTTTCCATAGTGTTCTTCAGACTTTCTCCCGTAGGGATTTTCTGAGAGCGAAGATCTTTATATCGATGATCCTTAGGATGATCCTTAGTAGGAAAAGAAGAAGGAAGATCATTCCCTAGCTGAGTAGGTGGAAGGGTATCAAAACTCCTTCTCCATAAAAGGACTTTGGATTTCCCATACTTTTGTTCTGTTTCTTTTTTGTTGAGTCCCTGAAGCCCGCCATAATGACGCTCGTTGAGACTCCAAGTTTTGTATACAGGAAGCCACATAAGATCCATTTCTTCTAAAACCAACCATAAAGTCTTCACTGCTCGTTTTAAGAAAGAGGTATAGGCCACATCAAACGAAAAACCCTTCTGAACCAAAAGTCTAGCAGCATTCTGAGCCTCTTCTATTCCTTTGGAAGATAGAGCGACATCTGTCCATCCAGTAAAACGATTCTCTTGATTCCACAGGCTTTCGCCATGGCGAAGAAGTACTAACTTATACATAATATCTTTTCAATATCTTGTTTCTAGACTTTTGAGGGAGTTATATAGAATAGGTAATCTCAATCTTAGGAAACTTCTAGTCTTGTTTACTTAGCCATCCGCAGTTTTAAAATATTCAGGGAAGGCTGTGGGCATTCCTGAGTTCAGTTTTTCAATATCTTTTTTAATACTTAGGCTCCAGTAATTAAGTAAAAAGTGAGATGCTTCAGTATAGTTTCTTTTTTGTGGTTTTATACAATCTTCCCATATACACTGGAAGGGTTGATTTTTTCTATTTGGTCTTACTTTCTTGAGCGTTCGCAAGGAAGCTAAAAAAGCTCTTTTAGGTTCACCAGGTTCTTCCTCTTTCCCCACAATAACATAATAAAAGTCACATATATTTTCCTCTTTATATTGTTTCAACTGATTAAAAAAATCATCCTCACGATCTGAGACACTGGCAGCATCTAAACCAGTAAGAGTATAGTATATCGCCTTTTTAGCATTTGTATTATCTGCTTGCCTTCCAAGTTTGCTGACTTTTAAATCAACGTAATACTTTTCATCTACAATAAAATCATACCAACAACGATTGCTTCCTCTTCCAATATTCTTGCTTTCAATATTAAACTCTTTTTCATTAAGTAAAATGGAAACTATTTTATTCTCGGAAGCCTCGGAATCAGACCTTCCATCACTACCTCCCCTAACAATAGGCAAATGCTCATGGTAACGTAAAAATTTAGCTATCTTTAGCAAACTTTCAGGAAACATTTACACCTCAACAGCAGCATTTTCTAATGATCTCTGCGAAAAAATATGCCTTCCGTCACAGACAAATCCCAATTTTGCCCAATCTATACGATTCAGTCTTTCAACTTTTTCTTCCAGATCAAAATCACTTTTGGGGAACAGTGCTAGAACAGAACCATCATAAGCCGTCGATGGATGAGTAAAAAACGGCTTTGGATTCCTTGTTTTACAATTCACATATATCCTAGGAGCATCTTTTTCTGGATAAGCCCTTCCCCATTGCCACCAGTTGTTGTTGTTAAAATTTTTAATTCTACGATTCATTAGAGTTTTTTTATATGGTTCCAGAAAACGGCTCCTTGTATTGTAAATCATCCGCCTTGTTTTTTCCGTCACGGCTGTATGAGAACAAACAAAATCCCTGCAACCAAACTCTTCATTTGTAAAAATAGAATCTGCTCCACTAACAGCACCTACTTTGATCGAAAATTGATCTCCAAGTAATCCATGAGATCCATGAGATAGATCTCCAAACCATATTTGACCATTCTTAAAACAAAAACGCCTTCCATCATCCAATCGCTTCGATGTCTTTCCCTTTTGCCATCTCCAGATGGCACAATTTGGAGAAAAACCGTCAAAAATTTTTCTATCTCCCAAGTCCAAGAAGTGTGTAAATGAACCCTGTCTATAGAGGGTTTCATTCAGGCGTTTTGCACTTGTCAATTTAAGAAAGTCACGTGGAGTAATAAAAACGATTTCCCCCTGATCTTTTAAATGCTTTAGACTCTTTTCAATAAAAAAGAGATAAAGATTCGATCTCTTATCAAAAATATCTAATTTTAGTTTTCCTTTCGTCTCTTGTGAAATATCTTGATATCTAACATACGGAGGATTTCCTATGACTGTTTCAAATTTTTCAGATATTGGATAGTCAAAAAAATCTTGATGGATCATACGATCCTCATTACACAATGATTTTTCTATCTCTATAGCAACTGCATCCTTATCTAATTTTTTCAGAAAAGATCCATTCCCACAAGACGGCTCAAGAACCCTTCCCTTTTTTTCACAAAGCCCAATCATATCCTCCACGACTTTTTCTGGAGTAAAAACTTGCCCTAGATTTTCAATATTCAACAATATTGATTCTCTCTCCTGCTACCATAGCTTCCAAACAGCATCTGAGAGAAACTACGAGAAAATAGATGTGAGGTACTCACGATTCATACGGCTAATAAAGGAAGTGCTAATATCTTTCGGACAAGCAGCCTCGCATTCCAGTTGGCTAGAGCAGCTTCCAAATCCTTCTTGATCCATCTGTGTAACCATATTTACCACTCTCTTTCTTTTCTCCACCTGTCCCTGCGGGAGTATCGATAAATGAGATATTTTAGCCGCAGTAAAGAGCATTGCAGAGCTATTCTTACAGGAAGCAACGCAAGCCCCGCATCCAATACACTGAGCTGCATCCATTGCTTGGTCGGATACTTCCTTCCCAATGAGGATCTGATTTGCATCGGGAGCACTTCCCGTATTGACAGAAATAAATCCTCCTGATTGGATGATTCGGTCTAAAGAGCTTCGATCTACAACCAAGTCCTTAATGATTGGAAAGGATTTTCCTCTCCATGGTTCGATATAAATCGTAGCATTGTTTCGAAACTTACGCATGTGAAGCTGGCATACCGTTGTACTTCTTTCAGGACCATGGGCTTGCCCATCGATCATCAGTCCACAAGAGCCACAAATACCCTCTCGACAATCATGATCAAAGGCTATTGGTTCCTCTCCTTTTGCAATAAGCCTTTCATTTAAGACATCTAGCATCTCAAGAAAGGAAGCATGCTCTGAAATATTATCGATAAGATAGACAACCATCCGTCCTTTCTTATGAGGTCCTTCCTGTCTCCATACTTTTAACTTAAACTTCATAGCTTTTCTGATCCCTTCTTTTCTAATCCCTTTTTTTTGATCCCTTTTTCTGTTGATTTTATTTCCTATTTGTAGCTCCTTTGCGTTAGTTGTATGTTTTCAAAACTCAACTCTTCTTTATGGAGTGTAGCTGATTCTCCCCTACCCTTTCCTTCCCAGGCCGCCACATGAGCAAACAGGTCATCTCTTCTCAATGCTTCTCCCTCAGGTGTTTGGTATTCCTGTCGAAAGTGTCCCCCGCATGATTCCTCACGATAAAGAGCATCTTGGCACATAAGCTCTGTAAATTCTAAAAAGTCTGCCACCCTTCCAGCCTTCTCTAGGCTTTGGTTCAAGTTCTCACTTTCTCCTAAGATGCAAAGGTTTTCATGAAACTCTTCTCGAAGAGAGGAAATTTCTCCCATTGCCTTTTTGAGGCCCGTTTCCGTACGAGACATCCCACATTGTTCCCACATAATACGCCCCAATTCACGATGGAAGGAATCTGGAGAACGTTTTCCAGAACCTTTGAGGAATTTTTGAATCCTTGCAGATGATTCCTGTTCAGTTTGACGAAATACACTACTCTCTTGAGAGCTAATATCATCCCATCCAATTTGTGCAAGATAGTTTCCAATAGTATATGGAAGGATAAAATAACCATCAGCAAGTCCTTGCATCAAAGCACTGGCTCCTAGTCGGTTTGCTCCATGATCTGAAAAGTTCGCCTCACCAATCACAAAAAGCCCAGGAAGATTACTCATTAGATTGTAGTCCACCCAAAGCCCTCCCATGGTATAGTGTATAGCAGGGAAAATACGCATCGGCACCTGATAAGGATTTTCACCAGTAATCCTCTCATACATTTGAAAGAGATTTCCATAGCGATCTCGAATGACCTTTTCTCCTTGTTTTTGGATCGAATCTGCAAAATCCAGATATACTCCTAATCCAGATGGTCCTACGCCTTTCTGGGAATCGCATACTTCCTTAGCAGAGCGGGAGGCTATATCGCGAGGAACCAAATTCCCAAAACTTGGATACTTTCGTTCTAAATAATAATCACGTTCTTCCTTTGGTATTTCTGAAGGGTGACGGTTATCACCCTCTTTGAGAGGAACCCAAACCCTCCCGTCATTTCGAAGGGATTCCGACATGAGAGTAAGCTTAGACTGATGATCTCCACTTACGGGGATGCAGGTGGGGTGAATCTGAGTATAACAAGGATTGGCAAAAAAGGCTCCCTTTCGATAGGCACGATAAGACGCTGTGACATTACATCCCTTCGCATTCGTGGAAAGGTAGTATGCATTTCCATACCCTCCTGTAGCAAGAACCACAGCATGGGCAGAATGAGAATGAATCTTTCCAGTAACAAGATCACGAACGACAATACCCTTTGCCCTTCCATCTTCCACAACCAGATCCAGCATTTCTGTTCTTGGAAACATTGTGACTTTTTTTGCCATAATCTGTCGCGAGAGCGATTGGTATGCTCCCAAAAGGAGCTGCTGGCCTGTTTGCCCTCGTGCATAAAAAGTGCGGGAGACTTGAGCCCCTCCAAAACTCCGATTTGCAAG
This sequence comes from Leptospirales bacterium, assembly GCA_014238275.1. GTDB lineage: Bacteria > Spirochaetota > Leptospiria > Leptospirales > Leptonemataceae > JABABJ01. The sequence goes on along the minus strand of JABABJ010000041.1, from coordinate 21,189 downwards.
AAATCCAGCATATTCCCGAGCGAAAGGAACTCCTTGAGCAGTACATTGATCGATGATATTGACACTCAACTGTGCAAGGCGATAAACATTGGCTTCTCGTGACCGAAAATCCCCTCCTTTTACCGTATCATAAAAGAGACGAAACACACTATCTCCATCATTTTGATAGTTTTTTGCAGCATTGATTCCTCCCTGAGCTGCAATACTATGAGCTCGACGCGGACTATCCTGAAAACAGAAACATTTTACATTATAGCCCATCTCCGCCATCGAGGATGCAGCAGAGGCACCCGCAAGCCCACTTCCTACAACAATCACATGAAACTTGGGCTTATTGGCAGGATTGACCAGATTCACATCAAATTGACGTTTACTCCATTTCTTTTCGATGGGTCCAGAGGGTATATTTGCATTGAGAGTCATGTTATTTTATCGTCTTTGTGTGTTAGATTAAGGGAGCTTTATCAATTCCATATAGATCGCTAGAGGTATCGAAGAATAACCAAGAAACAGGATCATAGCAATGCTCTTCCCAATACGGCGGATGAGGGTAGAGGCTCTTGGACTTCTCCAACCAACGGATTGAAAGAGGCTTGGAATCCCGTGACTTAAATGAATCATTGTCGCGAAGATGGCTACCAGATAGGAGATTACGATCACAGGGTTTTGAAAACCAAGAACAACCATTCTATAGACATCGTGTCTCTTTTGTACATCGGTAAGATCATGGTTTTCAGGGAGAATGAGTCCAAAAGTGAAGTGCAAAAGATGATATACTATATAACTCAGCATCACAGTTCCGGTGATTCCCATCGAACGAGAGGCCAATGAGGCCTGCACTGTGTTTTTGCGACGATAGTTAGAAGGCCTAGCTCGTCTATTTTCTATGATGAGTTGAATCGATAATCCCAAATGTAATAAAAAGACCAAAAGGAGACCCAATCGAACACTCCATAGCATGAGGGGAAGAGACTTTAATGTATGAGAATATGTATTGAAGGCATCTTGACCCGCAAAGATCAGAAGATTTCCGCTCAGATGGATCACAAGAAAAATAACAAGACCAAGAGCAGAAAGAGCTACAAGAAGCTTTCTTCCAATGGATGACTGAAAAAGCGAGCCAGACAAGTTCACAGACTGCAAGCTTCCCTTAGCTTGTACAGATGGTCTACAAAAAAAACAAATTTTTTGCAGAATGACTCAAAAAAAGGAAAAACTCTCCGTCCTGCTGATTCATAGTCAATATCATACACAAGTCCACTGAAAACTACAAAAATCAAAAATCTTCGGTAACTATCATACCAAGTGGGACTAAGAGTGAAATGACCTTTTTTGTGCATGAAATGCAATCCTCATATAACAGTCACTACAAACTTTCTCAGAAATTTTATCAGCCTCTATGCCCATTTTTTCCAAAAGAAAATCTTCAATACCGTGTGGCAAAGGTGTCCCTGCCCCAATATCTGAGAAATGACCCTTTACTTCGTTTCCACATAAAAACAGATTAACGGAACTGTGTCTTACGTGTATTTTCCCACTCCCATCGGATAAACAAGTGTAACACATCCACTTTATTATCGACCCTAAAATCTTGAAGATGAAAGGGAATTTATTATAAATAAAACTATAAATTCTTATAAATAAATAACGTATTTTATTTCTCATCCTTTTGAGTCACACCTTGTATATAGTTTGCAAAATCTTCTCAAAATAAATTTTTATTGACAAAATATGAAGAACCATTTGAGTATGGTCATTATACTACTTTGAGAGGAGGGAGATTATGACAATTCGTGAGGAAAATGTACGCACAGAAAATGTACGCACAGAAAATATAACAGACTGGGAAGGTGATCGAGAAATCATCACAAAAACTAATTCCTATAAAGCTAAGAATCGAGCGTGTATTTTTATCTATATCCTTCTGTTTTCTCTTCTTTTACCCTTTTGTGGTCCGAATCCCAATGAACCCATCTTTTTGGAAGGGGGGCTTGAGGCAGATGAACTGAGCGGAGGAGAAGGATACGATACCCTATCAGGGGGAGAGGGAGATGATATTCTCTATGGAAATGGAGGAAGAGATGTCCTCGTAGGCGGACTTGGGATTGATGCACTTCACGGAGGAGAGGGAAATGACACTCTCTATGGAGGAGATGGCAATGATACACTGAACGGGGATAATGGAGAGGACGATTTGAGAGGAGGAGCAGGAGCAGATACACTCAATGGAGGCGAAGGACGAGATCTTCTCAATGGAGGCATGGGCAAAGATACACTCAATGGGGGCGAAGGCCAAGACTTCTATCGGTTTTCAGGTGAATTTTTTGGACATGATATCATTAATGATGAAGAAGGAGGGATTATTCTTTTAAGCTATTATGATTCCATTAGAGACTTGGAGGCAGATATCACAACTTGTGAAGGTATTGAGAGATTGCGGGAAGTCCTTGAGTTTAAGGAGCAGGATGATGTGGATGATATTCTTCTTTCAATTCCTAATCTGACGAGTATATCTTCCATCCTAATCCCTAACACAACACTAGAGGCGAGGAGAAACTACATTCTTCGCCTACGAGATCGTCAGCCTCCCACTCGACAATTCCCAGCAGGTAGGCCCCCTCTTGATATTACTCTTCTCGAATATCTTCCTCCTTGTGAGCCACCATCGAGACCTTGAATTAATTGTAATTGAGCAAAGAATGCAAAGAAAATAGCAGGAAGAGGCTCTGAGCAAGCCTCATCAAATGACTGATTCCATCCCCGAAGATTTTTCTCGAAAGGTTTATCCGGAATTTGACGGACAAACAGGTGAAGAGATCCAAATCAAACTAAAGATGCTAAACCAGCTCTTGGATACAGAGATCCAAAGTGAGCTAAAAAAAGAAAAGATAGAAAACTCCTCGTCTACTCTAAAAAGTCTTCCTGAAGAGAAGACGCAAGTAAAAAACGACAGAGAACAAAAGCATGAGTCATCTCCAAAGAGAATCATTGATCTAGATTTACCGGAACTTTTTGTAATTGCTCATCGAGGATGGAGTGGATCCTATCCTGAAAACACTCTCATCGGGATGAAAGAGGCTATTCTCCTTGGATGCCATATGATAGAGTTTGATGTTTCTTTTACTAAGGACAGACGTGCTATCATCTTCCACGATGATAGTTTAGATCGAGTTACAAGCCATTGCGGTCTTTTAAGGAACTACACCTATAACGAACTTCGTGCAATTGACGTAGGAAGCTGGTTCCATCCAAAATACGCGGGTACTCGGATGCCCTCTCTGGAAGAAATCCTGCTCATCGCAAAAGGAAGTCATATTATGGTGAATATAGAAATTAAGTCAAACTGTTGGGAAAACGAAGAACAAGAGGATAATATTGAACGCCAAATCATTCACTCCATAAGAAAATTTAAAGTAGAAGATAGAGTCCTAATCTCTTCTTTCAGATGGGATTTCATCAGGCGAATTCATCGTATAGCACCAGAGCTCAAAACATCTCTTTTGCATAGGAAAGACGTAGGGAAACTGGATCCCTTTCAACTGAAGGAAAAATACGGTTGCAACAGCTTTAATCTGAATATTCAGGAACTGACTCAAAAGTTTATTAATAAATGCCATGATGCAAAACTCAAGATTTTTACTTATACAGTGAATAGTTATATAGATATGGAGACATCCCTCCACATGAACATAGATGGAGTCTTTACGAATCATCCAAATCGATTGTTTCGTTTTTTGAACCAACATGTAATTCGAAAACAGAATCTGGATGTGCAAGAAAAACAAGAAGATCTTATGGATGTGCGACAAGCTATTCAGAAATTAGAATTGGATGAAATGGAAAAGGCTCGGAGGAGGACAAGATGGCGTGCAAAACGATTGATTCTGGAAGCCCAGAAAAAAAGACTGACAAAAAAACCATCGTATAGAAAGCATGGATAGTATGAGTCTACTTTTTCGTCCCCTCCTCCCTCTCGCCTTGATTTTGATGTTTTGCTTTTGTTCCTGCAAGTTGAAATTTGGAAAAATAGAAAATAAATTTGTAGTAGAAAGTTCAACTCTTAAAAATGGAGATACCCTTCCGAAAGAACATGTCGCAAATACCTTTGGCTGTCAAGGAAAGAACATCTCAATTCCTCTTTCGTGGTCGAATTCCCCAAAAGACACAAAAAGTTTCGCTGTTACAATGTATGATCCAGATGCACCAACGGGAAGTGGATGGTGGCATTGGATCGTCTTTAATATTCCGCCAAACCTCCAGAAGCTCCCCAAAGGAGTAGATTTTCGCTCTCTTCCTGATAAGCCCCTCAATACTCCCCTTCCCCTTCCCATCGAAAGCAGAACAGATTTTGGAAAGCCAGGTTATGGTGGAGCCTGTCCCCCTAAGGGAGATGGTAGGCATAGATATGTGTTGACTGTATGGGCACTTGATACTCCTAAACTCCCTTTGGATGCGAAAGCTTCTGGTGCGATGGTTGGTTTTTTTCTGAATCGCCATCAAATTCAAAAAGCTGTCCTTACGACTTACTATCAACGATAATCAGGACAGTTCAAACTAAAGTCTACGTACTAGCATGATTGCCTAAATTTATAGTGCAAAAAAAAAGGGCTATAATTTTTGTGGACAGATGGAAAGAGCTATGATGACCTCAAACCTTCTTCAAACGGATCCTGAAGTGTTCCATATTCTCAAGCAAGAGGATCAAAGGCAGGAACAATGTCTTGAGATGATTGCCTCTGAAAATTTTGTCAGCCAAAGCGTAATGGAAGCAAATTCCTCCTCCCTCACCAACAAATATGCAGAGGGTTATCCAGGAAAACGCTATTACCACGGCTGCGAATACGCAGATCAAGTAGAAACTCTTGCAATAGAACGATTGAAAAAGCTCTTCAAGGCAGACTTCGCCAATGTCCAACCCCATTCAGGTGCACAAGCAAATATGGCTGTATTTCTCGCATTTTTGAATCCGGGAGATACAATATTAGGGATGGAGCTGAATCATGGGGGTCATTTGACCCATGGATCGCCAGTCAACTTTTCTGGTCGAACCTATCATGTGGTTAGCTACGGTGTCCGTCGAGAGGATCAACGAATCGATTATGATCAAATTGCGTCCCTTGCGAGAGAGCATAAACCAAAACTCATCATTGCAGGTTCTTCGACCTATCCTCGTGTTATCGATTTTGCTAAATTCCGTGAGATAGCGGATGAAACGAAAGCTATCCTATTGGCAGATATAGCACATATTGCTGGTCTAGTTGCAACAGAAGAGCATCCAAGCCCTATGGATCTTGCCCATATCATTAGCAGTACGACCCATAAAACACTTAGGGGGCCTAGAGGAGGGTTTCTTTTAACTAATAGCCCAGAATATGCAAGGCTCCTGAATTCTAGGATCTTTCCAGGTACACAGGGGGGACCTCTGATGCATACCATCGCGGCTAAAGCAGTTTCATTTCAAGAGGCACTTCAGCCTGATTTTCGTGTCTATATCCGTCAGGTGAAAGAAAATGCAAGGATCCTTGCAGAAACTCTCGTAAATGAAGGGTTCTCAGTAGTTACAGGTGGTACAGATAATCATATCGTGCTTTTGGACCTAAGTGATACAAAACTCACAGGTTCTGAAGGAGCAGATATTCTCCATTCAGCAGGAATTACGGCAAATCAAAATACAGTACCTTTTGATAAAAGACCTCCTCGAGTCACCAGTGGCATTCGATTTGGCTCCCCTGCCCTGACCACTCGAGGAATGGGTTCCGAAGAGTTTCAAAAAATTGGCCACCTGATTAGTATGCTTTTGAACCATCCCAGTGATACATCTTATATTGAAAAAGCGAGACAAGAGATCAAAGAGCTTATTTACTCTTTCCCTCTTTCACGAAATCTTAGATGAGAAAATATAACGATAAGAACTTTCAACTGAGTAGTTTGGGAAAATTTACCTATAACTCAGGAGTATATATATAATTTTGTCCATATACTTAAAGCATTTATTTTTCGTTCTTTCATCAATTTATTCGGAAAAAGCTTGCATATTTTCGTCGTACAAAATACACTTGGAGGTTGAATGAGAGGAAAAAAATTTAAGCCCCGTACTAAGATTCAAGAACCACGGATTAATGGGAAGGTAAGTGCTCCTAGGCTTCGTGTGATTATCGGGGAGGATGCCCCTATAATCATGGAGAGAGAGCAAGCACTTAAAACAGCTGGACAAATGGGATTGGACTTAGTTGAGGTTTCAGCAAATCAAGACCCCCCTATCTGTCGTATTGTAGATTATGGAAAGTATAAATTCACGCAAAAAAAACGAAAGCAAGAACAGCTTCGTAACCAGCATACTGTCACAATCAAGGAAATTAAATTTCGTCCCAAGATAGCATCGAATGACTACGAACTGAAAAAAAGAAATGCAGCAGAATTTTTAGAGCAAGGAAATAAAGTAAAAGTTACTCTTCGTTTTCGAGGCCGTGAAATCACTCATCCTGAACAGGGAATGTTAGTAATGAATCGGCTCAAAGAAGATCTAAAAGAAGAAAGCAATATAGAGACTCCAGCTCGACATGAAGGAAGACAGATACAGATGGTTCTTGCACCTAGAGCCAAAAGTCATCCCAAAAAAAGTAAAAAAGAACTTGTCAAAAAAGAAGAGTCTTCTCATAGTAGTCCAAGTGCCTAAGTTGAAGACAAATCGAGCTGCTGCAAAGCGCTTTCGTTTTACTGCATCGGGGAAGATCCGTCGGGCTCGAGCTTTTGTAAATCATATACTTACAAAAAAAGCTTCCAAGCGTAAGAGGCAATTGCGTCATAATCAGCTAGTTCATCCGTCAGATACTTGTAATGCAAAATCTCTTCTTCCCTACTCCTAGATTTAGTAAAAAGTAAATTTAGCAAATAAATAGAATGAGTTGAAAAGATGAGAGCAAAAAGCGGAAAGATACATCGCACACGAAGAGCAAAGGTTCTTAAAAGTGCAAAAGGGTTTCGGGGGAGCCGAAGCCGGCTTTATCGGACAGCAATATCTGCTGTAATGAAAGCAGGACAGCATGCGTACAATTCTCGAAGGCAACATAAGCGAGAAATACGTTCTCTGTGGATTATGAGAATCAACGCTGCAGCAAGAGAAAACAATATCTCCTACTCTCAGCTGGTTTATAAACTTTCCAAGGCCGGAGTAACTTTGGACCGTCGTTCTTTGGCTGAGCTTGCAATGAATGATCCTTCTTCTTTTCAGGATCTTGTTCGCCAGATTTCTTAGTAAGTTTTCTTAGTAAGTTATTTGACATCTAAGATCCAAAGCATTTGTTTCAATAAAATATTTCTTCTTATTGTTTTGCTATAGAAGTTGTATGAAGTATAGAATCTTTTTCATGATATTCTTTCTTTCTCTATATGGAGTGGAATCTATCAACTGTAGGGAAGACATCACAAAAGAGCTTCTCTTGGGTCATATCCGCTATGAATACGATCCTCGTTTTGTCAGAATTTCTTCTTCCTATACCTCTTTTTCTAAGAGAAAATTGTATCTTCGTAAAGAAGCTTATCAATCTTTTCAAAAGATGTACTCCTCTGCTAAAAAACAAGGGATACAACTTCATATTCTTTCAGGAGCCCGAAACTTTGATTCCCAAAAGAGAATTTGGGAAAGGAAATGGTACGGAAATACTCTGGTTCAAGGACTGAAACTAAACCAAGCCTATCCTCGACCGATGAAACGAGCTCTGATCATACTCAGGTACAGTGCTATGCCCGGACTTTCTCGCCATCATTGGGGAACTGAAATTGACCTAAACTCTTTAGAAAACTCCTATTGGAAAAAAGGAAAAGGGCTAAAAGAATATCGTTGGCTCACAAAAAATGCAGATCGATTTGGTTTTTGCCGTCCCTATAATCAAAAAGGTCGAGATGCTCAGAACTCCAGAATCACTGGTTATGAAGAGGAACGATGGCATTGGTCATTTCGTCCTCTTTCACAAAAGATGACGAAAAGTTTTTTGAAACATATCCACTATTCTGATTTAACTGGTTTTGCAGGCTCTTCCATAGCAAAAAAACTGAGGGTAATCCCCCATTATGCGGGAAGTATTGCATCTTCCTGTCTTTGATAATTGATTTTGCAGATTTTATAAGAGTGTGAGAAGCTCTAGTATAAAAAAAAGCATTTGTTTTTGTCATTTATACCGTTGTTAACTATACAGAAAAAAAATAGGAGTATAGATTTTGCAACTTAAACAACAAGAATTTCAGCGTCAACTTAGACGTTTCATACCTTTTCGCGGGATTGATATCGTTCTCTATCTGAAAGATGGAAGAAAGATGGAATTAGATAAAAATCGTGTCATGGAAGGTAATCTCATCTTGAGAAATACAAGATCAGGCTTACAAAAAGCTGTCGATATTAACGAGGTCGTTCAAGCCGACTTCTTTGCAGCTTAGTCTCATCCTCTGGCTCTTCTTTGCAAGAAAGGTCGAGGGGATCATTTAGTAGATATTAGTCAGAGACAGGAATGAAGGGTTGATCTGGCTCTTCTTCTGTGAGAACCTGCTTTTCAATATTTCCCTCATTGTCCCAAATATATACATCCTCTGTATGATCTCTGTTCATAACATAGGCGTGTGTTTGTAGTTCCTCTGTTGAAAAAAACTGAGGATCCTGATACTGCTCCAAGGCATTTCCAATCGTTCCAGATATATGAAAATCAGGAAAAGAAAAGTGACGTAAGACAGGACCGTTTGGTTGATAAGCTGTTTTGAAACGATGTATATATTCTGCAGAAGGAGAAGAAATAGGAAGATAAGAGGATTTTAAGGCATTGATCTCGTCAATATAAGGAGTTTCATTTCCAGCGGTAGTTGGGTACATAACGCAATTTCTACTCTCTCCCCCGCACACACCTGCTGGAGGAGAATGGCGTAACCCAAGACAATGTCCAATTTCATGAGTAAATACAGCAATCTTGTCTTCTTCGGAGGATCCTCCATCCTGATAAGACTGGCTCATCAAAAGAGTAGAAGTCTTGATTTCACCAGTTGCAACAACAAATTGTAGCAAGCAAACTCCAACAATGTTTCCTTGCAATCCACATGATTCACCTTGAAACTGAGTCAGGATTCCATTTGAACTACAGGTTTCATCTGCTACTGTAATCCAATTGGGATTGTTTCCTCTAGTTACTGTAATATTGTCTTGACGTAAATTTAATTCCCATGCTTCTAAGGCATTCTTTACCCTTTCAAGATAAACTTGATTTACATTTAGAGTAGGCTCTTCTGTGTTGTTATTTCTTGAAAGACGACTTCTTGAGAACTCAAAACAACAAAAACACCATGAAGTGATTCCTAGTACAAGTAATCTCATTAGTGTCTTTAAGATAGTAGATTTTAGTTTGTTTTGCTTGCCCATTTTTCAATACCTTCTTTATTGCAATATATTTGACTTATAAGACGCAATAATGGAAAGAGTTAGTTTTAGCAAAGTTTTAGAAAGAGATTAAAATTCTATTGTAAATATTAAATTTTATCTGAATTGATGCCCATATGAATTTTCCATGTAAAAAAAGAGTTCCTTTCTTGCTTTTTCTTTTATTCGCGACACCCTTCCTTAGTTTCTGCAAAACATCTGTTTTTCTCTTTCAACAAAAATTTGCATCCGATCAGAAGTTTATTCACTTAATCCCACTTGCAGATCTTCATAACGATCGCTCTTTTTTCATAACTGGAAAAGGAACTGGATGGGAAGAATGCCAAGGAATGAATCTTTGCAGAGGAAATTATAAAAAGGCACGGTTTTTCTTTTCTTTATGGCGCCCCCCTCTCCCTATAGCCCCTTATAGGAAGCCTTGGGAATTGACTCCTCTACAAGCTACTTCTCTCAATCAAATCAGTCATTTTGACTATCTTTTACAAGCAATCTCAGATATCGAAAAGCAAACTCGCCTTCCTATAAGAACTCATCCTAGTGCTTTCAATCCTCAAGAACAAGATTCTATTTTTCTTGGTGTGGAAGGAAGCTATCTCTTGGATCGAAGTCATAGTAAAGAAAAAATGGCTCCTTCTGAATCAGAGTTGATAGGAATGCTAGAAAGATTGAAAAAGAAAGTATCTTATCTGAGTATAAGCTGGAGTCATTCTAATCCTTATTCAGGAACTTCCAATGAATCGATTGGCTTAAGCACAAAAGGGCGGAATTTGCTAAGACTTTTGATTCGTTTTGGTATTTTGATCGATTGGAGTCATGCTTCAGAAGCTTCTGTACTGGATTTTTATGAGTTTACCAAGGGGAGATATCCTCTCTTTTTTTCACATTCTTCTGTTCGGAAACTATGTGCCCATCCTCGCAATCTTAGTGAGAAGATACTGAAGCTAACAGAAAAGACCAAAGGATTGATTGGAATTAATTTTCATGCTCCTTATATCAACTGCGGGTTACCTACCCAAATAGATGATGTCTTGAGGCATATTCATCACATACGAAATCATTATTCTGCTTCTATACTTGGACTAGGAAGCGATTTTGACGCAAAGGCTGTGATCCCAAAAGGGCTGGAAGAACCGATAGGAATACGAAACCTTGGCATGAAAATGCTTTTATCAGGCTTCACAAGAAGCGAAGTACAGGATATATTTTATCGAAATATACAAAAATTACTCAAAAGAGTTCAGGAATTGAATGAAACTGATGTCTTTGGACAAAAAAGCTATTGAGAATCCTTGAGTCAAAGACTCCTTAGCTCAATCTTTTCTTGCAATAATAAGAATGAATTTTGGATCCATCCGTTTCAAGCGAATGAATCATTTCCCTCACCTTTGCAAAGAGTTCTATTTCCAAGAAAGATTTTCTTTTAATATGATGCTTTTTTCGCATGGTCCGATAGAGTATTTTTCGAAGGATAGTTCTATTCTGAGGAAAGATGAGGAGGGCATAGAGCTCTTTCAATAGGATTTCTATTTGAGCCTTATGCACAGGATGAGAAAGCATATTCGTAATCCGTATTTTCTCAGGGCCCTCTATTTCTAATACCTTCATCCAATGAAAAATACTTTCATGGCTCTCTTTACGGAAACTTTGTTCTCTCCAAGCAAGGGCAATCATTAGCTTAAGTATCACCTCCCTCATACAATCTTCAGATGTGAATGCCATACAAAGTACTCCTAGTTTGTACTTCGACATTTAAACAGCTATCTTGATCTTATTTACTGCTCTGGATAGATCATATATTATATCATTTAAGCCTATCAATCTTTTTTTTGCTTATTTTTTTTAGTTTGAAGCAATAACTCAAGAGCTTTATCTGAATCACCTTGAAAGAGATGAAGAAGACTAAGATCCATCATATCCTTGAGGGTTTTCTGATTTTCTTCTTGGATATCCTCATTACCTTCAATTCCATTGTCAGAGGATACATTTTCAACTTTTGAGCTTTTTTGAGAGGATAGCTTTTTTTCAAGAAGTTTTGTTTTTATGCGAATTTTTTGTTCTACATCTGATAATGCCTTGTTCAACTCCTGCTCAGGTTCATTACGAGCCTTTTTCAAATGTTCTGTAAATTTTGTATATTGAGCTTCACTCTTGATAAGTTCTGAATAGTCCTGATAGGCTTCTTCCGTCCTCCCAAGCTGCATCAGAAGAGTTCCTCTCAGTTCTTTTACTGTACTATTCATATTATATTTCTTGAGATAATGTTGGATTACATATAGAGCATGTTCGTATTGTTTTTGATCACTTAAAGAAGCAGCATAACCAAGAATTCCCACTCGATTTGTTTTATCAATTTTTAAAACATTTTGAAAGTACACAGCAGCTTTATCTGGCTCTTCTTTTTTTTGATATAAATAGGCCATGAGTAAATGTGCTTTAAGAAATTTTTTGTCGAGAAGCATACACTCTTTCAAGACATTATAACACAGAGGATATTCCTTAAGTTTGAAAAATTCACATGCTAGATTATAACATACAACAGCATCTGAAGAAATATCATGGGCACGCTGAAAAAATTCCTTGGCTTTCACTGACTTCCCAAAGCGGGAATATAGAATGCCAAGACTTAAGAGAGAAGGACGAAAACGAGAATCTTCTTTAGAGGAGATCTCAAAACAACGAAAAGCTTCTTGAAATTTTTTTTGCTTTTCTGCAACTTTTCCAAGCTGATAATATTTTTTTGCTTTTTCTAAATTACTCACATTCATCCAATACACTAAAGCCCATATCAAACACTACCATCTATTTTTGAAATAAATGTCTGTCAAGAAAGATATCTATCTTAGTATAATACTATGGGAATGATAAGATTTTCATGCTATGACTAGCTCTCATTGGAGGATTTGTGCTAATGAGTTTGATATATCCTCGATAAACTAGTTTGAGGAATAGAAGCAAGAAGAAGGAGAGACAATACCTTCTTAGCAGAATCAGCATCTTGATAGCAACCTATGAAAACATTTGTTTTATCTTGAGAATTAGGAACTGCCACCATAAAAGATATATGAGTTAACAGAGAATTTCTTTGTATATGTGCACATTCCTGTACCTTTTCGTTTTTGAGCTCTTCTACAAGGCTGAGACTATCTATCACCTTTTGTGCATTAGACAGGGTATAAGTTCCCACTTTGATTAAATAGCTTCCCTTAGGGGCTGGAGAAGGATTTTTCAAACTCAGGATATTTTGCTCATCTTTGCCAAAAGAATCTTGAGAAGCATTGTACCGAGAATTCCTTTTTGAGGCAAAGCCTATTGCCTTTCTTGAAGATGGAGAAGGATCAGATTTTCTATCGATCTTAAACTGAAGCTCTCCTTCTATTTGGCGACTTTTCTGAACTCCAATACCTGCGATGATACCTCCAGAAAAGCAAAGCGAACTTATAATTAAAAAAGAAGCTAGCTTACTTCCTGATAGAATTTCCGTAGTTCTTACTCTTCTCTTGCTCTTGAGTTTTTCTGGAGATTCAATCTGTTTTGTACGGGATGACTGTACAGCCTTTCCTGAAATTTGTGTAGAAAAGTCCAAATCCTGCATAGAATATCATATCTTCTCTATCAAAATATCGGCAATATCGACCAAAATATCGAAGAAACAAAAATAATTCTATCATCTTAAGTAGTGAATTTGAATCCAGACTGAAAGAAGAGATGATTTCAAGCCTTGTCCTAATTTGGATTTGATTTTGCAATTGAAATAGCTGATTTTACTTAAAAGCATCATCTTAGTAAAAAATATGCTTGACAAGCATGGCCATATATTATGTTGTCTGCTCTGAGTTTTATTTTCACACGAGTCATGGCTATACGTATCGGGATCAACGGGTTTGGAAGAATCGGGCGGCTTACTTGTCGCGCTGCTTTAGGGCGAAGTACGGTCGAAATAGTTGGTATTAACGATCTTCTTGAGCCAGCTTATATGGCTTATCTCATGCAATATGACTCCTCGCACGGTCGATGCCCGTTTGATGTGAAGGCAGAAAATGGCTTCATTTCTGTAGGAAATCAGAAAATACATATCAATAACCAAGCAGACCCTAAGGCTATAGAATGGAAGTCCATAGGTGCTGATTATGTAATTGAATCAACTGGTTTATTTACGAGTATAGAAAAAGCTTCTGCTCATTTGCAAGCAGGTGCCCAGAGGGTTGTAATTTCAGCTCCATCCCCAGATGCTCCTATGTATGTAATGGGTGTCAACCATAACTCATTCCGTCCTGAACAACAGATTGTGTCCAATGCAAGCTGTACCACAAATTGTTTAGCTCCTTTGGCACAAGTCATTCATCGGAATTGGGGAATTGAAGAAGGACTTATGACAACAATCCATGCAGTCACAGCAACTCAAAAAACAGTAGACGGTCCCTCCCAAAAGGACTGGAGAGGGGGAAGAGGAGCATTCCAAAACATTATACCTTCTTCTACGGGAGCAGCAAAGGCTGTAGCTAAGGTGATTCCTGAGCTTCATGGGAGGCTGACAGGTATGGCCTTTCGAGTTCCTGTTGCAGATGTTTCTGTAGTTGATTTGACTGCCAGATTGAAAAATCCTTCTTCGTACGAAGGAATTAAAGATGCCGTAAAAAAAGCATCGGAAACTGATATGAAAGGTATTCTTGGTTTTGCAGAGGATGAGGTTGTTTCTTCTGATTTTTTGGGAGATTCTCGAACGTCTATTTTTGACGCAGCTGCGGGAATTGCATTAAACGAGAGATTTGTCAAACTGATCTCTTGGTACGATAATGAATATGGCTATGCGTCCAAAGTTTTGGATTTTATAGAGCACATGGAAAGGGTAGAAAAAATTAGCGGATAGACCTTTGTATTCTGAAAATAAATTTTTTATTGAAGATGTCCCCTGTGAAAACAAATTAATAGCTCTTCGATGTGATCTAAACGTTCCTCTCCAGAACGGCTGTGTCCAAGACGAAACCAGAATCAAAGAAAGCCTGCAGACCATACGATATTTGCAAGAACAAAAGGCTCGAACCTTTATCATTTCTCATTTGGGACGCCCCAAGGGAAAGATCCAAGATGAACTTCGTCTGAGGCCAGTGGCAGAAAGGCTAAGTGAGATTTTGGGAACTCAAGTGATGTACGCTTCAGACTGCGTAGGAGAAGACGCAAAAGCAAAGATTGCTTCCCTCCAAAAGGGTGATATTGCTCTTTTGGAAAATGTACGTTTTCATCGCGAAGAAATACAGAACGATCCTTCTTTTTCAAAGAAATTAAGCCATGGAGCAGACTACTTTGTCAATGATGCCTTTGGGACTGCCCACCGAGAACATTGCTCAAATTGCGGAATCACCCGATTTGTACCCCTTTCTCTCATGGGCTACCTTATCAGAAAAGAAACCCTTGCCTTAGAGAAAATCTCTCAAAATCCTCGCCATCCCTTTGCTGTAATTTGCGGAGGAGTAAAAATATCAGACAAAATCGATCTCATCGAGAGCCTTACACGAAGTGCAGATCAGATTTTGATAGGAGGAGCTATGGCTTTCACTTTTTTGAGAGCAAAAAACATACAAACAGGCAACTCTCTTGTAGAAGAAGATAAAGTTGAAATAGCAAAAAATTTACTAGCGAAGGCAAAGGAGAAGATCCTACTCCCTCTAGACTTGATGGTAAGCTCTTTTTTAGACCTTCACTCTTCTTCATCTTCTCCCAAGATCTCTATCCCTCTGCAACTTATCTCCCTAGATATTCAAGCTGTTCCAGATGGATACTATGCTGTAGACATTGGTCCTAAAACCATAGCCAAGTACCAAGCCATCCTTTCGAAAGCTAAGACGATTTTTTGGAATGGCCCTATGGGTATTTTTGAGATAGCTGAGGCATCGCAAGGGACATTCGCTACTGCTTCTATGATTGCAAAACTTATGGATAAGAATGATATCTATTCTGTGATTGGAGGAGGAGACTCAGCAGCTGCAATTACTCAATCGGGCTTCAAAGATAAGGTTTCTCATGTATCAACAGGGGGTGGAGCTTCTCTTGAATTCCTGAATCAGGCGGATCTTCCTGCTCTTAGCCTTCTATCGAGCAAAGAAGCTAGCTATCAGACAACTGGAAGATTATAGAATATCTAACCCGAAGAGGTTCTCTTGATTTTATGACTCATAAGGATTGGCAGATTTCTAATGCAACCATGGTCTATGATCAGTCTATACACCGAAGGTCTGGGATGTACATACAAAATGGAAGGATTCGTGAGCACTTTCAATTAGATTCAGAAGATCCAAGCATTCTAAATCTGAATCTTCACGGCTTTTTTGTTTTTCCTGGTCTCATCAATGGGCACGACAATCTCCTAGCGTCTTACTATCCATTTAAGGGAAACACGGAACAGGAAGGCAAGAAAGACGGAATGAATCATTCCTATCTGAACTGGCTTGTGTGGGATAATGAACTCAAAGCCTCTTCTTTATTTCGAGAAAGGATGAACTTAGATATTTCTGATTTATACCAACTTGGCTCTTATCGAAATATTCTTAGTGGAGTGACTACCGTTGTGGATCATATCCCTAGCTATGTTAGGAAACCCTTCGAAAACAACCTTTTGCCACGTCTTCTCAATGATTTTGGTATCTCACATTCCTGTTGCTCATACTCTCTCCAATGGGGAAATGGAATCCGGCAAGAATATCAGTATGCTGCAGAAAGAAAGCTCCCTTATGTGATTCATATTGCTGAAGGATTTGATGAAGAAAGCAAACTATCACTTCAGAGGCTCGACGAAGAAGGAGCTTTAGGAGAATACACAGTGCTGATTCATGGACTTTCTCTTTCGGAGTATGATTTAGATAGAATCGCAAAAGCTAAGTCTCATTTGGTTTGTTGTCCTGTCAGTAATCACTGGATCTATAACTCCTCCCCTCCCATTGCGAAAGCTCTCGATAGAGGTATTAACGTATGCCTTGGAAGCGATGCTGCTATGTACGGATCGACAAACTTGCTGGAAGATATGCGTGCTTCCTCTCGAAACTATTCGAAAGCCTCAGGGAAAGATCTTTCTGCCAAAACTATATTGGAAATGGTGACATCAAATCCTGCTGCAGCATTTCAACTAAAAAATCACGGTAGCCTTGCTGTAAATTCTATAGCTGATTTTTTTGTATTGAAGGGTAAATACCCTCAGGATCCCTTTCGTTCCTTTGCAGAGGCAGAGATCCCTGAAATTTTTCTTGTAGTCAGGGATGGCTATCCTCTTTATGGAGATGCTTCTTTGGAAAAGATTTTTTCGGTTCAAGATATAGAACTAGATCATTTCTCTATACATGGAAGCGATAAGGTAGTAAAAAGACAGATTTGGGACAATGGCAAATCCTTACAATTTCTGACAAAAGAAACTATCGATCAAAAACCTTTAGATTTTATGCCGATAACTATGGAATAAGTACCAATGCCTACTGCTCGTAATTACAATCCTGGCTCCATCGTGTATTTCCAAGGAGATTTAGGAGATGCCGTCTATGTGATCAAAAAGGGACGAATTGTCCTTATTTCTTCTGCTTATAATACGGAAAATGACCTAAAAGAAGAAATTGTTCAGGGGGAGTTTTTTGGTGTTAGATCTTGCCTGGGGCGATTCCCTCGCGAAGAAACAGCACAAGCTATTGGAAAAGCAACCATCATTGAGTTTACAATAGCAGAGTTTGAAAAATATGCAGAAAGAAATCCCCAACTGATCCTAAAAATGCTTCAGGTATTTTCTCATCAACTTCGTACAATTCATCAAGAAGTTCTTACTCTCCTAGAATCGAATCATAACCAGAATCCAGCCTTTGAATTACTTAGGATTGCGGAGTCCTATTATAAAAATCATCATTTTGATTATGCTATCTATGCCTTTGAAAAGTATTTGGAACACTACAAAGATGGAACAAACAGGAAGCGTGCTCAAGAGCTTCTTCAATCTGCTAAAGTGGGTGAAAACTACCCTGAATCATTACCTGAACCAGCCTCTGAATTTGGCGGAGGTGTCGATCCAAACGCTAAATTTGGACAAAAACAGCTCGAAGAGCTGGTTGGCGATTTTGGGAATGAATCTCACACTCCCAATTCTTCCGAAAATTCAGAAAGTGAAGAAAAATCAGAAATCATTATCTTATTTAGAGACGCAAAGAAGGCTATAGAGGAAGAAAATTATGAGAAAGCAGCTTCTCTTTTAGAGCAATGTTTCAAACAAAAAAAATTTAAGAACCAAGAAGAAAAAGATATGCTTCAAAATGCTTTCTTTGAGATGGGGCATGTGAAACTCAAAATGAAAAATCTGGATGAGGCATATCAGTTTTTTTTATCTTATCTAAAAAAATTCTCGTCAGGAATACATGTGAAAGATTCCCTTTATCAAATGGGAGTCATTCAGGAGTTTCAGGGAAAATTCAACCAAGCTCGTAGCTTATATCATAAGGTTGCGACAATGCTTCCTCATGATTCCATAACAATGGCAGCAAGAAAAAGACTTGAGACAACAGAGATGAGGAATCATGAAACTACCTGAATCACTATACGAAAAATTTGGCGTTGAATTTCAAATGGGACAGATCATTTTTTGTGAGTTTGAACCTGGGAATGAGTGCTACTTCATTTTAGAAGGAAAGGTAAGGATTGTCAAAAATGTGCATCATGCTCAAAAAACTATGGACATAATCGGAGAAGGTAGCTTCTTCGGAGAAATGGCAATCTTAGAAGCAGCTCCTCGAAGTGCTTCTGCGATAGCAATTCAAAAGACAAGGGCATTGAAATTTACTAGTAATAACTTTGACGCTTTGATGAACAGTCAGCCTCAACTTGCCTATAGTCTCCTTCTTATTTTTGCAAGCCGTATCTACGATGCAAAAAGAAGGCTCCAAATCCTTCTTCTGAAAGATCCTCAAATTAAAGTGAGCGATGTTTTCCTCATGCTTTCTGAGAAGGATCCTCACTATGGCAAAGTATCGGAGATGATATTCCCGATTTCTGTAGATGATGTTGCTTCTTGGTGCAGTCTTCCTGTTGGAGATGTTCAACGAATTATCAATCTCTTGGTTAAAAGAGGAAAAGTAGAGCTTCATGCAGATCGAATTATTGTGCACAATATCAATGACTTCAGCCGCTCGGTTGCTGCCCATAGGAGAAGTGTTTCTAAATCCTAAGTCACTCCTATTATAAATCAAAATTTTGTTCTTCTTGGATTCCTAATTTTTTCCTATGCCCAAAAAACTGAATTACACTCTTCCCCACGAAAAACGTATCCAAAAATTCCTGTAATGAAGAGAACTCCCCTTTTCCAAAAACATAAGGAATTAGGAGCACATCTCATATCCTTTTCAGGCTGGGAGATGCCTCTTCAATATACTTCAAGCATTGAAGAGCATCTTAATGTTCGTTCTTCCTGTGGATTATTCGATGTATCTCACATGGGAGAAATCTCTATAAAGGGAAAAAATTCTGAAGAGCTTCTGGAATATATGAGTTGCCGAAGCATCAGAGAGATGAAAGAAGGAGATGTTCAATACAACCTAATACTCAATGAAAGAGGAGGGATAGAAGACGATATTACAATCTACTCCATTTCTTCTAGGGATTTTTTCATTGTTTCCAATGCAATCAATTACGAAAAGATATTCCTGTCGTTGAAGGAAAAAGCTCATGAGCTTGGATTGGAAGTAGAGATCGAGAATCAAAGCAACGAATGGTCTCAGCTTGCAATTCAGGGACCTAACTCACAGGAAACTCTGGAAAAATCACTTAAGGTCTCCTTAGTTCGTACGGGGCGTTTCCAATTTGAGGATCATAAAATCCAAAACCGTTTCTTTCGGATTAGTAGGACCGGCTACACGGGTGAAGACGGATTTGAAATATACTCTGGAAACAAAGAGATACTTTGGCTATGGGACATCCTCATGGAGGGAGATTCTGTCAAACCTGCAGGTTTAGCTGCACGAGATAGCTTGAGGATGGAAGCCTCCTATCCCCTCTATGGAAAGGAGCTCTCACAGGAATGGAGTCCAATAGAAAGCAGTCTTGACTGGATGGTTCAGACTCAAAAAAAAGCCCATTTAGGCCATCAGCAAATTCAGTCTCACAAAGAAAATGGGACTGAGAAGAAGATAGCTAGATTTTATTTAGAGGGGAAGCGAATCGCTCGGTCTGGGGCTTCGATTTGGAACTCCAAGGGTGAGAAGAAGATTGCTTCTGTTCTTTCCGGACTCTATTCTCCTATACGAAAACAATGTATTGGAAGCGGATATATTCCATTAGAATTTTTACAACAAGACACACAAATTAACGTGGAAGTACGTGACCAACTCATACCTGCTAAGATTCATATAGGCTCTTTTATAAAGTAGTATGAACTCTTACGATAGTTCACAATCTGTACAAATACGCCGGACTTCATATTCTTGTACGAGCTTCCGTTCTAATTCCCTACAGAGAATGGATATCTCTTCAGGAGACGCGATATGCCCCATCAATTCTAGCTGTCCATTTGACTCAAGACGAAAGTATATTTTGCGATGGCCTCCGAGTTCACGCCAAAACAAGCTCTCTGTTGTGGTTTTTTGATTTTTTCCCATTAAACAGGCAAAAGTCCCTGCACGAAATAGATCTTTCTCCTTGCCTCTGTTACTGTTGCTTAACAGCAGGCTTGTTTTTTGTTTCGTCATGATTCCACTCTATCATAGATATGTGACATTTTTTTGGTAATGATATGAGTCTAGTTAATATTAGCTAAAATTCCCGATGTTTTCGGCGACTTTCTTCAGAGCAAGCCACGGATACGCCATGCCTAATATCAATAGTCCCGCTTTAGCGTGGCTTGCCTCCATGTATAGATCCGCCCTACTCCCAACGCGACAGATAATATATACAGCGGAGTGGTACGGAGGGTGGGAGGGGAGCCACGAGAGGGCACAATTGAGGTTTTATAAAGATTTGAGAACTATCGATACAACTATAGACACAACTATCGGCATAATGGTAGTTACAGCACCAAATCCTATCCCAATCATCCACTGGAGATATTTAATTTGTCGATTCGTCTCTTCTCGTGACTCTGCAAAGCGTCGATTTGCAGCCTCCCGTGCCTCTGCAAAGCGTCGATTTGCAGCCTCCCGTGCCTCTGCAAATCGTTTGTCCATCTGCTCAAATCGTTTGTCCATCTGCTCAAATCGTTTGTCCATCTGTTCAAACCGCTTGTCCATCTGTTCAAACCGCTTGTCCATCTGTTCAAACCGCTTGTCCATCTGATGCATGATTTTTTCCAAGATTTCTCTTTGGTAGCGGAGCTCCAGTAAATGATTGTCGTGCGATGGAGTAGTCGCATCTGAAGATGAAGGCTCACGAAGGATAGGAAATACTTTCTGTATATGCTTTGTTACAATCTCTAGGTCTTTTTGTGCTAATGTCATGGTGCTCATAGTAGGTATTTAAGTATGGATGTCAAGAAAAAAATCTAATCAAACTTTGTTTTTACAAAGAAATATATCTCTAAGTTATTCCCTCCGTCTCAAAATTTAGGTCTATGTAATATAAAGATCAAAAAAAACCGCACTTGTTGCAATATCTTTGCTAATGATATGAGTCTAGTCAATATCCACTAAAAACAAAAGTAATAACTAGTAAGTATTAGCTATCGTTCTAGTGAATATCTACTAAATTTGATAAGGTCACAGACTCGGCGGGCACGGATGCCCGCCCCATTTTCGGAGCCATGAAGCTCCGAAAATGTGAGC
>JABABJ010000042.1 GCA_014238275.1 Leptospirales bacterium | reverse complement strand
GCACCCGACACTTCACAGATAAGACCTAAGTTGCACCCTCCGTGGTGCAACGTAGCGACGCCAAAACAGGGAAACCCTGTTTTGGCTCACATTTTCGGAGCTTCATGGCTCCGAAAATGGGGCGGGCATCCATGCCCGCCGAGTCTGTGGGTGCGGGCTTGTTCCGCCACGTCCTGTGGCGGTATTTGGTATTTGTAGGGATTCCCTGTTTTTTCGGCGACTTTCCTAAAAGCAAGCCTACTACTTACTCATAATCACAAGAGGCCCGCTTTAGCAGGCTTGTCTCCTTTTATAGGCGTTTCCGCCTGTTTTTAGCAGATATTGACTAGGTCTTCTATTTTTTCTCGTAAGCCACGGATTTTAGCAAAAAAAACTGCAACAAACACGGTTTTTCTGACCTTTTATTAATATGGAGAAGATAATTGAATGGGATCGAGAGCATGTGTCTCGGTTTCTTCCAACTACTCTTTTGATACCAGACAAGGAGCTTACCAATTTACAGGCTTATCTGCTCAAGCATGATCTGAGTATGAATCGCTGTCTTCAGCTTCTCCTTGAGGATCACGCTTCTGTCGAAAAGGCAAGTATAGCCAACCTACGGACTGCCTATCAGGCTCGTAATCTATTCCTGCAACCCAAGTATTTCCGTGTGGATGCTGAGGTCTGGTATCATTTCGGGGTTTTAGCTCGCTTGGCTGGGATCAGCCGATGCCGCCTTTTCATGGCGATGATGGTGGGCAGGTGGGTATCAGAAAACGGCAAAGTTTTGGAATTGCTTCATGCCAAGATATGTTATACTGAAATCCTAGACCTTAGCCCGAAATTGGCTCAGATTAAACGCCACTTCACGAGGAGGTCAGCACAGCGAGAGCCTCCATAATAAAACCTCCGTCGCACCCTTCATCTGGGGTGCAACTTAGGGAAGCCGAAACAGGCTCTCTGAGAAACCAACACACGAAATGCTTGACCCTAGACAAGTTGATAAGAAAGCTTGTTTACCGAATGGATACTCCCAAGGATTTATCGACAAGCAATCTTCTAATCTTGGATGCTCACGCAGCAGCCTATCGAGCCTATTACGCACTTGCAGGAGCAGGGCTGTTTGATGCGGAAAGCGGTAGTCCTACAAATGCGATTTATGGATTTTTTCGCATGTTTTTTAAGCTTATGGTAGATCAAAAGCCAGACTTTTGTGTCGTAGTTTGGGATCCTCCTGGGCCGAACTTCAGGAATAGACTATACGATCAGTATAAAGCCAATCGGAAGCCGATGCCAGATGATTTAAGGAGTCAGATCGAAGAGATGAAAGATCTTCTTGCACGAAGTGGTTTTCAAAACATTTGTATCCTTGACGTAGAGGCTGATGATGTCATAGGAGCACTTTCTAAAAAATTCAACCTAGCTTCTGTAACTCTAGTCACTGCAGATAAAGACTGTTATCAACTTCTCGACAAGAAGGTTAGTATGCTAAAGAATCGAAAAGGAGTCAGTGAATTTACGCGTATTGATCCTGAATGGGTTCGGTTGAACCTTGGAATAGAGATAAGTCAGGTAGTAGATTATATGGGCTTGGTTGGTGACACTTCTGATAATATACCAGGGGCTAGTGGAATTGGTCCAAAGACTGCCTCGAAACTACTAAAGGATTTCCAGAGCCTTTCTCGTATCTATGAGAACCTTTCTTCTATACATCCTCCTTCTCTGAGAGAGAAGTTAATATCCTCTCACGATAATGTTTTTCTTTCTCAACAGTTAGCAACTTTAAGCCCTGAACGTGTAGAAGAAGATATCCCAAACCTTGAGTCCCTCAAGACTCCTTCTTTTCTCAATGACTCTGTGCTCCAACTCTTTCGCCATAGAGGGTTTAACCAAATCTATAAAGACTTAGAAAAACTTATGGAGAAAAATACGAGAGAGAGAAACGCACGGGAGAAAAATGCAAGAGAGAAAGACCCGAAAGAAAACTCGAAAGAAAACCCGAAAGAAGTGCAAAACGAAAACAAAGCTTGGGGAGAGCAAATCACTCTTTTCCAAGAAGACAAACAAAGTTCTTTTCATCCAGAGGATAGTAATCGTATTTATGAGTTGATTGTATCTGTGGAGGGGCTAAAGCAGGCACTTGATTCTATTCAAAAGGATGCAGGGAAGTACGGCTTCATAGCTCTCGATACAGAAACAGATAGCTTGAATACTTTTCAAGCCCAGCTGGTTGGCGTTTCTTTATGTGCAAAGAAAGGGAGTGCCTATTATATTTCTCTTTTTTGTAATGAATCCTTCTTCTCGGCAGAAAATCTACCAGTAGACGAGATGAAAGAATTACTGAAAGAGTTTCTGGAGGATCCTAAGCTGAAAATTGTCGGACAAAATCTGAAATACGACTATAAGATACTCCAAAACCATGGGATATACCCCCCCGAACCCTCTTTTGATACAATGATTGCTTCTTATCTATGCAGTCCCGGAATACGTCGACACAACCTTACTGATTTATCTCTCGATCATCTTGGACTCAAGACTATCTCTTACGAATCTGTGGTTGGGAAAGGTCGTAAGCAAAAAACAATGGCAGAAATTCCGCCAGAAGGCATCCGTGAATATGCCTGTGAAGATGCTGATATGGCATTTCAACTCAGCCTAATTTTGAAAGAGAAGCTCAAGGAAAATGGTTTAGCTGAGGTCTATTCCCAGATAGAACTTCCGTTACTTCCTGTGCTAATCCGTATGGAGAAAGAAGGGGTCGGAATTGATACGGCTTGGTTTGAGAAACTTTCTTTTGAATACGCACGAAAGCTAGCGGACTTAGAACAGAAAATTTTCCATTATGCAGGGACTCAATTCAATATTCATTCCACAAAGGAGCTCCAGAAAATTCTCTTCGAGGATTTGAATCTTCCTAAGGGAAGAAAGACAAAAACGGGTTATTCTACGGATCAGTCTGTTCTGGAATCCATGGTGGGGCTTCATCCTCTGATTGATCTCCTCCTAGATCATAGAAAATATGGAAGGCTCAAGTCAGCTTATGTGGATAGTCTTCCAGCTCTATTGCATACGAAAACGAATCGGATCCATACGAATTTTGCTCAGGCAATTACGGCCACAGGTCGTCTTTCCTCTGCAGATCCCAATCTGCAAAATATTCCTATTCGAGATGAAGAAGGAAGGAATATCCGTCGTGGTTTTATACCTCATCTTGGTAACCTCCTCATTTCTATGGACTACTCTCAGATAGAGCTACGGATCATGGCTCATTGTTCCCAAGATAGCTCTCTGATCCAAGCCTTTACGAAGGACGATATAGATGTACATAAACAAACAGCATCTTCTCTTTTTGGTGTGTCCGAGTCAGAGCTAAACTCAGATATGAGGGCTCAAGCTAAGACAGTAAACTTTGCAATCATCTATGGAGTAACAGAATTTGGGCTTTCCAGAAGTCTTGATGTCGACATGGCAACAGCAAAGGAATACATTCGGGCTTTTTTTGCAAAGTATAAGGGAGTAAAATCCTATATGGACTCATCCATTGCTTATGCGAAAGAGCATGGGTATGTCAAAACCCTTTGCGGAAGGATTCGGCATATTCCTGATATACAATCTAGTAATCATTTTCGTCGTGAGGCTGCACAAAGAACAGCGATTAATACTCCAATTCAAGGAAGTAGTGCAGATATTATCAAAATAGCAATGATCAAGATTGATAAGGAGATTCAGAAACGAGGCCTAAAGTCAAAAATGATCCTTCAGGTACACGATGAGCTTTTATTTGATGTCCACCCCGATGAAGAGGAAGAGTTAAGCAATCTTGCCCAAAAAAGTATGGAGGGTGCTATCGAACTTTCGGTTCCTCTTCCCGTAGAGAAAGGGAAGGGAGCCAACTGGGATGAAGCCCATTGATACTAGGTATGGACTCTCTGGAAAATCGTTATATCTATCGATCCATTTGAGCCAGTTGATAGATTGTCTTAGTTCCGTTCTAATTTGAGATTAATTTAGCATGAAAAAATTTCTAATTCCTAAAAAAATGGTTGACATAATTTTGATATTTTTTCATGGTCTTACTCGTCTGCTGTAGTATTATAAATGCTTGTTGTCAGAACATCAATCGACCCATCTATTGATGGGTCAAAATCAGAGGTTTAAATTTATGTCTAAAATAATAGTTTTGCCAGTACTTGTTTTTTCAGTGATGCTTGGATCTTGTAGTGAATCTAGGAGAGGTTCTTCTTCTTCTCCTATATTCCAATTAACTTCAAGTGCCTCAGAGGAAGGCTTTGACTCAGGAGAGATGATCCCAACTGAGTTCTGGGATAATCATGATACTCAATGTATGGGAGCAAACAACTTCCCTAAAATCTCATGGACAGGAGCCCCTGATGGTACGAATAGCTTTGTCCTTATTATGGAAGATCAATCCACAACTCCAACAAACTTTGTGCATTTGAACCTCTATGACATCCCTGCTGATGCTACCTCTATCCCAAGAATTGAGGCAACTGCAAGCGGGGATATGGAAGCAGTGGACTTCACAGAATATGGAAAT
>JABABJ010000043.1 GCA_014238275.1 Leptospirales bacterium | reverse complement strand
CTTTTGTGCTACTCGCACTCAAAAGAAAGCAAATCAGCCCCCTCATATCTTAGATAGTATCGTTATGGTGAAGCAGCCTGATGATACGTCTAACACGGAAAGAATAGTCGATCCTGATGAAGAATTTTTCTTGGAGTTAACTTTGCTCCATGAGATAGGCCATTGCCTTGGTTTGCAGCATTGGGGGAATCCTGACCCAGAGGACTCTGATTTAGAGCCAGGTATTGTAAAAACAGAGACAGGCTATGAGTACTATACTCAAGAATTTAAGGATAAATTCGGAAGTCATGTTATGTACCCTTATGCATCTAGTAATAATGAATTTAGTGTGCGTCGCCTACCTCACGTCAGAGAGCTTGCTGCCATTAACGCGGTCTATGCATCTTCCAATGGTTGTAGCAAAGATAATCCACAACGGGCTTGTGTAAATCCAGCTTCATTCCCTAATACTGACAAGTGTGGTCGTACTATTACTCTTGGGAACACCAAATCTCTAACCCATAGTGCTAATGGTGTCAGTAAATCTTTTTTGCTGAATTCTTTAGAGAATCAGAACGAAGCTTTGAGTCATGGGCTAGGATTGTACAATGACTATGCATCCTATCTTCCTTGTTACTACAAGAAGGGGAAATCAAGCTCTGATCTTCGCAACTCACGTGTTTTTCATTCCGTTTTCCCCACGTTTTCTATTTCTTCTGTTATAGGAAATGCTTTCTCCGAGGAGCCTGAAATGTTTCCTCCTGGCCCTCCAATCAATGAAGAGGAGACTGAAACAACGATTTTTATCCTTAAGGAAGATGGAACGGAAGAGATCTATACTGAGACTCCAACAAAACCCAAACAGGACAAGTAGGAAAAGCCTTGATTTTACTTCGCTTGATTTTTTTCCCTCTGAGAATCCTTCTGTTCTTGTGGTATAGGCTTCTTCTTTGCTTTGGCAAAAAAGAGGTCATTCAGCATTCTATTCCTGACTCCTTTGTGATGCTTCCTCATTCAGGGATACTTGCATTTTTTGCACAATCCCCACAAGAGAATTTTATAGAATATCTTGAGACACTTGAGCTTGCTTTCGAGAGTAAAGAAATGAAACATTTTATTTATATCGTTCCAGACATGAAAGCAGATTGGACTCAGGTGGAACAGATTGGAAATTCTCTCAGAAAAATTGCAGACTCAGGGAAAAAATTAACAGCATATTCTGCTGGTGGAAACCTGAAGTCTCTCTATCTCCTATCTTTTGCACATCATCGTTATGCTGCTCCTCATTCGGTTTTTACGGTTCTTCTCCCTTCCTATGATTCCTATTTTATTAAGGATACTCTTGCTAAGGCAGGGATTTCTGTAGAAACTCGAACGGTAGGTCAATATAAAGGAGGAGGCTATGAAATGTTTACCCGCAATAGCCTTAGAAAAACAACGAAGGAAAACATGAGATCTCTTGTGATGGATTTACGAAAACATATTCAAGGTGTTTTTCAAACAACTCGTGGAATGAAAGAAAAGCAATCCAAGGACTTTTTTCTTCTCCTCAAAAAGCAGATGATCCTTCATACGCAAGATCTGATTCATGCTGTTTTCTTGAGCTCTTCTGCTTCTCCTTCTCAACTCTCTGAGTTAGCTGTTTTTGGGAAACTATCTCCTCTGATAGACGATCCCTCTCATTCTTTTAGGCCAGAAGGTATCTCTCCAAAAACTTCTCGGACAGAAAAAGTATTGAATACAAGCTCCAAAAGAAAATCTGCAAAAAAATCTGAGAAAAACGCTGTAGGAGCAATGCCAAAAGAAGGAACAGATGCTCATCTGAGGAAACGTTCTTTCCGCCGTTCATTCCCTTTTGTACGATTCCGTGGGATTCCTTCTGCTTCGCTTGTTGTCATGGAGGGTCCCATTTCCATAGGACAGAAAGATCGGCCTATC
Source organism: Leptospirales bacterium (assembly GCA_014238275.1). GTDB lineage: Bacteria > Spirochaetota > Leptospiria > Leptospirales > Leptonemataceae > JABABJ01. The sequence goes on along the minus strand of JABABJ010000043.1, from coordinate 7,490 downwards.
CAGCCCCAGAAAATTCCAGCCCTGCCTTATTGCAATATTTTTGAGAAACTTCAGAAAAACAGAGATGAGTTTGTCATTTTGTATATCAATAGCAGAGGAGGTTCTGCAGATGCATCGGAACGTCTTTTTGAATCCATCTATAAACTTTCTCGTATCAAGCCAGTGCTTGCCCTTTTAGGTTCAGTTGCTGCCTCTGGAGGGTACTATATTGCTTGTGCGGCAAACCGAATTTATCTATCTCCACTAACTCTTACTGGATCTATTGGTGTTATCTTATTAAGACCAGACTTGCAAAAACTTTACAAAAATACAGGCATCCGAAAAGAAAGCCTCTTCCAAGACCCTACCCGCGATCTTCTTTCTGAAGCAGGGAAACTCAGTCCTCCCTCCCAAAAGCTTCTTCAACTCACTATGGATAGAACATACTCTCTTTTCCTAAAGAGGGTTAGTACAGGTCGTTATAGGAAAATCAAAGATCTTGCTTCTATGGCAGAAGGGCGTGTTTTTACAGGTAATCAGTTTCAGAAAAATAAGATGGCGGATCAATTCTATTCTTTTTTAGATATTCTCGGAGAATATAAAAAGAATTGTGGTTTCCCAAAGTCTAAAAGATACAACTTCCACTATTATCCTTCGATAAAAACGGATCTTCGTTCACTAGTCGGAATGTATTCTGGCACGTCTTATGCAGCAAATTTTGCCTTATCTCATTTACTATCTAAGCAAGAAGAATGCTTGTCAAGAGAAGGAGCCATAAAAAACTTTGCTTCTGATTTGACTTTCTTATCTCAAGAAATGAGTTTAGGAAAGCCTCTTATCTATGCTCCATGGTATGCAGGTTTCAGAAATATCTAGAATCTATTTTAAGCCTATTAGCTGTTGAGCTCCTTGGAGTCAGATCCATTCCATGAAGGAATCCAGATCTATCTCATCTTTTTTACTATCAACAATAACATGAAATCCATATCTCAAAAAGATTTTATAAGTTATCTTCCTAATCAAGAAGAGATTATTATCTTTTTCAAAGATATCTTTCGTATTTCATACTTTGCTTCGAAAAAATTTGTTCAGGACCATTGTCCTATACGGAGCAGTGCTATTGCATATTCCATTCTTATATCTATCGTTCCACTCTTAACAATATGGATTCATGTGACGAATGTCAATCCCACTAAAATAAGAAGTAATCTTTCTTCTTTCATGAGTGTCTATGGATTTTTTGACGCATCAGAACTTCTGAGAATTCTTGATGGGATCCTTGAACAAACATCCGAGCTCGCTGGAGTGGGATTGGTCTTTTTTTTATATGGTGCAACAACTTTTTTTCGTAACATAGAAGATTCTTTCAATCATATTTATCGTGCTCCTACTATGCGTCCATTGCTCTATCGCTTTTCTCTATATATTTCTTCTTTTGTGCTTCTTCCTTTAATTTTACTTTTTGCAGGACAAGGAGCCGATTGGATCCAATATCAGTTTAATCCTCCTGAGTTTAGAAAAATTCTGAAACGAAACGGAAAGCTCTGGCTCTTAAGCTCCAAGGGAAGCTTTCTGGTGTATTCTGATACCAAATCTCCCATTCGATTTAACCTGTATGCAAAAACGAAAACACAGCCACCTTATCGAGAGCTTGTAATTGATTTAAAGACAAAAAAGTCTGGAAGAGTCTGGGAAATACTTCCTTCTAAAGCTCGCTCTTCCAAAGCTCGTTATTTGCCTCTTCAATCCAATCGATCTCCTCTTGTTGCAGCAGCACAAAACAGAGATACCATCTTTGCAGTTTCTCGAGATGGGATACTCTATTATTCAAAGGATGAAGGATACAGTTGGGACTGCCAGAGAATTATCTTTCATTCAGATGCAGAAACTTATGCTCCTATTATTAAAGAACTCTTTATAAGAGAAGATGGAAAATTAATCATACTAGTAGATCAAATTTCCTATTCAGCCATCCTCACCCGACAAGCGGAATGGACATGGAAGTATGAGGCTTTTGAAGAATCTTATTACAATATTATAGAGATCAAAAACATTGTAACTCAAGGGAAAAATTCCTTTCGAAATGGTCTTTATCTCAGTGGGAAAGGAGGCTATCGTTATTCCTTTGACTTAGGTGCTTCTTGGAGCAAGTTGAGAGATGCAAAATATGGAGGGAACCCGATTCCAATTGCACAGATGAAAGCAGATCGAAACGGTAATATGTTTTTCCTAGGTACCAAGAATACGTTTTGGATTCAGACTCCAAACAAAGCAATCTATCCTGATATCCAAGTGGAACAGAACCAAACTTTACATGGCTTCGAAATTCGGCCCGACGGAAGGGGTTTTCTATATGGAACCAACGGTCTTTTCCGGTTTACTGGAGATTGGGGAAGAACTTGGTTGAAAAGTAGCACAAAATTTTTTGAGGATAAATCAATTTTAACTCACCTTCTGACAAATCGAAACAATCTGTATATGTCTGGGGAAAATAATCTATTGTTCCAAGCCTCACTTCCAATTTTAACAGATAAACTAGATGCTAAGGGCAATGAAGCAGTAAAAGGAGATTATAAAATTCTTTCTCCGGGGATTATGAGGTATTCTTCTTTTTTAAGAAATCTTTCGAGACAGTTTGTCTTTCTCCTGATTTCTGCCGTTATTTTCATGCTTTATGTATTAGTCCCTCATACTTATGTATCAATTCATTCTGCTGCCATTGGCTCTATCATTAGTACAATCACAATGAGTACATTTTTCCGATTTTTTCAGCACTGGGTACAAAGTTTCAGCAAGGCAGAATATATTTATGGTGTATGGGCTGCAATACCTCTTTTTATGTTCACACTCCTAGTTTGCTCTTATATCATATTATTTGGGCTAGAAATTTCCTATGCAATTCAGTTCCGAAGATCATCGAAAGAACAAATCCAGATTCCCAAACGAATCCTTCCTTCATCCTAGACGACAAGAAGTCTAGCTATTTTAAGAGCTTAGGTTTTTGTCGTAATTCACTTTTTTACTCAACTAGATTTGAAGGGAATTCAATATTTTTGAGGATTGGATGATTTCTTCTTGTGTATTATAGAAATGAGGAGCGACACGAAGATACCCTGCCCTTGAAGAAAGGAAGACCCCTTGCTTTTTTGCCTGTTGAACAATTTCTGTTGGATCCGAATCAACGACAAAACTCATAATACCAGAAGAATTTTCTTCTGAAAAGTTAAGATGTCTATAACGTTTAAGATCGATATGTTCTAAGAATACCTCTTGAAGACTCTGTATCTCTCGATAAATATTTTCTATTCCTATCGGGAGAAATATCTCTTCGATACATGAGAGAAGCTGTGCTACGAGCTCATAAGAAGAAGTACTATATTCAAACCTCCTTCCATCCTGATGAGGGAGCCATTTCAAATTCAAATAATCATCACCCTGTTTCATCAATTCTGGACCTGCCATAAAAAATCCAAGATGAGAACGAAGAGATGGAGATGTATAAAGAATCCCCGAACCGATAGGTCCCATCAGCCATTTCCATCCAGAAGCAGCAATAGCGTCAATTCCCATAGCTTCAGGGAAAAGAGGAAGAGAACCAAGACTCTGAGCGGCATCGATAATCAAAAAAATTCTTTGGTTTTTATAACTTTTGCAAAGATGAGAAAGCCGTTTTAGATCTGCCGTAAACCCACTGGTGAACTGAACATGACTTAGGGAGATCATTCTTGTGCGTGGAGTAATTTTTTCTTCCAGCTCTTCCATAGACCATCCACATACATTGCTCTCTTTTGGAAAATGTTTAGGCTGAACATTTCCTAAAAGTATTAGCTTGACTTTTCGAGATGCAGTTAAAATCCAAGGATAGTGATTCGAAGGATATTCGTGACAGAAACTAATTATTTCATCACCTTCTTGAAAAGGAAAAGACTGAGAAATCATGCTCATAGCCTCTGCTGTGTTTTTCATGAACGATATATTTTCCTCTTGAGTTTGAAGAAGTTTCCCAGCAGCTTGATGAAAACGAACAAGAAGATCGTTATAGACCTCTGCAACATTCATCCCATATCTATTATGACATTTTATAAACGAAATGGCTGCTTTCACCGCACCAGAATAAAGAGGAGAAATACCACAATGATTTAAATAAATGAAGTTTTTTTTGATGGGGAAGAGCCTCTTGCTTTTCATAGAAATGAGACTTTGAGACATGGAAATTTAAGACAGGTAATTAGGAGAATGGTTCCTTAGTCTATTGAATTCAAAGCTATTTAAGGCAAGTATTCTAGGCAAGTGAAAAAATAGTAACTATAAGGTTTCCTTAGCTCTGCTTTAGCGGGCTTGCTTCCATCTATCCCTTCCCTGTTAAGCAGAGGCCTGACTTAGCGTGGCCCTCTGGAAACAATTATGGCGAAGGACATTTCTCTGGGGTTGTCTGCCCACAGAGGAACGGATAGTTTCCGTCGGTATCTGGTCGATTGGAACGAATCAATGGAAGATCACTATCACTACCAAAACCCCAATCATCGTCCGACCAGCCATCGTAATAGTGCACATTCCTACAGATATTGTTCGTAAATGATGTCCCACCCGCGGCTGTGCACTCATCCGCCGTCGTAGCTGTCGTCTGAGGTGGTGCATCAGAGGCAACCCCAACCTGCAGTTGTTTCAACGTCCTTTCAGCAGCAAATGTATTGGAATCTCCATTCATTATATTTGCATCGCTGTTACGGTAGCTACTTGTAATGGTATTGATATTCATCGCACCTTCTGCTCCCAGAAGACCGCCAATCTTATCATTACTCCCAGCCCCGCCATCGACATCCCCAGCAGCATAGCTTCTGGTAATTTCATTAAAGGTCTTTACCTCGACTCTATTTGCAGTACATCCCACAAGCCCGCCTACTCGGTCGTTATCCCCATCCCCACCGTTGCTATCCCCTATAGAATAACTGTTATGGATGGTGCTTCCATTATTATTCACTCCCACAAGCCCGCCTACTCGGTCGTTACCCCCATCCCCGCCATTGCTATTCCCCATAGAATAACTGTTCTGAATGGTACTTCCGTTATCATTCTGACCCACAAGCCCGCCTACTCGGTCGTTATTTCCAGCACCTCCATTGCTATTCCCCATAGAATAGCTGTTCTGAATGGTGCTTCCATTAAAATTCCGCCCCACAAGCCCGCCAACTTCTTGAAAATTTCCATTCCCACTACTGACATCTCCCATAGTGTAACTATCTAAGATGCGACTTCCATTATTATTCAAGCCCACAAGCCCGCCGACTCGTTGATTATGCCCATTCCCGATATTTCTATTCCCTGTAGCATAACTATTCTGGATGGTGCTTCCATTATTATTCACTCCCACAAGACCGCCTACATTATCATTGTCACGATCAGAACTAGTAACTTCAAGGTCAGAGGATACATGATCGATACTTCCTGAAGACTGGGCAGCTAAGGTACCTATATTTCGAGGATCAGTGCTATTAGGATTCGTAGCAATGGTGGCAGTAACCATTCCCCCTTCGAAGCGGAGCCTTCGAGCAGTACCGCTTAAAATGGTAAAAAAGCCTACATTATCACTATCGCTTTCGATCATGAGATTCTGAATTAAATTGTCATTTCCTTCCAAGGTAGCAGTAAATGGGATGTAATCATAAGGACTATCAGTCGTTCCCTCACCGATCAGTCCTATGGGAGTCCAATCCATGCCTGTCAGATCGATTGGATCCTCTAGCTCATAGCCTTCACATTTAAGGATTCCTTCTTGACCTCCGCAACCAGTATCATCTCCTTCGTCCTCAGTGCTTGTAGCATAGCTGGTACCCGCAAGATTGTAGCGAATGTTATCGAACATCATTACACCCGTGATTCCCTCTATTCTGTCCTCGCCAATCTCTATGAGCCCATCACCGTCATCGTCTACATCACAGGCATCTCCCCATTGATATATGTCTGAATTTTCCTGCCTTGTATTTTTTACAATTCTACAGTTGTCACTGTCGTCAGGTCTAAGATCATTGTCATCATCTATATCACATTCATCGCCCATGCCATCTGTATCTGTATCTGTCAGGTCTGGACTTGCTAGAATCGGACAGTTGTCAGCTTCGTCATCGTAATCATCATTGTCATCGTTATTATCACATTCATCGCCACCGTCATCTGCATCATCTGAATTTAACTGGTTTGGATTCGAATCGTTTGGACAATTGTCGCAAGCATCGCCTCTGCCATCTTGGTCTAAATCTTCTTGCCCTGGATTCGGATCATTCGGGCAATTATCCATATCATCGGTAATACCGTCATCATCTATATCTCCAGATGAATTACACGCAATAAAGGCAAGTAGAATGCCCATTGCAAGAGTAGCTAAAAGCCCCCTGTACATCTTATTAGGCATGCTATAGAATAGCAATAGGCTATCTGACTGTAGTAGTATATTCTTTGCTATACTCTTCATGCTTCCCCAACATGCCACAAACAAGGAATGACTAGCATCATTGCAAGGAAGTAGTTTATGTCAAGTATTTTTTATCATTTTCGTATCAAACCAATAGACATTTATTACATTTTATGGCTTCCAATTTTTTCACAATTTTGTGATAAAAACACTTGACACGAAATACAGCCTGTACATATTATATACAACGTTTCGTTTTTGGGCATTTATATTTAAGATAAAGAGGTCAAAATGAAAAACACTAAAATATTACAATGGGATAGCCAGCCGCTATTCTACAAACTGCTATTCTACAGGGGATGTCAATGGAGGTACTGGGAATACCGAGAAAGTTGGCGGGCTTGTGGGAGCAGAAGACTCAACCGATCTAATTACAATTACCAGTAGCTATTATAACAGCGATGACAGTGATACGAGAATCATCAGTGGAGATCGCAGTATGCTTGGTACTGGAAGGACACTAGCACAGCTACAGACTGCTTCTGAGATGGAACCCCCGACAACGACACCTGCTGACCAAAGCAGCTGCGAAGCTGCAGCTGGGATTTGGGACGCTATGAATAGCACGTGTACAGATTTGCATCACTACGCTGGCTGGTCAGCCGATAATTGGGAGTTTGGTGAGGAGACTCAGCTTCCATCGATTCGAAGATATACGGGAGATAGCACGACTGGCAATCTTCTCTGTGGGCAGTTAGCTCCTCAGGTTCCAACTCCAGCCGATCAAGAGGGATGCCCTTCGCAGTAGTGACGTTTCATCTGGGCTATAATATCTACTAAAAAGGGGCGGGAATGCCTGTAGCTGGTGGTGCGGAGATCGGGAACCGCCACCCCGTCAAAGCTCGGCACCTTCCGAAAATCCGATCGATCTCAATGCGACATAATACGGCGAGGTGGTGCGAAGGGTGGGAGCCGCCACCCCGTCAAAGTTTTGACGGGGTCGAAGCTCGGCATCTTCTGAAAATCTGCCCGATCCCAATGCGACATAATACAGCGAGGTGGTGCGAAGGGTGGGAGCCCCTACCCCGTCAAAGTTTTGACG
>JABABJ010000044.1 GCA_014238275.1 Leptospirales bacterium | reverse complement strand
CGAACCTATCACTCGAGCCTTATAAGTCTCTTTACCTATGCGAACGCTGACCTTATCCACGTTGGAAATCACATGATGATTGGTACAAATATAGCCATCTCTGGAAATAATAAACCCACTTCCTATTCCTGGGATCCTTCGGACTCTACCCCTTTTTAATGTAGCGGAAGGACCAAAAAATTTTTCAAATAAGTGGTCTTTGGCAAATGGATGACGATTATAACGGATACTTTTTTCAGTACTTACAAAAACCACTTTGTTTCTATAAGTTTTATAGATATTCCGAAAGACAGACTGTATTTTGTAAACTTCCGTGCCTGAAGATTCAGACTTGAGAGGAGCCCCTCGTTCTACTTCTCGCAAAAAATCATCTCCTCGCGTCTGGAGATAGCCAGGACAGAGGAAGATTATCAGAAAGGAACTTACCCAAAATCTGATAGAATTTGAAAAAAGAATTTTTATAACTTGAGAATAAAGAAAACTAGAAGACATACTGATCATGATATTCAGGCTATATTTTTTTGTCAATAAACTTTAGATAAATATACTCTCATTTGCAAATCAGTATAGGAGGAATTTACTTGAATAATTAAGCATAATACAAAAACAAAGTTCTAAGATTTTTTGAACATAAATTTTTCCCTTGATAGCAAAAAAGAGAAAAAAGCTATAGGTACAGTGGAAAATCCTCTTGTGCAATCGAATGTACCTCAGATTTTAGAGGTAAGTCCAGAACACTCTGGCTGGAGGCTGGATACATGGCTTTCGTCTGTAATTTCTCCTCCGATCAGTCGAAGCAGGGCACAAAAATGGCTTCTATCGGGAAGTGTATGGTTTTTGCATCAGAAAAATAAAACTCTTCAGGCGAGAAAACGAGTTTGTGCTGGAGAAAAATATCAAATTATTCCTCCTCCCACAAAAAAAGAAGATTTATTCCAGCCAACCTATGTCCCATTTACAGTCATTTATGAAGATGTACATTTAGCTGTAGTCCATAAGCCTGCTGGAATATCTGTCCATCTGGGACCAAATCAAAAAGAACCTCTTCCTATTTGTATGGTTAACGGCTTTCTGGATCGATGGCCACAGTTGCCTACAGATACAATACGCCCAGGGGTCGTTCATCGATTGGATAGAGACACGGAAGGGCTACTCATAGTTGCAAAACACAAAAAGGCACAGATTCGTTTGATGTCTTTATTTGCACACCGCAAGGTTCATAAGGAATATCTTACATGGATTCATGGAACACTTCATCAAGATGAAGGTCTATTTGAGCTTCCTATCAAACGTCATCCAATTCATCGCTTGCAAATGAGAGTAGACCCACTTGGAAGAAAAGCAATTACAAAGTACAAAGTCCTAGATGTGTTGACCTCCTCTTCAGAATCTATTTCTCAAGTTCAACTCTTTCCAATAACTGGACGGACTCACCAACTCAGAGTTCATCTAGCATACAATGGCTCTCCTGTCATAGGAGACTCTACCTACGGTAAGAATCAGAGAAGAAACAGTCTGAACAGCAAGCACAAACCTAAGATTACGGCTAATTTTGCAAGACTTTTGGAGAAAGAAAAACTAGGGCTACTCCTGTTTGCACATCGGCTCTCCTTGATCCATCCTTTCACTCATACCTCTTTGGATTTAGAGCTCCCCATTCCAGAAAGATTTGAACGTATCAGAAATATTTTTGATTCTAAATAAAAACAGCCTGCAAAGTCAAATCCAAATTGGGACAAATAGAAAAATGGTTTTTAATTGAAAATAGATGGTGACTGCTATAGAATAGTCCACCCGACAAATTTCCATTTTTCTCTGGTAAATAGATGTGCAAATGAGAAAAATGAGCACGATTTTATGTAAATTTTACTTGTACTTTTTATAGGGTTAATTATCTTGTCTCTGTAGATGATTAGGAAACCGCATGAGGCTATTCCTAGCCTTGTGATATATCCTGCTTTTACACCCTCTGATCAAATTTGTTGGGTATTTACTGCATAGAGCACTAACACTTTTCTGGAGTTAAATTCAGTCTGCTGGTGCAAGAGGCGGACTAGTCACTTCCTTCTGTTTGAAGGATAAGGATAAAAAATATTACGTCACAAAAGATTAAAAAATGAAAACACAAGGAACACAAACAAGCTCATTTGGAGTCTCTACAAAAATCGGTCACTATTCTGAAAAATTCCACAATAGCAGATACTTGTTCTATTGATATCTTTGAAAATATTTATGAATCTGTCTATTTATACTCTTTTCAAGGATGAAGAGACTGTTACGAAAATTCAAAAAAAACTTCCATTTTTATTTCAATTAGCTGAAATTGAAAGTCAGAGAGCAGGAAAAACAGGCATGGAAGTCGGAAGTTTAAGAGAAAGAATTTTAGTTTCACTTTTTTTGTATAGATTTGGAGAAAAAAATGTTTTATCTGAAGTCCCTATTGCAACTCCAGAAGTAGATTTTTTTCTTTTTGATAAGCCTATTTCAATTAAAACTAAGAGTAATAAAAGTTTTTCCGGAGTAAAATTGATTTGGACTGTAGATTATCAAAAGGTAGAAAAGTTTCAAAATAGCTATAATCCTTCTTGTGCTATTCTTTTTACCCAAATTATTTGGGGGGATACAGGTATTTTCTGCTATATTTTTCCAGAGACTCAAAAAAACCTGTTAAAAAAAATAGGAAAAGATGCTTACATAAAAAAACCCATCCGAGGAACAAACCCTAGAGGAGTTGAAATAAGTTCACAGGCTCTTAAAATACTAGTGAACCATACACAAACATTAAAAATAGATATAGAATGGAAAAAAACAACTATTGATTTTAACCCTTATGACAAATGGATTGACTACTGGAAAAAAGATTAAAAGATGAAAAGACAAGGAACACAAACAAGCTCCTTTGGAGCCCCTGCAAAAATTGGTCACAATTCTGAAAAATTCTACAATAGCAGGCTATATGAAGATATTGGGCAAAAACAAGAAGAACTCAAAACACAATTAGAAAATATCATTCCCGAACAAAATTTAAACAAAATTTTCTGCAAATCTAGTGAATCCATGTCTGAGTTGCCAAATGATAGTGTCCATCAAATGATTACTTCCCCTCCTTACAATGCCTCCAAAGAATACGATGAGAATTTAAGTCTAAAAGAATATTTAGAGTTGCTTGATTCGGTTTGGCAAGAAACCTATAGAGCGTTAGTGTGGGGTGGAAGAGCCTGTATCAACATAGCCAACCTTGGGCGAAAGCCATATATTCCTTTGCATAGCTATATTATTGACTCTATGCAGAAAATCGGTTTTCTCATGAGAGGAGAGATCATTTGGAATAAGGCTTCCAGTGCCAGCCCTTCTACTGCCTGGGGTAGTTGGTGTTCTGCATCCAATCCAGTTCTAAGAGATATTCACGAATACATTTTAATATTTTCTAAAGGCTCCTTTTCAAGACAAAAAGGAAAAAAGCAAAACTCTATCCAAAGAGATGATTTTTTAGAATGGACAAAAAGTGTTTGGACCTTTCCAGCTGTTTCGGCAAAGAGAATAGGACATCCAGCACCTTTTCCTGAGGAACTACCTCACCGCTTGATTCAACTCTATTCTTTTGAAAGAGACATAATACTAGATCCATTTGCAGGTAGTGGCACAGCTTGCTTGGTTGCAACGAAGAATAACAGGAATTATGTAGGATACGAGACTCATGCTCAGTATGTCCAACTAGCAGAAAACAGAATAGCAACGGAGAAACAATAAGAGACTTTATTTTAAGAGATTTTCTGCTTATCCTACTCGCTTGTTGTTAAAGACTCAATTTTAGGAATCTCTGCTGGATGTATAAGACTAATCAAATGATTGCCTTCTTCGGGAGAAGGGGTATTTTGTTCATTATAAATCCAAACTGCTCCTTCATCGCAAACCATGAGTGGATACATCTTATCCTCATACTGCTCCATAGAGAAGTTCTCTTGCACGAGAATACTACATAATCTCCATCCTTGATCCATCAATTCCTTAAATTTAGTGAATGTCATTTCTTCTGAAAAAAGCTGTTTTGCTCGAATTCCAGTCCTTCTCTTAATTTTCAAGCTATTTCTATTTTGTTTTTCAGAAGTTCTCAACTGATAAACATTATTTTTCCCAAATACATCTTGAAACGAAATAGCAGCCAAAGAATTTACCTCATCATTGGGAGTCAGAGCAAGAAGTTTGCCTATGCTTCCGATATTAAGATGATCTATTAACCTCTCTTCCAGAATATTCGCATGTATTGCCTTTAGATTTTGCATACGAGTAGCATAAATATTATAAGGATTGGAATCAATCAAAAGAGTCTCTACATTGTGCCGATTCAAAAGGATCGCCAATTTCTGAGCCCATGGATGAGAACCTACCAATAAGATACCTTTGGGTTCTCCTGCTGATAGACCAAGAAGATTCGCAATCTGCTTTGCCAGAATGGTAGATGTGATTCCGGAAATAACAATAACTGAAAATACAGATGTGATCAATATCTCTCCATCTTTATAGCCTATCTTTTGAAGTTCCAGTGCAAGAAGGGAACTCACGGCAGCAGCCACAATTCCTCGCGGAGCAATACAGCTTAGAAAAATGATTTCTCGCTTCCGTAATTCTGTGCCTATGGAAGAAAATAAAACAGAAATAGGTCGTACAAAAAACAGGACAGCAAAAACAAATAAAATAATTTGTATATCTATTTTTCTTAGAAAATCATAATCTATACGTGCAGAAAGGATAATAAAAAGTCCAGCTATCAGTAAAACCTGCAGTGTTTCCTTAAATTCCATGATCCGTTTGAGAGATACTTTCTTCTGATTTGCCATCAAAATCCCCATAACTGCCATCGTAAGCAGTCCAGATTCATGTTGAATCATATTTGAAACAGAAAACGCTACGATGAGTAACATCATGGTAAATGGGCTCTGGAGAAACTCTGGAAGGATCTCATGCCAAATCAATTGGATCAGAATATATGCCGCAACAAACCCAAGGATACCTCCCGTGAGAAGGGTGCGAATGATTGCAAAAATGGTATGCCAGAGTGAAGGATCATTATCAATCCCAAAGAAGGCTTCATAGACCAAAACAGCTAGTATTGCACCAATTGGATCAATAATAATCCCTTCCCATTTTAATATAGTATTTAATCTATCTATGACTCTCACAGAGCGAAGGAGGGGCATGATCACAGTAGGTCCAGTAACAGTTAAAATAGCACCAAGTAAAAGAGATGTGGGTAAATCTAGATCTAATATCCACTGGGCTGCAAACGAACTAAGAATCCATGTCACTAGCACACCAATACTAAGCAGATTTCTCACAGCTCTTCCTGTTTTACGGAGCTCAAGAAAGTTCAGATTCAAAGCTCCTTCAAACACAAGGATTGCTACGGCAACGGAAACAAAAGGGAAAAGAATACCGTCTGGTATCTCATTTGGGTGTATCACATGTAAAACTGGACCTGCAATAAAACCTGTACTAAGAAGAAAAAGTATAGACGGAACAGCAAATCTCCATGCTGCCCATTGAGCACCAATTCCCAATAAAAGAATCAATGCTAATTGTAATATACTATTTTGAATCATTTTTTTTACTATCGTTCTACATCTTGCTCGGAAACCCTGCTAAAATAAAAAATAAAAACTAGCCTATTCAATCAAGCTATATTATATCTTTTTATGATGACTGATTGCAAAAATGACGACTTAAAAACAAACATACCATAAAGCAATGAATCAAAATAAAAAGACAACAAACCAAATCTTATTACTTTTTTTATTAATTCTAGATCTTGCAGGATTTAGCCTAATTTTTCCCTTAATCCCAGCTATTTTAGAGCATTATCTCCAAATCAATCAAGGTATTGATTCATGGGTCCCTCATGCTCTCCATATTTTAGATGGATTTCTTCCAAATGAGGATAATTCACAAGGAAACCGTATAGTTTCTGTTGGAGGCGTTCTTGCTGTTCTATATTCGCTTGTCCAGTTTTTAGCCGCTCCTTACTGGGGCAGACTTTCGGACCACATAGGCAGACGACCTGTTCTTCTGATCACTACTACAGGGCTTGCTGCATCCTACGTTCTATGGTTCTTTTCTACAAGTTTCACATCTTTCTGTATTGCACGTCTCCTAGGAGGGCTTTCTGCTGGGAATATAGGGGTTGCCTCTGCAGCTATGGCTGATATGAGTCCTCCTGAAAAACGCACAAAAGCTATGGGAATGGTAGGTGCTGCCTTCGGTGTGGGCTTTCTGATTGGACCAATAATCGGAGGACTTGCAGTTCAATCAAATCCAAGCAATCATCTAGCGATAGGAAATCCTTTCAGCTATGCTGCCCTTGTTGCCTTACTATTTTCTTTATTAAGCCTTATTCTGAATAGTTGGAAATTTCGTGAAACTCTCTCGTCCTCCTCTCAACTCCCTAAAAAAAACTATAGCTCATGGGTTACGAACCCATGGTCATCATTTAGAGAACTTTCTAACCCTCCTTATCGCCAAACTATATGGATTCATCTGATTTATGTGATTCTTTTTTCTGCGTATGAGTTTACTTTTAGCTTTTATTTTAGACTAGTGTATGGACTAGAGCCCGCTCAAATCGGCCTTCTCTTCCTTTATCTGGGAATACTTTTGGTAATAGGGCAAGGAGGTTTAGTCCGAATCTTGAGTAATCACTTGCATTCTTATGTAATTTTAGGGATTGGCTTGTTTCTGGTGCCTCTTCCTTTGGCTTTATTCGGACTTGCTCCCCCCAGACTTTGGCTTTCCCTTCTCATTTTAATTCCTATTTCCCTAGGCTCTTCTTTGGTGCTTGCTTCACTTTCTGGTTTGGCAAGTCTTACGGCCCCACCTCTTCGCCAAGGATACGCATTAGGTTGCTTCCGTTCCTTCGGATCATTAGGTCGGGTATTAGGTCCATTGACAGGGGCTTTGCTCTATGGAATGATTGGGCACCGCCTTACCTATACATTTCTAGGTATCCTTTTATCAGGGTTGTTTGTATATACTATTTTAAACCTTTCTGTTTTCCGACTGAAAGTACCAGAGCATCAGTAGGCTCTCCTTTATTACCTAAAATACCCTCACAACGGTATTTTTAGTAAATAATTACTGTTTTCATGGTATAATTTTAGTCACTATTCACTATTTTCCCCTTATCCTGACTTGGAATTGAAGTAGCAGTTATCAAGCATAAGAGATCAATAACGATAAAAGCACAAATATTCGGTATAAGAAAATCTTCATGTCGAAATAAACGTGATTTTTCGGTATGAGAAAATCTTCATGTCGAAATAAACATGATTTTTCGGTATAAGAAAATCTTCATGTCGAAATAAACATGATTTTTCGGTACGAAAAACATTGTATCTGCTCAATTTACGACGATAAAAGATCAATAATAAGATTAGACAATGATCAAAGAGCTTCCATTTACAAGAGAACTAGAGACTATATCAGTCTTAAAAAGAACCGCTTTAGCAGAGCGTGCTTTGGCAGAATTAAAAGGAATTACTCCTAGCATTCCTAATAAAGAGGTTTTGTTAAGTACTTTAGCATTACAAGAGGCAAAAGCTAGTAGCGAAATAGAAAATATAGTTACCACCCATGACGCACTCTTTCAATCCCAATTAAATCCAAAAATATTTACCGCAGAAACCAAAGAAATTAATAATTATTCTCGAGCATTGCATACTGGATACAAAATTGTTAGCGAAAAAAAACTGCTAACCAATGAACATATCTGTCAAATTCAAGGTATTTTAGAAGGTAATAATGCTGGTTTTAGAAACCAAAGTGGCACTAATCTTAAAAATAATCTAGGAGAAGTTATATACACACCGCCACAAGATATTGAAACGATAAACAAACTAATGAGAAACTTAGAAAAATTCATCAATGATGATGAAATAAGCGATATAAACCCTATTATAAAAATGGCGATGATTCATTATCAGTTTGAAAGCATCCATCCTTTTTACGACGGCAATGGAAGAACTGGTAGGATCATAAATATCTTATACCTAATTAATAAAGGTCTATTGGACATACCTGTTTTATATTTAAGTCGCTATATTATTGAAAACAAGCAAGAATATTATCACCTACTACAAGAAACTAGAGATAAACAAAATTGGGAAAAGTGGATTTTATTTATTTTGGAAGGAGTGATTCAAACCTCTAAAGACACTACAAAAATGATTCATTTAATCCATCAGTCTATGACTAATTATAAACGCATGATTCGTAGAAAATATCCCACAATTTACTCACAAGATTTAATTAACGCTCTATTCAAATATCCTTATACACGCATAGATTTTATAAAAGACGAACTAAAATGCCACCGTGAGACAGCTGCCAAATATTTAAATATACTTAGCGAAGACAATTTATTGGATTTAAGGATAATTGGGAAAAATAATTATTACATTAATAAAGAATTGTTTGATTTGTTAATTCATTGGAGAGATAAATAGTAGTATAGTTTTTATACTAAATAAAATTGCAACTTGAAGATATGGAACAAGAGCTCTAACGCAAAAAGATGTTTACAAATGCAGCGAAATAGAACTCTATGCGTAGAGTTTCATTGAACGGAAGGACTGCCCGTGAGGTCTACGCTTGTCCTAATTTGAGATTGGTTTAGCAATACAATGATACAATCTAAATATGATTATCCAGGTGCAAAATGGTGGAAGTTTGATTTTCACACACATACACCAGAATCAAAAGATTTCATGCAAAGCTATACCAAAGAGCAAAAAGGTAAAGTAACACCTGAACATTGGTTACAGAATTTTATAGATAAAGGAATAGATTGTGTCGCAATTACCGACCATAACAGCGGTGCATGGATTGATAAACTAAAAGAAGCAAATAAAGGATTGAAATCACCTTTAAAAATTTTCCCCGGGGTCGAAATATCTGTAAATGGTGGTGTGCATATATTAGCTATATTTGACCCCCAGAAAGAAACTAGGGATATTGATTCCTTGCTTGGTGCAGTTGAGTATGATGGAACAAGAGGTGATAGTGATGGAATTACTCAAAAATCCGTTACTGAAGTTATTAATATCATTTCGAAAAGCGGCGGTATTCCTATTCCAGCCCATACTGACAAAAAGAAAGGTTTATTTAATCAGTTGAAAGGACAGGACTTAAAACAGATATTAGAAAATACCAAGATTTATGCAATAGAGTTGCATGATACCAACTTTCAGAAACCGCAACTCTATATTGATAAAAAACTACAATGGAGCGAGGTTTTAGGATCTGATGTCCATAACTTTCCTGATGAAGAGTCTCAGGATAAAAAGTTTCCTAGTTTCACTTGGATCAAAATGGACAAACCTGACATAGATGGCTTGCGTCTTGCGTTAATTGATGGCAAAGAATCGGTGAATCGAGATATGAACGCCAAGCCAAACCAACACGCAGAATATATTATTGAAAGTATAGAGATTAGAAAAGCCAAATATATGGGTATGGACAAAAAAAACCCACTCGTGTGTAAATTTAGCCCTTTTTTAAATACCATTATTGGTGCTCGAGGTAGCAGCAAATCTACTTTATTAGAATTTATACGCCTTACACTAAGACGAGATAACGACACTTCCTATCAAGTGATTAAGGATAAAAAATATTTTGAGAGTAGCGGCGATAATTTATTAACCAATGAAAGTGAATTATCTTTAATTTATAAAAAAGGAGATTCTAGTTACCGGCTAAATTGGTCGCATGATGGCTCGTTAGAGTCCTTAGAAGTAAAAAATAATGGGGAATGGCAGGTCGAAAGTGGTGAAATACAATCTTTGTTTCCTGTTCAGATTTATAGTCAAAAACAAATTTTTGAACTATCTAAAAATCCAGAGGCATTACTTGATATCATAGATAAAGATGAGCAAGTTAAGTTTACGTACTTTGAAAAAACAGAAAAAGAACTGACCCATCAATACAAGCAAATTACTCAAAAAATAAGAGAGATACAAGAAACAATTGACCAAGAGGAGAGATTAACAGGCGAGTTAAACGATTTAAACAGAAAAATTAAACAAATTGAAAAATCAGGACATAAAACAGTTTTACAAAATTATCGCGTACGTCAACGGCAATTAACCATTATTGAACGCACAGAAAGTGAATGGCAAGAAATGACCCATTTATTAAAAGACATGGCAGATAAAATTGCTCCATCTGATTTTGATGAAAGTATTTTTACGCAACAAGATCAAATGCTGCAAGAGTTGCAACAAAGTAACAACACATGGAAGGATATAAACGAGAAAATAAGAAAAATCACAGAAGAATCTGAAAAAATCACCACAAATTGGGAACAAAAAAAACAACAAGCAGAGTGGATGAAAACTTTAAAGACTGAAATGATGAATTACGAACAGATTAAAAATCAATTAGAGCAACAAGGTATTGATCCAGAAAAATATCCTTTGCTATTAAAACAACAAGCAGAAAAACAAAAAGACTTAAAACAAATCAAGGATTATAAAAACACACTAGATGATTTAAAAACTCAAAGAGAGCAAACATTTAAAGACCTTCACGCCAATAGGCAGAAATTAACTTATAATAGACACAAGTTTTTAGTCCAAATTTTACAAAATAATCAAGATGTTAGGATTGAAATCAAGCCATTTGAGGAAGATCTTGAATCGGTGAAAAAAAGCATTAGGAAAATCCTACGTTGTGATGATAAATATTACAGAGATATCGATTATTTGATGGAGATTTATAAGAAAGACAAGAATTTTGAAAAGTTAAAAAATATAGTTAATAAAATTTATCAAGGCGAAGAGAAGCCTCAAGATAATCGCTTTTATGCACATTTAATAAAAAATTTAGCCCAAGAGTCTTTTATAGACCTTGATCTGTGGTTTCCAAAAGATAAGGTAAAAATCACCTTTGGCAAAAACGATACAGCTATGGAAACAGGTTCAGCAGGACAAAGATGTGCAGCATTATTAGCATTTATCTTATCTTATGGCGATGAACCATTATTATTAGACCAGCCAGAAGACGATCTTGATAATGAGTTAATTTATGAGTTGATTGTTAAAAAGATTAGAGAAACCAAAAATACCAGACAAATTATTATCGTAACCCATAATGCGAATATCGTGGTAAATGGAGATGCTGAAATGGTGCTACCTATGAGTGTTAGCCATGGTCAAAGCTCTATTAGCAAGCAGGCTAGTATTCAGGATCAAGCCATTAGAAAAAAAATATGTAATGTTTTGGAAGGTGGTCAGTACGCGTTTAGTCAAAGATACAAACGCATTCATTTAGAGAATTAACTATGCTTAGTAAAAACAAAATCTTAGAAAAAATAGACTCTGGTGAAACATCTGGAATTGAATTTAAAGAAGTTATATTTAAAAACCAAAAAATACGCTTAAACAACCACGATTTGTCAAATGAAATAGCTGCCTTTGCAAACCATAAAGGTGGAATTATTATTTTTGGGATAGAAGATAAAACCAATCAGATCATAGGGATTGATAAGTTAGGTATAAAACTGGTTATTGAATTACTCAGTGGTATTTGTCATGATTTAATTGAACCTAGTTTGGTGGATTTTTATATTGATGCCATTGAAGTAGTTAATGGGGTAGGGGAAAATAAAAAATTAGTCTATATAGAAATAGACAAAAGTTTATGGTTACACAAAAGTAAGAATGGATACTTTTATCGACACGGGACTTCTAAAAGAGAAATGAGCACTGAGCATATTGGGCGACTGCTACAAAGTCGTTCACAAGTGCGTATTATTTGCTTTGATGAACAAGCCGTTCCAAACACCAGTATAGAAACATTACAACCAGATCTTTATCAGCGTTTTATCGCTCACTCAGATAAAGATGTAAAAACCAGTTTATTGAAACGCAAGTTATTAAACCAAGATAATGCTACTGTGGCAGGCGTGTTGATGTGTAGCAATAAATCAGATGATTATCTTTATAATAGTTTTATTCAAGCCGTTTATTATAACGGCGAACAAAAAGATTCTAATTATCAAATTGATGCAAAAGATTTTAAGGGTCCTTTGGACAAGCAAATTATTGATTCTTTTAAGTTCGTAGAAAAATATAATCAAGTGTCTGCTACGAAAGAAATTGGCAGATTAGACCGCCCACAATACAGTATGAAATCTATTTTTGAAGCTTTGGTTAATGCCGTTGTTCATCGAGACTATTCAAAACACAGATCAAAAATTCGTTTATTTATGTTTAGAAATCGATTGGAAATTTACTCACCCGGGGAATTAGCCAACACTTTAACAATCAGCACTTTGGCAGACAATCAAGTAACGCGTAATGAATTATTATCACGTCTGCTTTCTGAAATTGAATTAGACGATATAAAAGTAGGCAGACGATATTTCCTTGAACGCCGAGGTGAGGGCGTTGGTATTATTTTACGTGAAAGCGTAAAACTAAGTGGCAAAAAACCAATTTACGAAATGTTAGAAGAAGAATTAAGGCTCACTATTTTTGCCGCCAAATCCTTACAAAATGAGGGCGAGGGTACAATAGAATAAAACAGATAATAAGACAATAATTTTTAAACGGCTTTTAATAAGGGATTTTGGCTAATATTTACTATTGTAGAGGCATAATTTTAGTCATTATTTACTATTTTGCCCATTTCCGACTGAAAGTAGCAGAGAATCAGTAAGCTCTTTCTTTAGCGTCTAAAATACCCTCACAAAGGCATTTTTAGTAAAATATTACTGTTTTCGTGGTATAATTTTAGTCATTATTTACTATTTTTACCGTTTTTTCGGTTTG
>JABABJ010000048.1 GCA_014238275.1 Leptospirales bacterium | reverse complement strand
ATGTTCTAAAATTTTTCTTTTTTTTATTGACTTTTTGGACTAGGTAATAAGGGATGTCATTATGCGACATGGGAGCACTGTGCTTGGTGAAGACGTTTGTTTCCGAGGTAGCCTTTCTTTCAGAGATTCTCTGTTAGTTAATGGGAAACTTCAAGGAACGGTTGAAACATCTGGGCACTTTGTTGTTGGTCCTGCAGGTATTGTCGAAGCTGATATCAAGGCTTCGCAGGTCTCTGTTCAGGGGCTCTTGCAGGGGACAGTCTCAGTTGCTAAAAAAATTGATTTGCAGAAGAATTCTGTTTTTAGAGGTGATATTCGAACTCCTGATCTTCAGGTTGAATCCGGCTCTACATTTCAGGGTAGCTGCATTATGGGATAATTAAAAAAGAGGTATAAAAGTAATGAAGAAAACATCAATTTGCATATCGCTTATGCTGATCATAGCTTTTGCTGGGCAGGCTTGTTCTAGAAAGTCTGGTCCTTATGTAAAGCTGGACGGGAAGTATTATAGCGAAAAAGATCTAGAAAAGGAAAATCCAGAACGGTATCGACAAATCCGATCTAATTATGAATCAAGAATTAAATCGGCTTTAGAGAGTTTTGTTGCTGGAAAGATTTTTGAGCTTGGAGCGAAAGAAAAAGGATTGAAAAATCGGCAGGAATATTTTCGCTCTATCGAAAAAGAGGTTATTCCTCCTACTGAAGAGGAAATTAAGACCTATTATGATGGTCTTGATGCAACTCATAATTGGAAGCAAAAGCCTTTTGATACAGTGAGAGGTCAACTTGTCTCTTATCTGAGAGGACAGAAGGTGAGTGCTCTTGTGCAACAGGACAGATCTCGTTTAGAGAAAAAATATGGCTACAAAGTAGGACCACCCCCAAAGAGAGAAAAGATTGATATTCAAGGTGAGCCACTCATCGTAGATTCTGGGAAATCAAAGCCCGAAGTTACTGTTGTTGAGTTTTCAGGTTTTGAATGTCCCTTTTGCAAGAGAGTTCAGGCGACTACGGAAAAAATACGTGAGAAGTACAAAGGTAAGATTCATTGGGTCTTGAAGGATCATCCCCTTCGAATCAATCGTATTGATGCCCACCTTACTTCGAATTGTATTCATCAGCAGTCATCTGAGAAATTTCTTGCCTTTTTTGGAAAAGTTTTCTCTCCCACAGTAGGAAGAGAAGTCTTTGAAAAGGATAAGCTGAGAGAGCTTGCAACTTCCTTTTCCCTTGATATGGAAAGGTATGACGCGTGTCTGAAAGATCCTGCTGTAGCCCAAGAGATTAGGAAAGACCATGCTGAAGGGAAAGCAGCTGGAGTAAAAGGAGTGCCTCATTTCTTTATCAATGGGAAGCCTATTTCTGGAGCTCAACCTTTTCATGTTTTCGATAAATCGATTCAGGAAGAGCTGTAAGATAACAAGGCTGTTTAGCTAGGAATACCGTTTATATATGATATTCGGTCGTGATGGAGGGACAAACAAGCGTATTTTCTCGCATTTTGGCAGGTGAGATAGGGGCTGATATTTGTTATGAGGATGAGCATTGTGCGGTGATCCGTGATTCAAGTCCTCAGGCTCCAGTTCATCTCCTTCTCATCCCTCGAAAACCGATACCTCAGCTTTCCAAACAAGAAGCTGAGGATCGGGAGTTGATGGGTCACCTTCTTGCAACAGCTCCCAAAATAGCTGAGCAGGAGGGTATTGGAGGGAAATATCGTTTAGTCATCAATGATGGAAGAGAGGCAGGACAGACTGTCTTTCATCTTCACATTCATATCTTAGGAGGTAGAGAGCTTGGCTGGCCTCCTGGTTAATAGGTCTTGTAAGAGGCCTTGAATGAGCAAGAATTTTTATATCACAACTCCAATCTATTATGTCAATGACCGTCCCCATATTGGTCATGCCTATACAACCATCCTTGCCGATGTTCTGAGTCGTTATTTCCAACTGGGGGGATATTCAAGCTTTTTTCTCACGGGTACTGATGAACATGGTCAAAAGGTACAACAGGCAGCAAAAGAAAGGGGTATAAGCCCACAGGAGCAGGTCGACCAGTACTATGTTAGATTTCAAGAGCTTTGGAATCAACTCCATATTCAATACAATCGTTTTATCCGCACCACGGAAAAAAATCACTGTAAGTACGTTCAAAAAATACTTCAAGAGCTTTATGATAAAGATGAGATTTATCAGGAAACTTATACAGGCTGGTATTCTGTTGGAGAGGAACGTTTTTTCACACAAGATGAGCTGGTGGATGGGAAGGATCCCATCAGTGGACGCCCTGTAGAATGGTTGGAAGAAAAGAATTACTTTTTCAGGATGAGCAAGTACCAGAAAAGGCTCCAAGAACACCTGCATTCTCATCCCGACTTCATTCTTCCAGCCTTCCGAAGGAATGAAGTCATTGGATTTTTACAAAAACCACTGAAAAATCTTTGCATTAGCCGTCCTCGAAGCAGATTAAACTGGGGAGTTCCCTTGCCTTTTGACCAAAATTTTGTAACTTATGTATGGTTTGATGCTCTTCTCAATTATGAGTCTGCTGTGACAGATCAAACTTTTCCTGATGGAAGCCCAATTGCTCCTGCTGATTGTCATCTCATTGGAAAAGATATTCTTACGACTCATGCTGTTTATTGGCCTTCGATACTTGCTGCTTTAGATCGTCCCTTCCCTAAGCATATTTTTGCTCATGGTTGGTGGTTAAGCGGTAAAAAAAAAGTTAGTAAAAGTGACATCAATGCTTCCAATCCATTGGACTATATTTCAAGCTATGGAACAGATTCCGTTCGGTATTATCTTATGAGAGATATGGTGCAGGGACAAGATAGCATTTTCACAGAAGAATCATTTATACGTCGTACCAATAGTGAGCTTGCAAATGATTTAGGAAATGCAGTAAATCGAGTCCATAAGTTTATCCTTCGTTATCTGAACGGAGAGGTTCCTCAACCAAGTTTGATGAATCAGGATGATGAGGAAATGAGAAACTTAGCACAAGATCTGATCCAGAAGTTTTATACCCTCTTCCCCAAGTTTCTGATCACTTCCCTGCTAGAAGAAATTATCTCATATCTTCGTCAGATCAATCGCTATCTGGAAAAAAATGCACCATGGAAGCTTGTTCCCAGTCAAAGCAATAGCAAATCAGATCAGAAAAGACTTGCGTCGATCCTGTATTGCAGTTGTGAATCTCTTAGAATTGTTTTGACCCTTCTTTCTCCTGTAATACCTGAAAAAGCAAGCAAGGGCTTGACAATGATAGGAGCTGTTCCTCAGATCTCGACCTCTTCTCTTGAGTGGGGAATCTTGAAAGGAGGAGAGGAACTCATAAAAGGAGATAGTCTATTCCCAAGAATTTGAAGATGTACCGAAGAGAATCCTTAGAATCATCGAGGTGGAAGCAGGTGTGGAAACACAAAACGTATCCCAAAGATATTCCCTTGCTTAAAAATTTCTCTAGGAGGCTGTCCAAAGTTTTTATTTCGTAAGGTATTCAGGCACGCCTCATCTACAAGGGTCTGTCCTATACTGAAAATCTTTTGGACATCTGTTACATTTCCTTTTAAGTCCAATGCAAACAATATCTGTACTACCTGTGGCTTAATAGGCTGGTTGATAATATAGCCTGCTTGATCTCGATTGATATAGTTGATACCAGGAGAAGAAAAGTTAGCCTCAAGCTGACGCAAAAGATCTTGGAAATAGGCAAATCCCGCCAGCTTCTGCCTCGCGAGAGAAAGGAGAGAAGATCCATCAAATCTCAGCTCAAAATCCTTCTGAAACCGGTAGTTTGCAGGAATCCTATAGCTTCCGTTTTGCGAATCTTTTTTTTGGGAGGTCTGCTCTTGTAGATCTGATACATCTCCAGAAGAAATAGAAGTGATATTTGTTCGTTTTTTTCTTATCCCAGCAAGTCGTTTATTCTTGTCAGGAGCCCTTAGATCGAGCGTATCATCGGGAGTAAGTGTATGAAAACCATAACGTATTGTGATTCCTCCCTGCCCAGCAGCAGTAAGGTCAGAAAGGGCTCGTATTTCATCTTTAGGAGTTGGTTGTACATTTTCGATCTGCTTTACAAGAACGGGATATATTTTATCTGGCGAGCTAGCCTCCAGTTGACGACGAGAGTGACGGATCAAGTTTTCAAGAGATAGGAAACTAAAATCGTTGAGAAAAAAACCAGACGTGAGAGCAAGAAGGAAAAATACAGGTATCCCTGCTACAACAAGGCGACGGTCATCTTCGTTAACATCATGTCTGAAATAAAACCTCTTAAAAAACCTCTTAAAAAACATCTTCTCAAGGCTCTATATAGGAAATCACCCTCTGCATTCTTGTAGGCCTAAAAGTTGGTTTTCAGACATATCTTTATCAGATGGTGGCACCAGTTTTAGGACTTGATAGGCAAGCTCTGTCGCGATCCTTCCTTGAGGTGTTTTTTCTATCAGTCCAATTCTCATCATAAAGGGTTCATGATCCTCTTCAAGCGTTTGAGGTTCTTCGTCAACAAGAGCTGCTAGGGTATTCAGCCCTACAGCCCTTCCAAAATAGCGCTCTGTCAAAAAATGGAGGATTTGTCGATCCAATTGAATCAGTCCAAGCTCATCAATTCCAAGTTTTTTAAGGCATTCTATAGCAAAATCTGAGTCGATCCATGATTTGCCATCTACGGTTGCATAGTCCCTAAGACGGCGGATGATTCGATTCGCAATACGAGGAGTCATTCGAGAGCGTTTCGCTATTTCTTGTGCCGCCTGAGGCTCTATCTGAAGACCCAAAAGGCTAGAAGAACGTCCTATTACAATACAAAGCTCAGAAGGGCTGTAAAATTCGAGTTTTAACTCCATCCCAAAACGAGTTTTCAGTGGAGAAGAAAGCATTCCTGAGCGTGTTGTAGCCCCTACAAGAGTAAAGGGCTTGAGGTTCAGCTTGACACTTTGTGCACCCATACCTTCTCCGATAATGAAGTCAATGCAACCATCTTCCATAGCAGAGTAGAGTATTTCCTCACAAGCTCGAGGCAGACGATGGATTTCATCGATAAAGAAAATATCACCCTCTTCTAGGAGAGTCAGAAGCCTTGCAATTTCCTTGGGTCTGACCAAAACAGGAGCACTTGTACTATGGAGACGACTTCTCATTTCAGAGGAAAGGATTCCTGCTAAAGTCGTCTTTCCTAGCCCTGGAGGACCAGAGAGGAGAATGTGGTCAAGAGGTTCTTCGCGTGATTTTGCTGCCTGCACACTAACTCGAAGTTTCTCTTTCACATCTTCCTGACCCGTAAAATCATCCAAAGAACGAGGGCGAAGACTTCTGTCCTCCTCGGAAGATAGGTGAGTTAGATCTTCCTTTATTTTCTGCATGTCCCCTACATATAAAAGAGCCTTGCTTTTGTAAAGTAAAAGAAGCCTAATTTTACCAGAGACATAAGTGACACTCAAGCGTGCTTATAGGAGTATGTTTTTGAAAGGCTTGAGGATAAAGTTCATATATGTAGCGATATGTAAATTCTACACTATTATCCGTTTGTACACATTGTGGCTTACCAACTTGCTTTAAAAATTGTTT
Source organism: Leptospirales bacterium (assembly GCA_014238275.1). GTDB lineage: Bacteria > Spirochaetota > Leptospiria > Leptospirales > Leptonemataceae > JABABJ01. The sequence goes on along the minus strand of JABABJ010000048.1, from coordinate 8,961 downwards.
CAATACTTCATAAGCTATTTAAATTTTACAATGGAATTTCTAATCCAATTAAGTGCTTGAGGATGAATCTGATACAAAGGATTCCCTCTCCTAAGAGTCAGGAAAATTCCAGTGCTAAAACCTTCTTGCTTTCTAAGAAAGTGATTGCATTCTGAAACTTCATGAAACGAGTAGAATCTTTTTTTTGAGCTTAGACTATATGTAAATTTTTTTAAGTGCTTCCGATCAGAAGAGGTCATTTCTTCATCGAACTTGCAAACCAAGTGGTGAATTGAAAATTTTTTCTCCTGAACTTGTGAATGAATCTGTTTTAAAAGTATCATCTTTTTTCCTATTTTTCTAAAATCCAACATAAGCTCTGAAGAAAAGAAGCTCAATGCAGATCGAAATGCTGCTAAATCGCTGTGAGTAGCCTTCTTTTGGTATGGAATAGATCTTGTTTTTGCCCATATATCCCATTCTTTTTCAGCTTGCTGAAGAATATTTGAATTTACCCCTCGTCGACTCATATTGAGAAAAAGCTTTTTCTTCCAAATTTCATTCATATCTCCTTTGGCTCCACAAGATAAAAGGATCATTTTATCTGGAAGAATCTTTTGTTTTATGGCTGCGTAAAGTGCAATCTGACAGCCTGTTCCATGAGCTATTATGACCAGAGACCCTCTTCGTTGGAGATGAGCATATTCATAGATGGATATAGCATCTTCCACCTGAAGACTTAGTTGATATTGAGTGTTACGAGGAGTTTGAGTGCTTCCAGTTCCACGATGATCGTATCGGATACTTTCAATCCCATGGCTTGCTAGATACTTCGCAAGAGGACTCCCAGAATGAAAAGAAAAAAAAGGAGGATCCCAATTCCTATCTAAACTATGATCTGCAATCCATACTGTCAAGGTCGGGTATTCTGTGGAGAGAGTTGTTTTGAGATGGGTTCCCTTGAGCAGTGCTCCGTCAACAGCGTTTGCTTTGAAATTCCTACTTATGAAGGCGTGTTTACCTTTCCCTTGGACTGGTTCATAAAATTTCAGAAAAAGCCATCCTGTTAATAAAGAACTTGCAGGTATAAGAAGGCTTAAAAAAATGAAGCGTCGCATCTTCTATGAAATAGTACCCTCGCGTCAAAAACTTGAGAATGAACATCCTGTATAGGATATTTTATGAAACTTAGACAAATATTTATTTATTACCTAGCTGCTCTCTTACAGGGGGTATGTATGGTGATTGTTCCTGCAGCAAGCACTCTCCTGAAAAGTCAAAAGAACGGTATCACAGAATCTCAATATGGAGTTCTTACAATACCTATGATTCTAGCGGGAATTACTGGGACTCTTATAATCTCGCAAGTAATCAATCGTTGGGGACGTAAAAAAGCATATTTTCTTGGCATATTTCTAAATTTTTTGTTTCTCATTACCATAGCTGGGACACATTATACAGAGGGGAATAATCGACTTACCTTCATCTTACTTCTTATGGCTAACGCCTTTTTGGGCTCTGGAGTTGGGATTTTTGTAGCTATTCTCAATATTCTTACGATCAACATAGCTCCTGAAAAGAGCAATTCTTTCCTTACAGGTCTTCATGCTTTCCTAGGGATTGGTTCTGCTATTGCACCCCAGCTTGTCACATTAGCAAATCAATATGGATTATGGCAGGCTTCAGCTTTTATAACGGCAGGACTTTTTACTATGATTCTTATCGCATCTTTTGGAATCTTTCCTCTTGAAAGTTCTCAGGGAATTAGTCGAGTGAAGGACTCATCTTCCGAGACATCTTCTCAACGTCAGCCCTTTCCAATAGGGGCATGGGTCTTTTTAGTTATGGTATTTTTCTATGCTCTCATTGAGACAACGTTGAACTACTGGAGTAGTGACTATATACAGCAGGAAAAAGGACTTGGATTGAAAGAGGGGCTCCTTGCTCTTTCAATTTTTTGGGCTATGGTAACGGTAGGAAGACTAGGAGCAGCTCTTCTGAGCTTGAAAATTAATTCATGGTACCTCTATCTTTTTTCTCCTATCATCATTTGCATAGGGATTGTCTTGTTGGTACCAGCAGAGGGATCGTTCGCTTTATATACCTACTTTCTTCTAGGACTTGGATGCTCTTATTTTTTCCCTTTGTCCATTAGTCTTTCTGCTTCCTGTTTTCCTGAGCATAAAGAAAAAATATCGAGCCTTTCTATCGCATCATTATTCCTCAGCATAGGCTCCTGTAACTATATCTTGGGATATTTAAAGAATAACTCTGGAATCGGTTTAAACGAGGTCTTCACAATACTTGGAGGAGCTGCCCTATTATTGTTCATTGTAGCGATCCTTTTGTTCTTTCATCTTCTCAAGGCTGGCTCTATAAGTTTAAGAAGATGAATTTTGAGCTTTTACGTTAGTGAGAAAAGTAAAACTAAGAAACAAGCAGTCCGGAAATTGGCGTTTCATTGAGTCAAGTATAGTAGCTTGCTTTTCTTCTGAATCTACTAAGCAATAGACTGAAGAACCAGTTCCGCTAAGGAAGGAGCAAGGTGCACCAAGACTCATAAAAGCGTATTTGATATTTTTCAGGAGAGGGTATAGCTTATATACTACTGGTTCAAAATGATTTTGAAGCAAAGGGGCTAATTTAGCATCATCTATACTATCCCGCAAAATGGCTTTGATTTCCTGACAGCACTGGGGCGAAGGGAGATAATCTGTACTAAGGTTTGTCTCCTGTGTTTTGAAAGGACGCTTTAAAAGATGATAAACCTCTTTCGTAGAGATGATGAGCTTAGTTAACGCAATGACCCCGAAACTAGAAGTTACTGGAATAGGAAGAATATTTCCTCCTATTCCTGAAACTATTGCAGCCTGATCTTGTAAAAAAAAGGGTATGTCTGAACCAAGTGAAAGGGCAAATGGGTAGAGATGCTCATTTTTCCAAAACTTGAAGTCCTTTTGGGAACTCAGGGTAGTGGTATCCCCTTCAGTTTCAAGTAAAAATCGAGCTGTATACTGCAAAAGTTTTCCTGCATTTGAGCTTCCTCCACCTAAGCCACTTCCCAGAGGAATTTGTTTCCTAAGATGCACATGAAAGTATGAAGAACGGTATGGCCTGCTTTTTTCCAGTACTTTGTATACTAGGTTGTTCGTAGGATCATTTTTCTCTGTAATCTGTTCAAAATCATCTCGGAACGGTGGGCTCAGTTCGTTTTGTGTAGTAAAAGAATCTATCTTCGCAGGGTGAATTACTAGGTAGTCCCCAAAATTGATTGGCACAAGAACGCTTTGCAGTTCATGAAGTCCATCTTCACGTCGACGTTCTCCAATCCAAAGCCCCAAGTTGATTTTAGCAGGCGAGAAAATACGCAAGTCAGTATCTCCTCATTTAGGAGTTCTTAATGTTATTTAGCATGATCACGCTAGAGACATCGTCTATGATCTTATCACCAACTTCAATCAACTCATCACCGTCTATACAAAAAGAGAAATGTGTCAAAGCCTAAAGCAATTTTGGTACTTGCTAATGGGAGTATATTTGAAGGAACTTCCTTTGGTTTCCTCGGTGATTCAATCCCAAGTTAGGACAAGAGTAGAAAGCAGATGCTTAGTTATTTTGTAATAATTACATCATCGTAAAATAAAAAAGATATTCCCTTGCGAGAACTCAATACAATATAATCAAATCAAGAGAAATGTGTCAAGAAAAATATAGGCATAAGTCATACAAAGCCGTATCTCATACACAAGCCGTATCGTATAGTAAGGAACAGGATGTTTGGCAAAAAGTCATTTCCGCTTTAGGATCAAAAGATCAATGATAGATTTCTACCCAAAATCTATCAGCAACTGTATTCCAGTGCTTGACATGATATTCGTATCAAGAATCTGTGTTTTTTATGAATCCTACAAAGCTCAAAGCAATTTTGGTACTTGCTAATGGGAGTATATTTGAAGGAACTTCCTTTGGTTTTCTCGGCGATTCAATAGGAGAGGTTTGTTTCAATACATCCATGACAGGCTATCAGGAGATACTTACAGATCCATCCTATCATGGTCAGTTGATTACCTTGAGCTACCCAATGATTGGAAACTATGGAGCCTATCAAGCTGCAAACGAATCGTCGAAGATTCAGGCAAAGGGATTGATTGTGAAAGAATATGTATCTCATCCTTCTAGCTTCCTTGCGGAATCTCCGCTACATGATCTTCTCATCAAACATAAAACTCCTGCTATAGAGTCAGTTGATACTCGTCGTTTGATTTTTATTCTTAGGAAAGAAGGTGCTCAAAATGGCGGTATTTTTGTCGATAGAAACTATCATAAATCCATGTTAGAAGAGGTACATTCTGCAAAGCCTATGGAAGGGCTTGCACTTGCTGACGAGGTGAGCACAAACCATCCTTATCTGTACGGTCATCAGGCAAATAAAAAATTCAGAATAGCAGTCATTGACTTCGGCATAAAGACAAGTATCCTTCGACTTCTAGAACAGAGTAATTTTGCAATTAAAGTATTTCCCTCAAGGATAAGCTTTGAAGATATACAATCAGAAAACTTTGACTGCTATTTTCTCTCTAATGGACCTGGAGATCCTCAGCCTCTCTATCATGCAGTTGAGACTATAAAAAAAATTCTTGCCGAAGGAAAGCCTTTGCTTGGAATCTGCCTTGGACATCAATTGATTGCTCTTGCATGCGGGTACAAAAGATTTAAGCTGAAATTTGGGCATCGAGGGGGCAACCATCCTGTAATTCATAAAGGTCGAAAGCACAAGCAAGTGGAGATCACATCCCAAAATCATGGATTTGCCATAGAGAGAGAAGAACAAGAAAATATGGAAATTTCACACTCTAATCTAAATGATGGCACTGTTGCAGGTTTCAGAAGCCTGAATCATCCTGTCTTGTGTATCCAATACCATCCAGAATCTTCACCTGGACCTCATGATTCTCGTTATCTATTTCAGCATTTTGCAGATATGGTGGAAAAATTTTATGCTAATCAAACATAGATATCTATATTATCTCCTACTAACGGTAAGCATCTTGATGACTCATAGCCTCTGTCGCTCTTCTTATTCACGAGAGAAGGGCAAAGAGATAAATACAGATCACAAACTATCTTCGTATGAAACTGTCAATGAGATAATCTGCACTATTGAGGAAAAAAAAGTGATCACTGCGAATGATACAGCAGTGCTTCGTAAGAAGCTCAAAAATCAATTAAGGAAAAGGGTTACAAAAAAATCGCTTAAAAAGCTTGCTCTGGAAGAAGCAATCAAACGAGCTCTTGTTGTGATTGCAGCAGAAAAAGAATCTATCATTATTAATGACGCAAGGATTCAAAACGAAATAGATAAACAAAGCCTCTATTTTGGCCTTAGTAAGAGTAGATTTCAAAAGCGTATTGAAAAACAAACAGGTCTCCCTTTCTCTGAATGGATCAAGGATCTTCGCTATAACCTTATGAAGAATCAGCTTGTTCAGGTTAGTATGAGTGTGCCTCAACCTACAACTCAGGAAATTAAGCGATTTTACCGGAAAAATAAGAGAAAGATAGGAATTGAAGTTAGATACAAAGAGATGGTATTTAGAGTGAAAAACAAGAATATCCAAGATGAATTGAGAGTTTCCAAGATTGTCTCAGAAGTTTACCAGAAAATTCGCAATAAACCTCAGCTTTTTGCCTCTGTTGCTAAGACTACTCATTCTAATACCTCCTCTTATAAAAGAAACGGTGGCTTGAGACCCTTTTATGAGGGTATATATGATATTGCAGCTAAAAACTCTGTCCTTGCCTCTCTTCTTTTTCGTCATCCAAAGGGAGTTATATCTCGCCCATTTCGAGACTCGAAAAACCGTTATATGATTGTCAACATTCTTAATCGGAGACCTCTTTCATTTGCGAAAGTTCGTGATCTTATCCTTCGCCGTCTTTACGCTGAAAAACAGGATCGAATCTTTCAGAAATGGTTTGAAAAAAAACTCAAAGAAGCTGTTATCATCTGTCTTTGAAAGATTTGCTAGTAGTAAGATAGTATTATTTTTACGATAATTTTCCCATGAACAATTCCAATGAGATACATTCTGTTTTAATATATGAGTCTGTCGAGAAAGCAAAGGTTCCAACTTTTGAACCAGATCAAGATCTGGTTCAAATAGCTCTTCAAAAAATACAGGATATTTTTCCCCACTCTTCTATCTACTGCAATAAAAGCCGCCCTAATCTAAAAACAGTAGCACATTCTTATAGTCTTGTCTCTTTCTTGAAAGCAGTTGGAGAGAAAGAAAAAGATCATAAAGATCAAAGTGTTGCTCTTTTTTATGGATGGTATCCTTTTTTAGATAGCGAGCTAGTAAAAGAAGCCTTGGGATGCCATTTTCGCTATTTTGCAGATTTTACGTATGGAGAAAATATACCAATAGGATTTATACCAGATTTTTGCACACTAGAGCTTTTGAGCCAGCTTCCTGATAATATTTCAGATGATATACGTTCTTATGTTTTAAAGCACATTCAGGATTATGATATAGAGATATTTTTTAAGAACCCGGATCTTCGCCAATTCCGTCTGGATTTTTCGACAACAACTCATCGATCATCTACTCTTGCATTCTCTGTAAGAAAGCATACGGATGATTTGAACTACTCTAATCTTCAATCCTTCCTGCAATCTCATCCTGAAATCATTCGACCCTATCCATCTTATTTTGAAATCGAGCTTTCAAGTCAGGCGTCTGTAGCTCCTTTTTATTGGCCAGAAAAGCCTGCGAACAGAGTTCCTTTCTTGGATCGAGATAAGATCCATAAACTAGCTTTAGACATTCAGCAAAACGGAATGATGCAAGATGCTACCATTACTCTGGGAGGCCTAGGGGAACCAATGGAACATCCTGATTTTTTCGATATTCTTCAGGAATTTCTCGACTTGGATCAGGTACATAAGATATATCTGGAAACATTTGGAATCATGCTTGATAAAAGTGCAATAGACCGTCTTTATAAAATGAATGGGATAGAAAAGCTTTCTATTATTTTTCGTCTCAGTACATTACAAAAGGAGCGCTATCAGAAATTTTATCGATTTGACTTCTTTGATAAGGTACAAGAAAATATTCAACTCCTAGAGAATAAGACATCACAAGAATATCCCTTCCGACTTTATATAGAACTACTTAGAATTACGGAAAACGATGATGAGTTAAAGTCTTGTTTAGCACGCTTTGAGAAAACAGATATTGAAGTCATACTTCAGAAATACAACAGCTATATAAATCTTCTTCCTGAAAGGAGAGTTGCTAATTTGAATCCTCTTCATCGTGATTTTTGCTGGCATTTGGCACGAGACTTTTATCTAACTGCAGAAGGGAAGGTTCCTTTATGCAAACAGGATCCATTTGCTAGGAAAAAAAATAGTCTTTCTTTCCAAGATCATTCTGTTCGAGAAATCCTAATGAAAACAAATCCATCACATAGTGCCTCTGTCCGTGGCAATCACGATAAGATACCTATGCCTTGTGCAGAGTGTGACGAGTGGTATACCTTTAATGGATAAACTCATATCAAACAACGCAAAAAAAAGTAAAAAAAAGTAAAAAAAACATAAAAATGATTGCATTTTTTGCGTCAGTCTAAGACAGTAGCGTTTCCTGAAAAGGAAAAGAACTTAAAAAGTGAGGTCTTAAAGAATATGGAAAAGGAATATACTTCCGAGGAATTGACGGATCTATCCCCTGAGGAGATGAAAAAACTAGACAGTCCTGCTGTCCCTAACAATGATGAGCCAACAGATGAAGAGGCTTGGACTCGGCGAGGAGTAGAGAACTCACATGAGTTTTTAAAGACAAATGTAACTGAGGCTATTAATATACTTTTAGGCAAAAAGACTCCTAAATGACTGATGAGCCATCGTCAGTAGGACATCCTCGCTATATGAGCTTGTGGAAACAAGCCGACCATTTTGTTAAAAGCCCCTGTTATAAGGGAAGTGCCTATGTTATCGAAAAAAAGCTTAGAGAAGCTGTCGAGTATTACTGGAAGAATTTAGATCGTGTAAAGCAAAGCCTACAAATCACAGATCGAATCGATAGACATAAGGTAGGAGCCTATACGACTCTTTGCTTGTTTAAGTTTAGGCCTATAGGAGTTTCTCTTCCCATAGGAGGGAACTCTTATTTAAAGCTAGTCAATGAATTTTGTTCCATTGATATTGGTTTTTCTCGTATTGGCAAGTCCACAAACATCCCTTCCCAGTACTTGGCTTCTCTGATTCAGCAATTTGATAATGGTGATGCAACACTTACCTCTCTATCTGCACTATATTGCCTTTTTGAAGAGCTTATAGAAAAAGCACCTCTCCCACGTGAATTACGATAGAATTTGCAAAAGCCTTGCACATCTTTTTAGCACAAATTAGACAAAGCAGTAGCACCGTCCTTATCAAGTGGCTTGAAAAAACATGGGCTGTCAAGTAAGAAATTAAAAACACGCGTAAAATCCACAGATATTGCCTGCAACAAAGGCATATCATTTTTTTACATATTCATAGTGATTTTTTAATTTTAAAGTTGACAGTATGTTCTTTTAGCCCCTGCGTAGAAACTAAAGTAGAGGTTTTATTTACGTACAGATGAAAACAATAAGTGCAACTCCAAAAACGATTAGAGAAATATTTCAAAGTAGTTATATCATTCCTGATTTCCAAAGACCATATTCTTGGGATATTGATAAAGTCAAACAACTATGGGATGATTGTATCGATTTCCATTCTGAAAATGGAAATAAAAAACAGACATACTATTTAGGTAACCTTGTTCTTTATGAAGCAAAAAATGAATTTTTAGTAATAGATGGGCAACAAAGATTAACTACCCTATTGCTTTTGATCAAAGCCCTCTTTGATAAAGCTGGAACTTATAAAGCGTTAGAAGCGTGTTTGAAAAAAAGGGATGAAATAGAAGATACATTACAAGAAGAATT
>JABABJ010000134.1 GCA_014238275.1 Leptospirales bacterium | reverse complement strand
TTTTGTCCCTTCTCCCAGAGAGAAAGGCATATTCCTCTCTCTCTGGGAATAGATAGATGGAAGCAAGCCACGCGGAGGCGTGACTGTTGATATTAGGAGATAGTCTCCGTGACTTGCCTTTAGGGAAAACGCCGAAAAATCGGGAGTTTTAGGTAGTATTTACTAAAAAGGGGAGTTGCTGCTAGTAGGTATTAGCTATCGTCTTAGTGAATATTTACTGAAAAGAGGCGGGAACGCCTATAAAAGGAAGCAAGTCACGTTAAGGCGTGACTGTTGATATTAGGAGACAGTCTCCGTGACTTGCTTTTAGGGAAGTCGCCGAAAAAACAGGGAATCCCTGTATATCCCAAATACCGCCACACGGACGTGGCGGAACCGCGGGGAGAGCCACAGGGAGACCACGGAGGGTTTCCCTGTCTTTGCGTCCCTCAGTTGCACCACGGACGGTGCAAGTGAGGTTTTATATAAAAAATCCTTTCTTTGTTGATATTGACGCTTGAGGATGGTCAAAATGATACGTCTTGATTTTGAATCTATCAGAGATATATCTTCCTCTATTGATCCAGAAAGGATGAGGGCAAAGGCAGAAGAAGCACAAAGGATTTTAGAGGGACGGACAGGTGAGGGATCGGATTTTCTTGGATGGCTAGAGCTTCCCGTTCAAATTTCTGAAGGAGAGATTCATGCTTTGGAAGAAATGGCTTCTTCTATACAAAAGACGGAAGCATTAGTCGTCATAGGAATTGGAGGATCGTATCTAGGGACTCGCTCGATTCTCTCTGCCCTGACAAAACCATTTACATCGAAGTCTTTACCCGTCTATTTTGCTGGATGGCAGATGGACGCATTGTATCATAAGGATCTGTTGAGTCTTCTCAAAGGAAAGAAATATTTTCTCAACATGATCTCCAAAAGTGGTTCTACTCTTGAGCCAGCCTTAGCCTTTCGTTTTTTTTGGAATGATCTCGAAAAGCGATATAGCTCAAAAGAACTTCAGGAACTCGTAGCTGTCACAACGGATTCGTCTAAGGGATCCCTTCGAAAGTTTACAGATAACCATAGCCTTCCTTCTTTTATAATACCAGATGACATTGGTGGTCGGTTTAGTGTTTTCACCCCTGTTGCCCTTCTTCCCTTAGCAGCTGCAGGGATTAACATTCGAAAACTCTTGGAAGGAGCAGCTGAGATGAGAATGATTCTTCAACAAACTCAATTTACAGAAAATCCAGCCCTTCAATATGCAGCGTATCGTCATTCTTCGTATAATTCTTGCAAGAAGATTGAAATACTCGCTGTATATCAGGCTTGTTTAGGTAGTTTTGCAGAATGGTGGAAACAACTTTTTGGAGAATCCGAAGGGAAGGATGGGAAAGGGATTTTTCCCACCTCTGTTAACTTAAGTAGCGATCTACACTCTCTAGGTCAGTGGATACAGGAGGGAGAACGTTCTGTGTTCGAGACAGTTTTAGATATAGAGGAGGCTGGAGAACTGGAAATACCATACGAGGCAAAAGATGAAGATCATCTCAACTACCTTTCAAAGAGAAAGCTTCATGATGTAAATCGTACAGCTCTCAAAGCCGTTCTCAAAGCACACCAAAGTGGTGGTGTCCCATGTCTCCGAATCTCCTTGGAAAAATTAGACGAAAAAAATCTAGGGGCTCTTATGTATTTTTTTATGTATTCCTGTGCCGTATCAGCCTATATGCTTGGAGTAAACCCATTTGATCAGCCAGGGGTCGAATCTTATAAGAAGAATATGTTTCGCCTTTTAGGGAAGCCGTAGCTCTTGTTTCCAGAGAGGGGTTTTTGCTCACATTTTTAGTAGATATTGACTAATGCGATAGCTAATACTTACTAGTAGCTCCGCCCATTTTTAGTAGATATTAGCTATTTATCGGGGTTGCTTTCGTTTATGCTTAGCCCTTGTCATTCATCAGAGAGGGAAAAAACAAGCTACTCTTGGCTCTTGGGTTTTTTTATCAGAGGTGGTTTCTGAGCTTTTTCCTTCTTTGCGACTAGAAGTTTTGCGGCTAGAAACTAACTCAAGAACGGGTCTTTCTTTCCTACATTTCTCCTGTGCACCAGGGCAACGGGCAGCAAAGGAGCAATCCTCCAATAGTCTGGAAGTAGAGGGAGGCTCTCCTTGTAAAATAGAGGGTCTTTTCCCTATTTCTAGGCTAGGAACTGCTTTTAGCAACGCATCCGTATAGGGATGAGACGGCTTATGTAAAACATCTTTGCATAGACCTTGCTCCACAATACGCCCTGCATACATAATATGAACTGTATCGCTAAGACTCCGAATCAGAGATAGATCATGAGATATCCAAAGGAGAGTCAATCCGAGCTCTTTTTTGAGCTGAAAAAGAAGACGAACGATTTGTGCCTGAACGGATATGTCCAAAGCTGCTGTAATTTCATCACAAACAATGAGCTTAGGATTAAGAGAAACTGCCCGTGCTATACAAATCCTCTGTCTTTGTCCCCCCGAAAAAGAATAAGGATAGCGATCTATATATCTTGGTGAAAGCCCCACCTGTTTGAGAAGAAAAGCTATCCTTTGACGAACCTTGTCTTTGGATACAATCTTATGATAAAGAAGGGGTTCTGCTAAAATCTCAAAGACCGTATGGCGTGGGTTTAGAGCTGAATAGGGGTCCTGAAATATCATCTGAAAGGAACGGTAAAAATCCTTATTTCTTGTCTCTCGGATGTTTTTCCCGAATACATCTCTTCCTCTGAAACGAATGCTTCCAGAAATTGGTTCAATGAGTCCTAAAAGAGAATGTGCAAGGCTACTTTTCCC
>JABABJ010000046.1 GCA_014238275.1 Leptospirales bacterium | reverse complement strand
TGCTCTGTAATTCAAATCGCAGTAGATCTTGAGTCTTCCGAAAGAAACAAACAGCTGTCAGAGACCATCAATCACCTTCGCTCGGAGACCTATATCTATTGGACAGCTGGACTACACCCATGTAATGTATCCAAAGAGTCAGCTTTACTTAGCAGGCTTTTTGACTTGATTCGAGAAAATCGAGCTAACACTGAGTTTATAGGTATTGGAGAAACTGGGCTAGATTATTTTCATGAAGATACCGCTCATCATGACCAAAAGGAAAGCTTTCAAAGCCATGTGAAACTTGCCGCGGAATTAGAGCTTCCTTTGATTCTCCACTTGCGAGACGATAGAGTGTATACTCCAGGAAAGGTTCAAGCTACTCATGATGCCCTAGAAATCGTAAAAAATGAGAAAGTAAAAGGAGTCCTTCATTGCTATACTTATACGGAAAAAGAAGCTCTTCCGTTTGTAGAGTTGGGATGGTTTATTTCTTATAGTGGTGTCCTTACGTTTTCTAATGCAGGAATGATTCAGGATGGAGCGACTCGCCTTCCATTAGACTGCCTTTTAGTAGAAACAGATGCCCCATATCTGGCTCCTGTTCCTTATCGAGGGCAAGTCAATCAGCCCTCTTATGTAGTACATACACTAGAATTTCTTGCAAATTTGAGAGCAGAAAGATGTGGAGAAACGCCTGAAACCGTGAAAAAGGCGATTTATGAGAACTCAAAGCGCTTTCTCAACCTGAAAAACAGGCTTTAAGTATGATTGATCTGGAAATTTTTCTCGAAGACCCTGCTAGTCTTGATTCTATGCTTCAGGCACGCCAAGTAAATGATAAAATAGATATATCCCTTCTTCAAGACCTCATTCGGAAGAATAAAAAACTTATAGGACAGATCCAGCAATCACAATCCATTCGTAATCAAAAGAGCAAAGAGATCGGTATCCTGTTGTCACAGGGAGAAAAGGAAAGGGCAGAACCACACAAAGAAAAAGTAAAAAATATTGGAAATGAAATCCTAAGACTAGAAAAGGAAAAACAAAAAATTGAAATGAAGATCCATTCCATTGCGGCCGAGCTTCCCAACTGGATTGATCCAGATGTCCCATCTGGTGGAGAAGAAGCAAACATTCTTGTTAGAAGCTGGGGTACCAAGCCTCAGTTTGATTTTGAGCCTAAAACACACGATGAGATTGGTGAAAAAACAGGTATTCTGGATATGGAAAGAGGAGTCAAACTTGCAGGTTCACGTTTCTATATTTATAAAAATACATTAGCTCTTTTGGAACGTTCTCTTTTGAATTTCATGCTAGACCTTCATACGAAAAGATTCGGATATACAGAGCTTACAGTTCCTCTTCTCATCGAAGACGAGGGAATGTATACATCAGGTCAATTCCCTAAGTTTCGAGGAGAATACTATAGCTTGGACAGGGATGGGTTAAGCCTGATCCCAACCGCAGAAGTTCCTCTAATCAACTTGTATAGAGATGAAGTCCTAAAGGAAGATGATCTCCCAATTTTGCTTACAGCAGCAAGTAGTTGCTTTCGTCGTGAGGCTGGAGCAGCAGGAAAAGATACACGAGGTCTCATTCGAGTTCATCAGTTTCAAAAAGTCGAGCTGGTACAGCTTGTTCATCCTAATGAGTCAGCTCAAAAACACGAAGAAATGACTCGTCATGCCGAAGAAGTGCTTCAAATTCTTAATCTCCCCTATCGAGTGATTCTCAAAGCAGCGGGAGATACAGGAGCAACAGCTAGCAAGTCCTATGATTTAGAGGTATGGCTTCCTGGGATGAAACGATGGTTAGAAATATCTTCTATTTCTAACTGTCGGGATTATCAGGCACGGAGGGGAAAAATTCGCTTTCGACAGTCTGGAAATAAGGGGAAAAATATACTAGTTCATACTCTTAACGCTTCCGGAGTTGCTGCTGGAAGATGTGCTGTTGCCTTGATCGAAAACTTACAAAAACATGATATGAGCTTTGACATCCCTCCCGTTCTTAAGAAGTACATGACAGGTCATCTCTAAAAATTCCACAAGAGCTCAGAACCCACTCGATCAAGAAATTCCTTTTCTAAGAGCTTCCCTAATGTATAAGCACTTGAGCTAGAATTTTGCACTATCCCAATCTGATAAACCACAGAAGTATGAAGATTCTTAGGAAACTCGTAGATCACCCTTAGTTTAGGGTTGTTTGATACATTGCTTTTATAAACGATTCCTATGCTACATTCTCCACGCTGAAGTTTGTATTGATTCCGCAAAGAATCAACTGAAATGACAGTTTTCTTGGGATAAATTTCCTTCCAAAGCTTCAAGCGAAGAAGTATCTCTTGAGAATAGATGCCTAAAGGAAGATGCTTTGGATCTCCAATACACCAATACCGTTCTTCTTTTGCTAGTTGTTCAAGCTGAGAAGAATCCTCCAGAGGGAGAGGATATTTGAGGGAAGCTGGAGTCGCAAGGAGCAAGGAATTACGGAAAAGATTCTTTCTGCTATCCTCAGAAATAAGTTTTTTGTGGACCAAGAAGTCCATCCAATTGGAATGAGCCGAGATAAATATGTCTGCACGAGCTCCTTCTGAAATCTGGCGAGCCAAAGTAGAAGATGCTCCAAAAGACAGTCTATAATGGATTGATTGCAACTCTCCTTTGTGCCTGAGCTGGATACCTTTAAGAAGTTTGGGTAAAATAGAAGATGTACTAGAAGCCGCAAATAAGATCACGTCTTCTGAAAGTTTTTTCGCACATTGAGGCTGAACAAAAATCAGAGCCAAAATCCACAATAGACAACTAAAGAGATACCGTTTTATCCACACGATCTTTATAAAAGACATGGATTATAAAATGGACAAGGCCAGAAAGAGCATAACCAGTAGTGCAGACAAAAACGACAAGCATTGCATGAAAATACGTCCCAAACTGTAATATAAGTGAAAACAAAACGATAAAAAATACAAATGTTAGCCAAAAAGCAGTATGGGAAAGATGAAAAAGAATAGAATGATATTTATAATAGCAAAATGTAGAGATCATATTCAAAGCAAAAAATAGATATAAAATGATTGGAACAAAGATCGGAGCAGAGAGGAAGTGTTCACCAAAAACAATAGGTATTACAACAGCCATACTTCCTGCAGCAGGAGAGGGAAAACCGGAAAACGCATCCTGTGACTCTACAAGAGCTTTGTTTTGTTTGTTAGCATGAAATCGAGCTAATCGACAAGCCGCACATATAGGCCAAACAAGCGTACAAATCATACCGAATGGTATTCCTATCCTTGGGACAGATAACTTGTCTAAATCAGAAAAAACAAAGGAGTACATCAGAACTGCTGGGGCAATTCCAAAGGCTACCATATCTGCTAAGTTATCCAACTCTGCTCCTTCAACAGAGATTGCATTTAGCTTTCTTGCAGCAAGCCCATCTAACCCATCACATATAATAGCCAGAAAAATCAGACAGGCAGCAATTAGATAAACTTGCTGTTCCTCAAGATTAGCAAATGGCAAGAGAACAGCAAGAAAGCCAAAGCTAAGGTTTGCGAGAGTGATGAGCTTAGGAATACCATTATGATTTTGCTTAAAAAACCTCATGAGAAACTGCAATTCCTCTCTTGTCTTCCACTCAAGCTACCTATATACCATAAGATCACAAGCAATAATGATAAATGTCATAAGAATGTCAATCATTTTTTGGTTTTACAACTTAAATAGTAAATCATTGCATTTCAGTTTTCAGATATTTCAGAATCGCTTTAGAGGTTTCTTTTTTATAAGTATTTTTCGCAATATATGTTTTATCTCCTATTGTATAGGTTTCCTCTTTTTTATTGATATAATTACCCAAATAATCTATCAATTCATTAAGATTTTTTTTCAGATAACCTCGGGAAGCATAGATATTACCCATAGTGTCTGCAGATATTGAGACAATTTCACGTACTGAAACAGCTCCTAGGCTTGCTAGATTTATTATTTTTTCTGTTTCTTTACGTGCTGAGTACGGCATACTACTGATGATGTCATCCGAGCTTGGATAACGTTGATTTTCCCATCTATAGTCCATGAACTGACATATCTTCCCTAGCAGTTCTTGATGTCCCAATTCCTGAGATATATCATTTGATTTTCTCCCCATATTGGTAGGAGTAGGGTGCCCGAAGATAGTATTGGGCAAGGTAAAAGTAGTTTTCTTTTTTTTCTTGAGAATTTTCTCTGCCTGCGTTCTCTGTGAAAGCTCTAATGAAGTACGCATTTTTTTTATTTTTTTATTAGCAATTTTACGGTTGAACAGTAGAAGCCATATTTGACTCCACCAAGGAAGCTGATGTTGATACGAACGGACAATCAGCTCATAAAGCTTGTCATAATAAGCAGGAGCAAGATATTCTTTAATTTTCTTTTTATCTATATGATGTATGGAAAGGAGATTCTCCATAACTCTCAAAAGAAGTATATCATGATTTTGTCGATATAATAAAGCAACTGTATCGACTGCATTGGCAGTAGTTTTTCTATCTTTTACAAGAAGATATATATCCAAGTTCAGTTCAATAGGATTAAAGCTCTCATCAATATTTTCAGGAGGGACATAAGGATCAGTGCAAGCAAGTATACCGGGCACTTTTGAGCGAAGCATTTGGCGAACTTCGTGCAAATTATCTTGTATCCATTTGCGATTCCTTACTTTATAAATATTATTCGTTTTTTTTACATTAGATAAGAATAGGTTCAATTCCTGTTCCTTTGCAGAACGCTTTGTTTCTACTATATTCTGGCTCTGCCATTGGTATAGTTTTATGATTTCCACAGTTAGTTGAATTAAATTAAAAGGAATAGCTTCTTCATTTTGAGCCATTCTTTTGTATAAAATTTGTGCTGTTTTATAATAGTACTGCTCTTGACCTAGATTACCTGCATTCTTGTTTTGTATTAAGCTTCTGAGCTTAGTATCTTCCCACCATTCACCGAAAAGCTCTGGCTGTAAAAAACCACCTAAGAGATGATATCGTTCTTGTATATATTCCGGTTTTCGAAAATGAACAATATCATACATCGTATGATTTTCTGAATGAAGATTGGATCGAATATCACTGCAGTCTAATGAAATAAGTAATTTATTTTGAATGCCTGCATCTAAAACAGGCTTATATATTTTTTGATGGATGATCTCATTGACATGCTTCAGATACCTGAGGATATGGTTTTCTATTCCTGTAACGAAATATTCATCAAGATACATCTTACGAAGCTCAAAATCTGCTCTTCCAATTTTTGTATTTGCCTTAAAAGCTTGGAATGAATTTTTCAATGACTGAAGATAAAAATCTGAAAGACTGCTTTTCTTGACAAAATCTCTTAATAAACCTCCTGTTGTGTTGAATATATCTTGATATGCACTTATAATTTTTTTCTCATTTTTTTTTGTGGGAACCACAAGCCCTGTTGCAAAATTAATTTGAGCATTATTGATACTCATTTCCCGTAATATATGAATAAAAGGTGTTTCTTGTCCGGCAAGTAATAGACAGCTTTCTATAAATTCCTCTTGAGAGGGTGTGGGGAGACGGCTGTTGATTCCTCGTTTATAGCTTATGAGGTCACGAATGATTTCTTCCATACCGGGATAGTACTTTTCCCTTGAAGCACTCCCTGTAAAATAACGTTGGATTGATTCATAAATCACATGAAGTAAGGAAATCTTCTTTAAGAAGAGAGCATCAAGTTTATTAGGAGCAGTGTTAGGATCTGCAAATATCTTTCGTGCATCTTCAGGATGAAACGCTAGAATGAATGGATTATGCTGCAAACTAAGCTTTTTTACTTCTATAGAGTGTTTATTTGTATCCACAGTTATTATAGTTTCACTAATTATAGATCCTTTATGATATGATTGTCTCTTAAGTTAGTCATGCTAGGCTTACTAAGCAAGTATTTTTTTATCCGTTTCTGTAAATTCATTGGTTTATGAAAAGAAAGAATGAAGGAAAGAGCAGAAGCAAGCAGAGCACAGCCATAGATATATAAATATACAGTCAACTCGAAATCTGTATCTCGAAGCAAGGTGTGGACTCGTTGAGGAAATACAATTCCATAGCAATAGTAAGCAGAAATAGATAGAAAGACGACAGAACTAAGAATACCTCTGTATTTAGAACGAAAACTTAGAAAGAACGAAAGAGCTATCCAAACTGTAGCCATGAAAAAAAGAAAACGAGAGTTAGAACCTATGTACTGATAATTTTCCGCAAACTGAATCTTATATTTAATCCATGGAAACGAACAGCTGATCGCCATAGTAAAACATCCAAAAATAAAGACAAGTTGAAATAAATGCAGCCGACCAGTATGATAAATCATCTTTTGTAGTATACTTTTCCAGACAACAAACCAGCTTAAAAAAGAAGAAACTACAATTTTAATACTTTCTAAAAAATGCAAGTGGTCCTGTCTCATCCTAATCTCATAGAGGAAGGTTTCTCTTCTAGTAGTGAGAAGATCATTTCAAGCTCTACGCTTGCATCCAAAGGAAGGGAAGATACCCCGACTGCAAATCTAGAATGACCCTCTCCAAATAATTCCAGAGCGGGCTTGGAAGCTCCTTCTGCCACTAAATGTTGATTCGTAAAACTAGGCTCCGAAGCGACATAAACTCCCAATCGAATGAGCTTTTGAATCCTATCT
>JABABJ010000049.1 GCA_014238275.1 Leptospirales bacterium | reverse complement strand
TTTCATGAGATTAGATTTCCTTATCCCCTTGGAAATGTATCAAGGAAGGTGGAAATACTGTCCCTGCAATTTCTAGATCGTCGTGCTTGGAAAGATCCAAAAATTTAAGTGCTTGAAAAGGCTCTCCACTTGCTTGCCTAAGTAGCCTTAAGAATGGCTGCTGGATCTGTCCCTCTTTACAGCCAATCACCATTCCGATTAACCCCGTATTGAGACGTACAAGAGAGCCAATAGGATAGAATAAAACTACTCCGACGAAATTTCGTAGTATCTGAGGATCAAAACGCTTCACATCCTTCGAGAGCATGATTTTAATCGCTTCGAAGGGGGAAAATTGCGTGCGCCATGAACGCTTTTCGTTCATGGCTGTATATGAGTCGCAAACTAAAGCGATACGAGCAAACTCACTGATCTCATATTCCCTTTTCTGATTCGGATAGCCGCTTCCGTCAAATGCCTCATGATGTTCAAGGCTCAGATCTGCTATAGAAGCCTTATGTTTAGCTGTATAGAGGAGTATTTTATTTCCAATGATTGGATGTTCCTGTATCTTCTTTCGTTCTCCTTCAGACAAAGCTTCCTTTTTTTCTCGAACGGTTTCAGGAATCAACCACATCCCAATATCCATGAGTATCATCGAGCAAGCTAGATCTTGCAGACGAAAACGATTATATCCCATAGATTTTCCCAAAAGGATCCCATAACAAGCAGAATGAAGGGCATGAAACATCATTCTTGAGCACTTCAAATTGCCATACTGAAACAGGATAGGAAGCAAAGGAATTGAAGTAGCCATATTTACGAGCCTTGATACCGCCTGAATGACTGTATGATTTTCATAAATCTTTCCATGAATAAGAGCATCAAAGTTTCTAAAGAGGGTGTGATCAATCTTCTCTAGAATTTTATTTACAGAAGGAATCTGAGAACAAAAATGACGATAATTGTTCTGTAGCTCAATATTTTCTTGAGCTACAGAATACTCATTTCCTACTAAATAAGGCTTAGATGCTTGAGATATTTTTTCTGTAAACTCTTTCGTGATGAGGTTTCCATTTGTTTCTACCTCTAGTATTCCTTCTCGCAAGAGAGAAGCGATTCCTTCGTTCGTAATCTTCTGCCTTGCTTCCACTACAATGCGACGAGGATCAACAAAAATAGGCTGATCAAAAGACATGCCATGTTCCAAGCTTGATATTTTAATTTTTTTCATAACTCTCAGAGTAACTTTTTTTTATCCCATTTTTAATAGAATATTATAATTATGATTTTTTGTCAAATTATTTCAGCAATTTTTAATAAATTTAGCAATTAATTTATAAAAACAGGTGTATTTTCGTTTTTGCACCATTATAGAAGTAGGGAATGACTCCTTGTGCCTTATTAAAGACAGGAAATTGGTGAAATCATCCTACTAATAAGATGGAAGGACGATCTTGATTCCCATTAGCTCATAAAGGAAGGGAGCTATATCTGTCAATTGCTTGATTTGTTGAGTAGCTTTCTTGGCATATTTCCCCCACACAAAAGTTGGGACATGATTCGTAGTATGTGTTTTGACACTTAAATCTTCCATGTTTCCATGATCAGAGGTGATGATCAGTAGCTCTTCTTTAGGATTCATTTCTTTTACAAGACCAGTAAGGAATTTTTCAATCGTTTCGATACACCATTGTGCTGTTTCCCAAGATTGAGCATGCCCTGCCTTATCAGTAACAAAAAATTCATGAACTACCAGCTGATAATTCCAAGCCATTCGTGCAAAATCTTGACCTCTTTCCTGAGCATCTTGGACGGGGAAGCGTTTGGCAAGACTAGGGACAAATTTGTGAAGGATTTCATGTGTATAGTCCATAAACATTGCTTTCCCATTCTCTAAATCATCTAAGGTTAGTAGAGGACTACCTGAAGCCTTTTGAATATGAGTCGAAGCACTCTGAAATTTTGGCTGCTTCTTGATTTTCTTAAAGTAAGACTCTGTGTAGGCATTGAGGAGAGTAGCAGAAAGACCGTTATCCTGAAATTTCTTGATAATAGAATACTCATGGAGCAAAGCTTTTAGTTTAGGTCCAGGGAAACCCATAACATGGCATTCCATCATTTGTGGAGCGTTAACTCCAGTCCATAAGGCGGTCTGTCCAGTAGCAGATTGAGGGCGTCCTTTGATCCCTAAAGACGCATCCGTAGGAATTACTTCCCATCCTGCAGGAAGTTCTTGTTCGGGCGATTTGCCTCCTAAGGCCGATAAGAAAGAGTGGGCGTAACGAGTAAACGGGTTGATCTTGCTGTCTTTGATACCAAGACCGATGCCATCATAAAAGAGATAGGTAATTCTTGGGATTTTCATAGGAGAATAGTAAGCCTTAAGTCAAATTAGTAACATATATAATTACAACAAGAACTATTTTTTTAGTCTTCGATAGAAGGAGTAGTAAATTCCCAAAAAATGGCAATATCTTCAAAATCTAATCATAGAGTGACCATGAGTCATCCTACAAAATATAACCTTCTTGAAGATGAATTATATCTATGGTGCAGGATTCCTTTATCCAAGGGGCCTGTACATCATATTGCAAGAGACGTTTTAATCCATGGGTATTGGCCTGGAGGAACTTCACGGAAAAGAATACCAGAGGAAGAGGCTGGAATAACTTATGCTTTACCTAGCTCTTCTCTTCCTTCTCAGGGAAAAATCTTGTCACCTGTGAAAGAAAAAATCTTCACAAAAGAACTCAAAGATCTTACCTCCGATATTCTTGCTCATGATGATGAAAGCTCTTTGGGACAAGAAAGTCAAGAGACAAGACCTCCAGAAGAAACGAGGTCTCCCATGCTACAAACTCTCGAAAAGAGTCTACCGCAAGCATTCATCCCAAGAGAAAGCACTCATGATTTACAAGAACCTGAAGAGATGGCTTCCTCTGAAGAAGAATTTGCAACTGAATACGAGTCCTCAGAAGATTCAGATCTATATTCTACTCAACAGGAGACGATTCCTGATGAGCCGACTGGTGATATAGAAGCAGAGCTGGAAGGTGCTAAGGATCATGTCTCACAAATCACGAATATCCTTGAAGAAATAGAAGAATTACCGGGACTGCAGGATGTACCAATCTCTAGTAAAGAAGAGCAAAAGCAGCATAGCGAGGCAAGAAGATACGAAATGAACAATTATATCGAAAGCGAAACTATTCCTCTTGTAGCAGAAGACGAAGAAGAATTACCGGGGCTGCAGGATGTACCAAGCTCTCATGAAGAAGATGATGCTATTTCTGATGAACTAGCTGTAGGTATAGAAGAACAGGAAGAACTTGAAGAAACAGCAAGCTTAGATGCTATACCAATCTCTCATGAAGAAGAATTTGCAACTGAATACGACTCCTCAGA
>JABABJ010000173.1 GCA_014238275.1 Leptospirales bacterium | reverse complement strand
AGGCACGGTCCTCCCTCTCGTGAAAGGATACGCGGGGAGAGCCACAGGGAGACCACGGAGGGTCTCCCCATTTGCGGAGTATGAGACTCCGCAAAATGTGAGCAAAGACAGGGTTTCCCTGTCTTTGCGTCCCTCAGTCATGCCACGGAGGGCATGACTGAGGTTTTATAAAAGGCGCGGTCATCCCTCTCTCGTGAAAAGGACAAAACAACTTAGGTTTTACAATATTTACTAAATTTATTCTTGACAATTATTATATTTTGCAACCTTGCTACAATAAGGTAAAAGAATCCAAATGAATTTATCGCAATATGCCATTGAAATGAGAGATGTCCATAAATCCTTTGGGGGAGTAGACATTTTGAAGGGAATGAATATAGGTGTCCATAAAGGAGAAACTATGGTGATTGTTGGTGCTTCTGGGACAGGAAAGTCTGTTAGTATCCGTCAAATGTCTGGACTCCAAGAGCCAGATAAAGGAAACGTATATATAGAAGGTCAGGAAATAAGTCGTACGACCTTTGACAAGCGCTGCATTTTACGATCTGCTATGGGAGTATTATTTCAGAGTGGTGCTTTGATCAACTGGCTTAGTGTTTATGATAATGTAGCCCTCCCCTTAAGAGAAAAAAGGAATATATCCGAGCAGAAAATTGACCAAATAGTTCGTGAAAAACTAATTCGCCTGAACCTTCTTTCAGCTAAGAATCGCTTTCCCAGCAAAATTTCTGGGGGAATGAAGAAACGAGCTGGGCTTGCAAGAGCATTGGTTACAAATCCTCGTATTCTTCTTTACGATGAGCCAACATCAGGATTGGACCCTGTGATGAGCCAAATCATCAACAATTTGATCACCGAAATGCAAAAAGAGCTTGGAGTCACTCAGGTTGTTGTAACTCATGATATGGATTCTGCCTACTCTATCGCGGATCGAATTACTTTTCTTTATGGAGGGAAGACAATCTTTGTAGGAACTCCAGATGAGATTCGAGCATCTACTGAACCAATTATACGGCAGTTTATTTGTGGGAAAGTCGAGGGTCCCATGATATTGGACAGGGAAGTAATCGGAGATAAAACCTATTGAAAGAGAGAATCTGAAGTCATGATATAACAGAAGAATTGTTACCTTCTTACACATTTTGTTTGTATATAACTTGCTAAAAAATTAAAAAATACTTGGCAACAAAGGCTTTTAGTTTTCAATAGGCGATTGTGTGTGTGATTTTTCTGTTTCAATAAGTCATAAGAGGTCATTCTAAGAAGTGAAAGTTTCTCAAGCAATACCAATCGGCCTTCTTTTTTTCGGGGCTCTTTCAGTGATTGGTTTTTTTACAATCGTGTCTGAAGGTAACCCTTTTACCACACCTGGAAGGAGGATTGTCGTTTTTTTTGATGATTCTAGCACTATACGAGAGGGTTCGCCTGTAAAAGTACTTGGGCTCACGATTGGCCGAGTGACTTCAGTGCATCTCATTCCTGTAGATGACGAAGGAAAGATGATTGCGAAAAACTCATCCCTTCAAGTGGGCCAAAAGACTGCTATAACCATTGAGCTAAAGAAAAGAGTAATCTTTTACGAAAACTATGAAATCACAATCCGAAGTACATCTTTTCTATCCTCAAGCATTGTATCCATCTCTCCTGGGTATGCTGAAAAAGACGAAGAAGGACGTCATTTTCAACCAATTCCTATTCTGACCTTTTCACCTTTTGGGTTGTTCTCCAAAGATCCTCTTCAAGAGATCCTTGAGCGTCGTGGTAAAGAGAAATTTGTAGAGTTACAAGGCTTTTCGAGCAGCGATCTTCTTGCAGGATTTTCCGAGATGATTAGCGAAAATCGGACAAATATTCGTGATACCATTGAAAACATAAGCCAAATCGTGCAGAAAATCAACCAAGGAAAGGGAACCTTGGGGATTTTAGTAAACGATGATGAAATGAGCCGTAACGCCAATACCTTAGTCAATGACGCTAAAATAGTAGTAAGAGAGCTGAGAGAAAGCCTTGAAGATACTCGTGAACAAGCTCCTGTAAATAGCTTTCTCAGAGCTATCTTTACCGCATTTTAGCCCCATGCAAACACTTCTATTTTTAGGAGCTTTCTCTCCTGAGATAGATCTCCTAAAAAAGCATCTTCATCTTGTATCCCTACCCTTTTCTCAAATCAAGTCTTTTTGGGAAACAAGAGGAAAGTCCATCCATTCCTTCTACTCTCTCCCTCAGAGCCTGTCTGAGGGAGAGAAGTTTCGAGTCGAGATTTTGGAAACAGGAATTGGCTCTTTAGCTTCTGCTTTATCTCTTCAAGAGCGTCTTCTCAGTCAAGATAACCCCGTTTTTGAAATAGTATTTCTGGGTTCTTGTGGTATCTATAGGAATTCCTTCTCTCATAAGGAATCTAGCATTGGTTTGTCTTGCAATTTTTCTCGTAACTTTTCTTTTATCTGGAGCCGACAATTTTATTATTGTGATCCCTTGGTAATGAAAGGACATGCAAAGCTTCCAGAAAACATGAAGACTCGCATGCAAACGCAGGCTGGAAGTATTTCTGAATATCTTTTGGAATATGCAAAAGATAAACACTCAGATGCGAAACAGCTAGCTGACAAAAAAATTGCTAGCAAAGGAAAAGGAAAAATAAATCCCAAAATAAATCTTATGAATGAAATTGTTTTTCAAACAGGAGGAGTAAATACAACTACTGGAGTGAGTCTAGTAGAGTTTCCCTTTCCTCAAAATCCTTCCAGTACAAGCCATTCAATGTACCCTTTCTGTTTTGAAAATTTAGAGGCTTTTGGTTTAGCTCAAGTATCATCTTGTTTTTGCAAATCCTTTACAGTTTTCCTTGCTTGTACCAATGAAGTAGGACCAGATGCTTCTCAAGAGTGGTCTAAGAATTATCGTCCTATGTCACATCAAATACAAAATTTTATCATTCAATCCCTTTGTAAAGTTTGATTGACCTACTATACAATAAAAATTTCTTGAAAACTTGCAATGAATTTCAAAAGGTGAGTATTAAAGTCAAATATTTTCTAATTAAAAGATAAGAATGATTTTCTTTTTAAGTATTATCGGTTTTTGTGTTACTGCTTTGATTTTTTTATATTTTTTACAAATCGAAGAGAAGATCAAAAAAACTATAGAGAAACAATCTAAAAAAAAGAAAATCCAATCTAAAGGATTAGAGATAAATACTCATGGTATCATTTCAAGGGCAAGAAACTGTCCTGTGTGCAAAATAGGTCTCCTTTCAAGTGAATATCTCATTTGTTCTATGGAAGCAGAGGAAAATTCGGAAAAGAAACGTCAGGTTCATATTTATGGATGTCCTCACTGTTTCACCTCAGAAGATCTGAGGACTCCTTCCTCATCCAAAAGTTTTCGTTAAGATGATTTCAAAAAAGATTCTATACAAGGCTTTAGAAGATGAAAGAAGTAAGACATCTTTTTTTCTTTTTATTCTGATTGTATTGAATATTATTGGATTACTATTGGAGAGTATTTCTTCACTTAGGGAAGCATATGGATTATTTTTCATAGTTTTTGAGCTTATCAGTATTTTCATATTTCTCATAGAATACTTTGCTCGCTTTTTTGTATCAGGAATGATACATCAAAAATATCAAAGCTTGGTTGGCAAAATACGATTTTTCTTTACACCACTTATGCTTTTGGATATGCTTTCGATTTTGACTACTTTTTCAGGATTTGATTTGAGAGTTCTAAGGATGATCCGAATCCTTAGACTCTATCGGTATTCAATCGGAATCAAGACAATGATCCACATTGCAAAAGAGAAGAAGAGGGAATTTGCCAGTGTTTTTTCTATTTTACTTTTAGCGATGCTAATTTTTGCAACATGTCTTTACCACCTAGAACATACTCAACAACCGGAAGCATTTAGTAGTATTCCAGCTGCAATGTGGTGGGCAATTGCAACTCTGACGACAGTAGGCTATGGCGATCTTACTCCTATTACACCATTAGGAAAAATCTTTGGTGCTATCACTTCTGTCTTAGGAATACTCATGTTTGCTTTGCCAACAGCAATTATCAGCTCTAGCTTTCTACCTTATTACCACTCTCTGCTAAAGGAAAAGAAGAAACTCAAAGAAAAAAGAAAAAAGAAAATAACGGTAAAAAAAATAGCAACAAAAAGAAACAATAACAAAGGTAAAAAAATAACAACAAAAAGAAACAATAAGAAACAATAACAAAGATAAAAACAAACTGCAAGATCATCCAAAAATTAGGATAAAGAGAAAAATAGTAGATATTGTCTATTTTCCAGAAAGGGAGTTATATAAGACCTAAGTTGCAAGTTATATAAGACCTAAGTTGCACCGTCCGTGCTACAACTTAGGGACGCATTTTCGGAAGCTTCATGGCTCCGAAAATGGGGCGGGCATCAGTGCCCGCCTGTGGTATTTGGTATTTGTAGGGATTCCCTGTTTTCTCGGCGAGTTTCCTACTATTATGCTCCACCTTAGTTTTGAGAAAATTTTTTCCATTTATTCTGTTTTTTTTGTTGACAGACCATGAAAATTTTGTGCACTTGACAGGGTCGGTGTTATTGTACTATCTGCGTTGGTTTAGCAGCCTCTCATGATACTTCTCCGTTGTCATAAGTGGAAAAAGGCATAGGAATCAAAGAGCAAGAAGACGATATATTTTTTTCATATCCACATTGTCTCGAACAATATCTGCTAAACGGTTTAAGGAAGGATTCCAATCATAGATGGTTTGAGGATTTCCAAGTTTCTGCATCCCTTTCCTTTCTCTCAGACCGTCAATAAACCATCGGCGAAAAAGGTCATCATCAAAGATGCCGTGAATGTATCCTCCCCATATTGGTTTATGGTTGTGAGCAAGTCCTCTCAGACTAGCTCCATGTTGCACATCCTCTGCAAAAATAGCTTTCCCTGACGAAGACTTGCTCTTACCATGATGAATTTCATAGCCTTTGATCCTAAGGTTGGAAGGTATATGCTGAAGATTCATTTGAGTCAGTTGTTTTTCCGAGAAGAATTCTGTCTCTAAATCTAAGAGAGAGAGTCCTTTGATTTGTGTGACTTTTGCTTCAATACCATGAGGATCATTGATTCTACTCCCAAGCATTTGGAAGCCAGCACAGATGCCGACAATTTCACACTTTCCTTTTATCCCTATTTGCTGGATAGCTTTCCCCAAGCCGTTGTTCTGAAGGAATCGAAGATCTTCGATACTGTTTCTACTTCCAGGGATGATGATCGCATCTGGCTCGCCAAGCTCATGTTCTTCTCGAACACATCGAAGTTTTACATCGGGCTCAGATAAAAGAGGAGTAATATCTGTTACATTAGCAATATGAGGTATTTCAATTAAAGCAATATCCACAAAATCAGCAAAAGAAGGAGAAGTGGTTCTTGGATTTTGCTGAAAACTCAAGGAATCTTCTTCGGGAAGATTCAAATTTTCTATATAGGGAATCGTTCCAAGAATACTTTTACCCGTACGGAATTTCATGTATTCATATGCATCTTGTAGAAGGGATGAATCTCCTCGAAAACGGTTTACTAGAAATCCTTTGATAAGTTTTTTCTCTTTCAAATTGACAAGTTCATAGGTTCCTGTAAAAGAAGCAAAGACACCTCCTCTGTCAATATCGCCAACAAGAAGGACAGGAGAATCCGCATACAAAGCCATATTCATATTTACAATATCGTTTTTTTTGAGATTGATTTCGGCTGGACTTCCAGCTCCTTCTAAAACGATCAAGTCGTACTTTGAACTCAACTCATCATATGAATTACATACGATCTCAAAAAAGTGCTTCTTTTTTTCTTGATACTCACGAGCTGACATCTTCCCAATCGACTTTCCTTCCACGATAATCTGAGAAGAAGAATTTGAAATTGGTTTGAGAAGTATTGGATTGAAACGATAATCAGGTTCGATTCGAGCAGCTGCCGCTTGAAGGACTTGTGAATGAGCAATTTCCCTCCCATCTTTTGTAACAAAGGAATTCAAAGACATATTTTGGGCTTTGAAGGGTGAGACTCTCATTCCATCTTGAGAAAAGATTCTGCAAAATGCCGCTGTTAAAATACTTTTGCCGGAGTTTGAAGATGTTCCTTGAATCATCAGAGATGATATTTGATTTTTCCTGCTTCTTTTTCTCGTATGATGAAGCAAGTGATTCCTCTTTGCAACAATAGACTTTCTTTCTTTCAATCTTCTTTTTTGGGGAGAGGAAAGATTCAACGGAAGATCCGAAGATTTTTGAAGAAATGACTCGTTCGAAGAAAGCTCTTTTTTAAGGGCTTCATAAAGGATTTGATTTTCCTGAGCGTCTAGAACAGCAACACGGAAATAACTGTCATCTTCAAGTCCCATATTCTGACAATCCCGAATTGAAATACCGTATTTACTCATCAGCTGATTGGATAATTCAACTACTCCCCATTTCCCTTTATCTTTCAGACGGCACAAGATAAAATTAGCCATACCCTCCCATGTCTCTAGCAGAGGGATACTACCCAAGTTTTCACAAAGAATCTTTCGATTCTGTATATTATCATGGATTGTTTTTTGACGATAGTCCTGAAGATCATATAGAAGGATCGATTCAGCCGTTTTTTGTGCAAAGATATTTACAGACCAATCAGGAATTTGCTGTCTCATTTGAGCAGAGTGTTCCAAGGAAGAGACAGAATATCCTATACGGAGCCCAGGGATAGCGTAAAATTTTGTAAAAGAACGAACTACAATAACATTAGAGGATTTACTATTCAGAAAACTAGAGGAATCAGGAATGAAATCCAAAAAGGATTCGTCAATCACAAAAAGACTATTAGGATGAGAATCTATCCAGTTTAATGTCATATTTTTTTGAAGAAGGTTTCCGTTGGGATTATTTGGATGCCCTAGAAAAACAAGGTCATTGTCCTGAATCTCAGAGGATAATCGATGATAGTCCATCGATGGACTATCATCTCGAGGATAGATCTTTTTGACCTCAAGGCCAGCCGCAAGGGCACAATTCACATACTCAGTATAAGAAGGAAGAGCAATCAGTGCCCTTGAAAGCTGAGAAATTTTACAAATTGCATAAAAAATTTGATTTGCACCCGATGCAGCAATAATCCTTTGAGAATCGATCTGGAGTGTTTTAGAAAGAAGATTGATGAAGGATTCACAATGAGGCTCAGGATAACATTCCACCTCGTGCAGATGACGGTTGAGAAGAGAAGGAAGCCATTCAGGAGGACCAAGAGGATTGATACTTGCACTAAAATCTAATATATCTTCTGGAGCAAGATTGTATTTTATACTTAATTCTTTTTTATTTCCACCATGATTCATTTGCATAGTTTATGATCTCTTCCTGAGCTTTTATCCCTTGTATGAAAAGTATGAAAAGGATGAAAAGCAAGAATTTATATTGACAGAAAATTTAGAGGATTCTTGATTTAACTTCAATTTTGCTCCTAGATGTCAAGTTTCTTATAGGATATATTTTGAGAAGTTTTTCTATGGTTTTTCTATGATTTTTGCAAAGAATGAGTGCTGAAATTTATCTGATTACTGGGGGAAGAAAAAGCGGAAAGAGCAGATACGCTCTTCAGCTTGCCGATGAACTGATAGGGAAAAGCCCCTCCCTATCTGATACATCAGATAGGCTAGAAAAGAAAACTCCCAATCGACTGTTTGTAGCAACTTGCCCTTCCAACTTAGATTCAGAAATGCAAGTAAAGATTAAAGCACATCAAAAAGAGAGGGAAATCCTTGGGGGCTGGACAACGCTAGAAGAAACTCTTTTTTTAGAAAATGCTCTTCAAACAAACAAGTCATCTTATAGCCTCTTCCTGATAGATTGTCTAGGTCTTTGGGTCAATAACTTTTTATATCAAAAATCTGCAAACTCAAAGAATCTTCATTCTCATCGCTTAGAAAAGGAGCTACTGGAGAGAATCCATCAAATCATCGACATCTGTAAATCTTGCTGCCTGCCAGTTATTTTTGTTAGTACTGAAACAGGGCTTGGAATCATTCCTGAAAATAAAATGGCTCGTCTTTTCAGCGATTTATTGGGAATATGTAGCCAAGTTTTTGCAAGCCATTCAAAACGAGTCTATTGGGTCTCATCTGGAATACCTGTCCTTCTCAAGGGATGAAAAGAAAGAAGCAAATACTTCGACTGTATTGTCTTTGAGTATTTCCAGAAATAAGAAGATCCATTAAATCAGAAAATCTAAAATTGCTTTTTGAACATGAAGCCTATTAGAGGCTTGTTTCAAGATTAAAGAACGAGGGCTTTCTACTACTTCTTTGGTGATCTCATAGTTAAGATGTATTGGCATATCGTGAAGTATTTTTGCATTAGTATTTTGAAGCACTTCCTGATTTACCTGATAAGGAAGCATTATTTTTACTCTTTCTTCCTGTAAATCTTTATATTGCTTTTGTCCAAAAAACTCCATATCAATCCAAGTATCCGTGTAGATATAATCTGCATCTTTTATGGCTTGTTTAAGGTCAAGACTTTCCGTAAGAAGACCATTCTCTTTTAGTTTTTCCCTCATCTTATTATCTACAACTTCCTTAGGGCAGATTGGACATACCAAGTGTAGATGAACTCCAAATATGCATGCAAGCTCTACAAGAGAATTTACTACATTATTATAAACCCCTACATAAAGCAATTTTACTCCCTTGATAGAACCTCGATCTTCATAAATTGTAAACATATCAGCAAGAGCTTGGCAAGGATGATATATATTACAGCAACCATTAATCACAGGGACTTCTGCTCCTTCTCTTAGCTTGAGAAGATCTTCATGCTTTTTCATTCTAGCTACAATTACTGAAGAATGACTCGAAAGATAGGCTGTTTCGTATTGAATAGGAGTTAGCTGGAAGTTTGTCTTATCCCAGTCCAGATAGACAGCCTTTCCTCCCATTTCAGTCATCCCAATTTCAAAGGAAACACGGGTCCGAGTAGAGGTTTTTTGAAAGATCATAAACATAAAATGACCCATAAGAGTATTAGCATAAGAAGAAGGATTGTTCTTGATTTTTTCAGCTAGTAAAATTAAATCATGTATATCTTGAGATTTCCAGTTTTCCCAAGATATGAGATCTTGTATTTCTTTGTTTTTTTTTCTATTCACTATTTTTTTGAGTTTGATTTTCTAGTGAAAATTATAAATAGTATCAATATCAATGGAATATTGTAGTTTATGCGGTAAGGGAACCGAGAGGATGATTCCCAAAGGTGATACTCATCACCGATATGTATGTAGTTCTTGTGGCAAAATTCATTACTCCAACCCTAAAATCATAGTCGGCAGTATTCCTATTTGGGAGAAGAAGAAAGTCTTATTATGTAAAAGGTCAATTGAGCCTGGCTTTGGATTATGGACTCTTCCATCGGGATTTATGGAAAATCACGAGTCAGCAGAAGAGGGAGCCATCAGAGAAACGAGAGAAGAGGCAAGAGCAAATATCCAGATTCAGAACCTTCACACTATTTACAGTATACCTCATCTAAGTCAAGTCTATCTTCTGTTTAGCTCCATCCTCATGGATAGTAATTTTTCTCCTGGAGAGGAAACATTGGAGGTGAAACTTTTTGGGAAGGATGAAATCCCATGGGATCAAATCGCCTTCAGTTCTGTTGCATTCAGTCTGAGACATATTTGGGATAAGAACAGGGAACAAATAGAAGACAAGCCTGAAAGAACAGTTTACAGTGGTTGCTTCATCAAGTCAGATCAGAAGGAGGAGTCAGAATCAATCAAGAAAGCAAAGCTGAACAGACCTATTTCAAGCTGACAACTATTTTTTTGGGATTTCACAGGGATATTTTGCCAGATCAAGATAGGAAGGAATATCTGTAATCAAGTGATTTCTAAAACTATGGATCAATTCTCCATTGAACAGAAGAAACACTGCTCCCATTTGAAGAGGATCACCCAAGATAGGATTTAGCTGATCCATACTGAGAGTTTTTGCAAGTAGGCTTTGGAGCCAAATACGTGGATCAAATACTTGATGAAGACTTCCTCTTGCGATACGAAAGGCTTGATAAAGCTCACGTTTGGGATCAGAAACTCGAATCACATCATTTAGGTCGTATAGATAAAACAAACCCTCGGCTTCCTCTTCTGAAGCCATGTGAACTAAAACCAACTCAACGCCTTCCATTTGAATCTCAGGGTATTGAACCTTCAGATTGACTAGTGAGCTTTGACAAAAGGCACATCCAAGATGCCTAAGAAATACGTATAAAACAGGCAACTGCGAGCTGAGATCATATAAAACATTTCCACGATGAGATTTTTTACGCTTGAGAACTTCTGCTACTGCTTGTACATCAAACTCTGTATCTACAGGTACTCCAGGGGCTTCTGGCTGAAGCTGAACACCAATGCGTCTCATGCCTTACGCACCATAGGAAAAGTAGTCTCGAAAATGTCAAATAGTAATTCAAAAAAAATGTATCAAAACTTTACACCCCCTGCAAAATCAAATCCAAATTAGGACAAATAAAGAAAGATGTGTGTGCAAATATGCATCGAAATTAAATAACATGCATAGAGTTTCATTGACCGGAAGGACTGCTCTCGAAGTCTACGCTTGTCCTAATCTGAGATTGATTTAGACTGGATGGTTCTTTGTATGTTTTGATGAAGAGTTGTAATCAGCTCTTCTACCTGTTTAGGAATCTTTTGCTCCCGACGAGAGGCTACTTTGCTGCTATCTCTTAAAAAACGTTGCAATTCATACGATCTTTCTGGTTTTGAACCCCAGCAAAAGGGAGGGAGATACTTGGGGGGAGAGGAACCAAAAACGCTAGTTCCTGCGTCCAAAACCGTTCCCGTATTCAACATAGTAGCAATCGCTGTTTTCACGAAATCTCCTATTATAGCACCAAACTTGATACGATTGGTATCCATCTGAAGCATATTTTGTGCATTTGGATAAAAGTCACGAGGAATTGTAATTCTTATATTCCCATAATTATTTTTGAGATCAGAGCTTGTGGTTAATGCCCCTAGGTTTACCCATTTCCCTATGATACTATGCCCTAGGAATCCCTCATGATGCTTATTCGTAAAATCTCCTATCAGAGCCCCCTCTATTTCACCCCCTAGGCGAGTCTCACTTCCTACGATACTATTTGATATATGAAGGTTATCTAGCTTTGCCCTAGGAGCGGCATATAGCGGTCCCTGAATATAGCTAAAGGGAGCTACTTCCACACCTTCATCTAATATAACCTCACCGTTTCTCGTATCTATCACATTTCCGTGAAGCACCGATGCTGTTGGATGAAGATACATATCACGAGCTGAACCTAGGACTGTATACGTTTTTTTTCGAGAGAACTCATATCCGCCAAAAAGTCGGGTTAAACGAGAACGAGTCTTAGAAATCCACAAAGGGAGATCGTTTCGTATGTTTTCTCCTATATCTTCGGCAAGAGAAAATATATCAAATGGAGGTCCGAGAAAGACTTGGAAGTATTCCTTTCTCAGAGAGATAAGTTCAGATGAGTGATCTTTCAATCTATCTTCTTCAAGACTTGGATACTTCTGGCGGTCAGGAAAGGGACGCAGATTTTCCAAGAAACAGATATTTTTTTCGTAATCCACATTCGGATGGAAAAAATAGACATCAGCCGAGGGATGGCTCAAGCGAATCCTGTCCAAGCATGAGAAAATGCCCGTTCGAAGAGAAAAAACAGAAGAAAATCGAGTTAGAGGTCTATTTTGAGGAAAATCAGGATCAATCAGAAGTATTTTCAAATGGATCGATTCCTCCTAGACTTCCTAATCAAAGAATGATTCGTAATGCTTATAGAGGGGTATTTTATGTCTATCGTTTTTTCTTTTTTTTGCGTGAATTAGCAAAAAACTTTTTTATAAATCATTTTCACGAGAGGGAGTTTTATAAAACCTCACTTGCACCCTCCTTGGTGCAAGTGAGGGACGCCAAAACAAGGAAACCTTGTTTTGGCTCACATTTTCGGAGCT